>NZ_CP048286.1:3607500-3907500 GCF_010365285.1 Paenibacillus rhizovicinus
AGGTACGGCGATGATGCATTGCGGTAAGCACGTTTCATCGTCATCGCATTGAAGATATCCGAGATTGCTACAAACTTCGCATAGGGATGGATTTTCTCTGAACTGATGCCAAGCGGATAACCGCTCCCGTCAAACCGTTCATGATGCTGTATCGCAGCCAGTTTGACTCCTTCGTTGATTGCGGCAACATTCTTGAGGAGTTGGTATCCGTATACAGTATGCCGCTTCATATCTTCGGCTTCCTCGGGCGTCAGCTTGGTCGGTTTATTCAAGATGTCGCGATCGATTTTGGCATTGCCAATATCGTGGAGTAATCCAGCAAGAGCGGATTGCATCCAATCTTTCTTGGGCAATCCGTTCCACTGCGCCATCATATAACAGCTTAATGCAGACATCACGCTCTTGTGGTAGAGATAATCCTCGCTTGCGACTTTCTGCGGGGAGAACGTCAAGATTTTATAATCCTGGCTTTGTTGCAGCAGTGCCTCAAGTTGATTGCGAATTTCAAGAATCGGCAATACCTGTCCACTCATCACTTGGTTGAACACGCTCTTCAGGAGCATGACCGTGCGATCATACTGTTCAATCAGCGATGATTTAGGCTGCGCTGTCTCCTTCGCTTGTTCCTGGTTTTTATCATTCGTCGTTTCATCTGCTTCTTTCTTCTCCGATGTCCCGTTCACTGATACTTGAGGAACAAGAAAAGCCTGCAGAACTTCATATTCTCGAGGCGTAACAATCTTTCCTTTATGGAAAAGCACGCTACCGAGCGGAGTAAGAACGTCTTGCGTGATTTTGTCCCCAAGCTTAACCTGCGAAACTGATACCATGCTCATAGGTCTCTCCTCCACGTCACTCGCCTCAACCACACAGATGATCTACGTTTCGTCTGAAGTCAGATCAGTTACGTTGCCTTCCACATCATCATCGTCGTCTTCGCTGTCCGCATCTTCGCTCCGGGCAACTCGGGTTACGGTAGCAACGGAATCATCTTCTCGGATATTAATCAATCGGACCCCTTGCGTATTCCGTCCCATCGTCGAAATGTCCGCCATGCTCATGCGCATCAGCGTGCCGGAGGATGTCATGATCATGAGGTCCTCGTCATTCTGCACGACGCGCAGGCTGACGATAAGCCCCTTCTTCTCCTGTACGTTGAGCGTCTTGATCCCTTTGCCGCCGCGCGTCTGTGAGCGATACTCGCTTTCAGGCGTCCGCTTGCCGTAACCGTTAGCCGTTACGATCAGGACCTCGCTTTCAGGTACTACGACGTCCATGCCAATGACTTCGTCCTCATCGTCGGAACTGATCCCTTTAACGCCCGTCGCCGAACGTCCCATTGGACGAACATCCTGCTCCGAGAAGCGAATGGACATGCCTTGGCTTGTTCCCATAATGATTTCTTGGTTGCCGTCGGTCAGCTTGACGCCAATAAGATCATCGTCATCGCGCAGGTTAATCGCAATCAGGCCGACTTTGCGGATGTTCGCGTAATCATCAAGCGGCGTTTTCTTGACAATGCCTTTCTTGGTAGCGAAGAACAAGAAGCGGTCCGGCTCGAAGGACTCTACCGGAATGACGGCATTGACCGTCTCTCCTTGCTCGATCTGAATTAGATTGATGATCGGCGTCCCCCGCGCAGTCCGGCTGAGATCCGGAATCTCGTAGGCTTTCAACCGGTACACTTTGCCCTTATCCGTAAAGAAGAGCAGGTAGTGATGCGTATTGGAAACGAATAAATGCTCGACAAAGTCGGTATCCTTCGTATCCATGCCAATGACGCCTTTACCGCCGCGTTTCTGGCTGCGGTAGGTCGTAACCGGCAAACGCTTGACGTAGCCGGAATGCGTAACCGATATAATGACATCTTCGCGCGGGATAAGGTCCTCGTCGAGAATCTCTTCCTCGCTGGTCATCAGCTCCGTACGGCGTTCGTCGCCGAATCTCTCCTTCACTTCTTCGAGTTCATCGTTGATGATCTGAAGAACAAGCTGCTCATCGGCCAAAATCGCTTGATATTCGGCGATCTTGCGAAGCAGTTCTGCGTACTCGGCTTCAATCTTATCGCGTTCCAGTCCGGTGAGGCGCTGCAAACGCATATCCAGGATCGCTTGCGCCTGGTCGTAGCTGAGGCCAAAACGGGATATCAAGCCTTCGCGCGCTTCTTCCGTCGTTTGCGATGCACGGATGAGACGGATAACCTCATCAAGGTTATCGAGCGCAATACGCAAGCCTTCCAGAATATGAGCACGAGCTTGTGCTTTCTTCAGGTCAAACTCCGTCCGCCGGCGAATAACCTCGACTTGGTGCTCCAAGTAGTAGTACAGAATATCACGCAGATTAAGCGTGCGCGGCTCGCCTTTGACGAGCGCGAGCATGTTGAAGCCGAAATTCATCTGCATCTGCGTTTGTTTGAATAGATTGTTCAGTACGACCGTCGGCGTAACGTCACGGCGAAGCTCGATGACGATCCGCATACCGTTGCGATCGGACTCGTCGCGCAAATCGGTAATGCCTTCGATTTTCTTCTCGCGAACAAGCTCGGCAATCTTCTCGACCAAACGTGCTTTTACAACCTGGTAAGGCAGCTCGTGTACGATAATGCGCGCTTTGCCGCCATTCTCCTCAATGGTTGCACGGGCACGCATCGTAACGGAGCCGCGTCCGGTGGTATACGCCTGGCGCATGCCTTGCCGCCCCATAACGAAGCCGGCTGTCGGGAAATCCGGACCTTTGATATAGTCCATCAGTTCAATCGGCGTAATCTCGGGATTGCGGATCAACGCTTGAACGCCTTCAATGACCTCGGTCAAGTTATGCGGCGGAATGTTCGTAGCCATACCGACCGCAATACCGGTCAAGCCATTAACCAGCAAGTTTGGAAAACGAGCCGGCAACACGGTAGGCTCATGTTCTTCACCATCGTAGTTGGGCGCATAATCAATCGTTTCCTTGTTGATGTCGCGCAGCATTTCCATTGCGATCTTGGAAAGACGCGCCTCCGTATAACGCATGGCCGCCGCCATATCGCCGTCGATCGATCCGAAGTTTCCGTGACCGTCGATCAGCATGTAACGAAGCGAGAAGTCCTGCGCCATCCGTACCATCGTCTCGTATACAGCAGAGTCGCCGTGCGGGTGATATTTACCGATTACTTCGCCGACGATTCTGGCAGATTTCTTATAAGGCTTGTCCGGCGACATGCCGAGCTCCGACATGGCAAACAAAATACGGCGATGTACGGGCTTCAAGCCGTCTCGGACATCCGGCAGCGCACGGCTGACGATGATACTCATTGCATAATCCATGAACGATTCGCGCATCTCGGTTCCGATATCGCGATCCCGTATTTGCTGGCTTTTCTCTTCTGCCATCGTAAACCTCCTAGAGTTTGCTTATGTTTAAGCTTTCAATGACGCCGGCCTCGAAGCCAACGCCGTTGACGAGCAGGAATAATCGACAAACAATACTAGAATCCATTATAGTTTCGGCTCATTCTTGCTATCCTTAAACGTTTGCAAACATGAAACTTGCCTGAAATGCATTCACTCTTCCAAAACTTCATCGTCTTGGGTTGATACACGCTCCAAATCCGTTTTTTCGCCATAAACTAATACGATTATGCCGTCGATTATCGTCGTAAAAACGGAAAACCTAAAAATAGGCATTATCTCTATTATACCATTGATTTCTGACCGTGTCTCCTGCATGCACGGTATTCCTGCTACCCCAATCCCAATATGAAAGGTGGTGCCTCTTTGGCCATCCAGCGCGTAAAAAGCAAGTGGGCGAAAACGAAAGTGCTGCTGCTTTCTGAGCCGTTGCGTGAGCGGATTCCGGTTACGCGGCGCTGGCAGATTCCGCAGCTGGCTTCCATGCTGGACGAACATGGCATGGTGTATGTCAAACCGGACCAAGGGACCTTTGGACTTGGCGTCGTTCGAGTAGAGAGGCTCTCGGACACGGACTATACCTACCAGTCGGGGACGGTCCTTCAGCGCTTCTCCTCGTTCGCTATGATGGCTTCTTCGCTGCAGGAGCGGATCGGAAGCCGTTCTTACTTGATCCAGCAAGGCATACCGCTCCTCACTTATGAAGGGCTGCGCTTTGATATTCGCGTCATGGTCCAGCAGAACCCGAAGAAGGAATGGGAAACTACCGGCATCATCGGACGTCTCAGCCACCCGAAAAAGATCGTCACCAACTATCACAGCGGCGGCGTTATCATGTCTATCGATCAGCTGATGCATCCCCACTTGTCGCAGCCGCAAACCGACAGCTACAAAATGTGGTTGTCCGAGATCGGCACGTCTGTAGCTAGACAACTGCAGACCCGCTATCCACGGATGAAAGAAATCGGCATCGACGTCGCCATCGACGAATCGTTCCGCCCTTGGATCCTGGAGGTAAATACATTGCCGGACCCTTTTATCTTCCGCAAACTGAATGATAAATCGGTATTTCGCCGCATTCATCGGTATTGCCTTGCCTACGGCAGGCGACTGAAATAACGACAAGCCGCCCGAATACCGGACGGCTTGTTTTTTTGTATGCTGCGCGTGGCTGATACGCGAGCTAGATATCGAGATTCTTGACGTACTTCGCAAACTCTTGAATGAATTCGCGACGCGGTTCCACGTTATCGCCCATGAGCGTTTCGAAGATGTTATCGGCTTCGATGGCGTCTTCAATCGTAACCTGGAGCATCGTCCGGCTTTCGGGATCCATTGTAGTCTCCCATAGCTGCGAAGCGTTCATCTCGCCAAGACCTTTGTATCGCTGTACGTTAACTTTCACGCCTTCGCCGAACTCGGCGATGATGGCGTCGCGCTCTTTTTCGCTTTGCGCGTAACGAACGACTTTGTTTCGTTCGATCTTGAAGAGCGGCGGCTGGGCGATGTACACGTAGCCAGCCTCGATGATCTTCCGCATGTAGCGGAAGAAGAACGTGAGCAGGAGCGTACGAATATGCGCACCGTCGACGTCGGCATCCGTCATGATAATGACTTTGTGATACCGTGCTTTGGAAAGGTCGAAATCATCGGCGATGCTCGTTCCAAGCGCCGTGATGATAGCCCGGATTTCCGTATTGGAGAGAATCCGGTCCAAGCGAGCGCGCTCAACGTTAAGGATTTTACCTCTGAGCGGCAGAATCGCTTGGTAATGACGGTCGCGGCCCTGTTTGGCCGATCCGCCTGCGGAGTCACCTTCGACAATATAGATTTCGCTGATGGACGCATCGCGGGACGAACAGTCGGCCAGCTTGCCCGGCAGCGCACTGACTTCCAGGGCGCTCTTGCGGCGGGTCAACTCACGCGCTTTGCGCGCAGCTTCGCGGGCGCGGGAAGCCGACAGCCCTTTCTCGACGATTTTCTTCGAGACTGCCGGATTCTCATCGAGAAACTCCTGGAACTTCTCGGCGAAGAACGATTCGACAATACCGCGTACTTCGCTGTTGCCGAGTTTCGTCTTCGTTTGTCCTTCGAACTGCGGCTCGGGGATTTTGACCGAAATAATGGCCGTCAAACCTTCGCGCACGTCGTCGCCGGACAGATTGGAGTCGCTGTCTTTGATGGCGTTCATCTTGCGGGCATATTCGTTGATGATCCGCGTCAAGGCGCTCTTGAAGCCGGATTCGTGCGTACCGCCCTCATGCGTATTGATGTTGTTGGCAAAGGAGTAAATATTCTCGGTGTAGCTGTCGTTATACTGCAGCGCCACTTCGACTTGAATATTGTCCTTGGCTCCTTCGACATAGATCGGATCTTCATGGAGCGCTTCGCGGCTCCGATTCAAATACTTGACGAATTCGATAATGCCGCCTTCGTATTTGTACGTGTTGGAAGCGCCTGTACGCTCGTCGATGAGCACGATTTCGATTCCTTTATTCAAAAAGGCCAGCTCGCGGATCCGCGACTGGAGCACTTCGTATTCGTAAACGAGCGTTTCCGTGAAAATTTCACCGTCCGGCTTGAAGGTGGTCGTTGTGCCGGTTTCTTCGGTCTCGCCTATTACTTGCAGATCATATTGCGGTGCGCCGCGACGGTATTCTTGGCGATGGATCTTGCCTTCCCGCTTAACTGTGACTTCGACCCACTCGGACAAGGCATTCACGACGGAAATACCAACGCCGTGCAGACCGCCGGATACTTTATAGCCTTCGCCGCCGAATTTACCGCCGGCATGAAGAACCGTCATGACGACTTCAAGCGTCGACTTCTTCAGTTTCGCGTTTTCCCCTACAGGAATACCGCGTCCGTTATCGACAACGGTGATGCTGTTGTTCTCGTGAATGATTACTTCGATGCGCGAGCAGAAGCCTGCCAGCGCCTCGTCAATGCTATTATCAACGACTTCCCATACGAGGTGGTGAAGTCCTTTGCCGCTTGTGGAGCCGATGTACATCCCCGGGCGTTTACGTACCGCTTCCAACCCTTCGAGAACTTGAATCTGGCTTTCATCATACGTATGCTGATTCGATGTCATGCTGGGTTTCACTGCTCCTCTCAACTACCCTGGTCGCGAACCTTGTTCGCTGCTCGGGCCTGCATCCTGCCCTGATCGTCAGCCTATCTGACTGCTCGGGCCTACATTCCACTTGCCACTTTGCATCCTGATTGCCGATTAACACGCTAACTAGTCGCAAAATGGTGCGAACGTTTCTTCAGCGTTGAAGATGAGATCGGCGAATAGTAGATCTTATTCTCGGTCACTACGATGGATTTCGCTTCTTCTTCTCCTATAATTTCAACGTCTTTCCGCTTGCGGGCTTGCGCGACGAATTGCTTGGATAGCTTGGAGGATTGCTCGATTGAAATATCGAAAATCGCTACGAGCTCCGCGGCACGAATGATCTTCTCTCCGCCTAAATGGATGTACATATACCGACCCCCCGCTTCTTCGTCACTTGCGTATTATAGCGCCACATGGCCATTCTGAACGTTATATATCTTGGCGTCATGCAGTTTGCTTATATTGACGCTCTCAAGTCCCGTCGTCGTTATGAACGTTTGCACTTTACTCTGGAAAGTTTCAATCAGCTGCGTCTGCCGGTGCTGGTCGAGCTCCGATAACACGTCATCGAGCAGCAGCAACGGGTACTCGCCGATTTCTTCATGTATGAGTTCGATCTCGGCCAATTTGAGCGAAAGCGCGGTCGTTCGCTGCTGTCCCTGCGAACCGTAAACCGAGGCCTCTTTGCCGTTGATAAAGAAGGCGATGTCATCACGATGAGGACCAACGAGCGTCATCCCGCGACGAAGCTCCTGATCCTTGACTTGTGTTAACTTTATCATAAATTGCTCAAATAAAATAGATTCATCTTCTTTCGCATCGCTTTCGAAGGAGGGCTTGTAGACGATCGTCAGCTCCTCGGATCCGGCGGTAATACCGGCGTGGATGGATTGTGCCCACCTCTGGAGCTTCTCTATGAAGTTTTGCCTTTTTTTCACAATTTTAACACCGTATTCGGCAAGCTGCATATTCCAAACTTCCATCATGGCCGGATTGGCGTTTCCCGGCAGCGTCGCTTTCAAGTAATTATTGCGCTGCTGCAGCACTTTATGGTATTGCCCGAGCGCATGCAAATAACCGGGCTGCACCTGGCCGATCTCCATATCGAGAAACCGACGACGCACGCCCGGCGTACCTTTTACAATTTCCAGATCCTCCGGAGCAAACATGACGACATTCAACGAGCCGACAAAATCGCTCAGCTTGCGCTGCTCCAGTCCGTTGATTCTAGCCTTCTTCCCTTGCTGGGATAAAGCAAGATCAAGCGTCACCGTTCCGTAACGCTTCTCAACCTCGCCCCGAATGCGAGCTTCGCTGGACTGCCAGCCGATCAGTTCCTTGTCCTTGCTTGTGCGGTGAGACTTGGTTAATGCGAGCACAAGGATCGCTTCCAGCAAATTTGTCTTGCCCTGCGCGTTGCGCCCGACGAACAGATTCACTTGGTTATCCGTCTTGAGTTCGATCTGTTCGTAATTGCGGTAATTAAGCAGCTGGATGGAATTTAATCGCACTGTAAGGCCCCCCGGTCATAGCCGGCAAAAACAGCATGTTGCCGCATTACCGTTTCACAATCGTAAACACGCCATGCCCCTTGATGTCAACCTTGTCGCCGACATAGAGTTTGCGGCCGCGCCGGTTATCCGGCTCTCCGTTTATGACAACCTCGTTCTCCTGCAGAAAAAACTTCGAGGCTCCTCCGCTATCGATGCAATCCGACAGCTTCAAAAATTGGCCAAGCGCAATATATTCCGTTGAAATTCCGATTTCTTTCATCACGTTCTCTCCTTGGATGCATAGGCGAGCAGTAATCCTACGTGCATCAGTAATTATGTGCATGAGTACGACCAGCCTCGGTTAGCCTGTCGTCCGATACGGCAGGATGAGATGCAAGCTGTGCGGGTGGTCGGTCGGCTTAATGATGATCGGGCTCATAGAACCCGTAAAGCCAATAAAGATATATTCGCTGTCGATGACCTTCAGCGTGTCGAGCATATATTTGGAGTTGAATGCAATGCGAAGCTGTTCGCCGGTCATTTCTTTCGCATCCAGCTGTTCGGTTACTCGGCCGAGCTCCGTCGAACTGGACGAAATTTCAATGCTTCCGTCTTCCGAAGTGACGAGGCGAACGATGTTCGTTTTCTCTTCCCGCGACATCAGGTACGCCCGGTCGATGGCATCCGTCAATTTTTTCGTTGGCAGTACGAGTTCTGTTTTGAAATGCTGCGGAATAATCTTGGAAGTATCCGGATACGTGCCGTCCAGAATACGGGAGTAGAATAGTACGTTACCGACTTTGAACAGAACTTGATTGTCGGCGACAACGATATCCACATGTGTATGATCATCCGGAACGATTTTCGAGAGCTCGTTCAGCGTCTTGCTCGAGATAACGACATTGGAGAAACGATAGCCCTCCGGCGCTTCCACCGTTGCGGAACGGCTGGCGAGCCGGTGACGGTCGGTTGCGACAAATTTCAGCTGGCCTTCTGACAAATTCCAGAGCGTTCCCGTCAAAATCGGCGTTTGTTCACTTGTGGATGCAGCGAAAACGGTTTGGCGAATCATCGACTTCAGCAAATCACCTGGAACGGCGATGGATTCACTTTGTTCAATCGTCGGCAAAATCGGGAATTCTTCCGGATCCAGTCCAACCATCTGAATATCGGTGGAGCCGGAGCGGATCATCGTTTGAAACTGTTCTTTGACTTCGATTTCAAGGTCATCCGAAGGCAGTTTTTTGACGATTTCGACGAAGAATTTAGCTGGAAGCACGACACTTCCCGGTTTCTCGACTTTGGCGATGACGAATTCTCCGTTTTCGACAGGAATGAAGCTTTGAATAGAGATATCGGTATCGCTTGCGGTTAAAGTCACGCCTTGGTGATTAACGTCGATTTTGATACCGCCGAGAATCGGAATTGCAGGACGTGTCGAAGAGGCTTTGGATACTTGTTGAATGGCGTCATTCAGTTGATCTTTGCGGATCGTTAATTTCATAAGTGTCACTCCTAAAGGAAAGGGATCACGGCAGCGAAGGTAGTGTCGTTTTCACCCGTATTTTGATGATGAATTATTAATAAATATTAGTAGAAGTCGTAGTAGGGGCCCTGAATATGTGGATAAGTACATATAACACGGATAAAGCAAGCCTATCCACATGTGTATAGCGTGTGCATAGGCTTGCTAGTTAAATGTTGAAGAAGTGTATAACTTTCGACATGGTTATCCACCATTCTTCTTATTCATATTCATGTATGGTTCTTGATCTTCTCCGTCAGCGTCTGAACAATCTTGTACAGCTCCGAATCGGCTTTCAGCTGCTGCGTGATCTTCTCGTGGGCGTGAATGACAGTCGTATGGTCACGGCCCCCGAACGCCTCGCCGATCTTAGGAAGCGAATAGTCCGTTAGTTCCCTGGACAAGTACATGGCGATTTGCCTCGGAAATGCGACGGCTTTCGTCCGTTTACGCGCTTTGAACTCCTCTAGCTTCAGTCCGTACAGCTCCCCGACCTTATGCTGAATATCCTGCATCGTAATCATTTTCGGCCGGCTGGTCGGAATGATATCCTTCAGCGCCTCGGCTGCCAAATGCGAACTAATATCCTCATTGATGAGGGAAGAATAAGCTACGACCCTAATGAGCGCGCCTTCCAGCTCGCGGATATTCGTATCGATCTGGCTCGCGATATAGACCATTGCCTCGTTCGGAATGTCCAGGTTCTCCGCCTTCGCCTTCTTCCTGAGAATCGCGATCCGCGTCTCCAGGTCAGGCGGCTGAATATCCGTAATTAGCCCCCACTCGAACCGCGAACGCAGCCGTTCCTCCAGCGTCGGGATCTCTTTGGGCGGACGGTCGCTTGAAATGACGATTTGTTTGCGTTCCTCATGCAGGGCATTAAACGTATGGAAGAACTCTTCCTGCGTCTGTTCTTTCCCGGCTAGAAACTGAATATCGTCGATCAGCAGCACGTCGATGTTCCGGTACTTGTTACGGAAACTTTCCCCGCGGTTGTCCCGGATCGCGTTGATGAATTCGTTGGTGAATTTCTCCGAGGACAGGTAAAGTACCCGCGTATTGGGATTATGCTCAAGAATATAATGCCCGATTGCATGCATCAAATGCGTTTTGCCCAGACCAACGCCTCCATATAGGAAGAGCGGGTTGTAAGCCTTAGCCGGCGCTTCGGCTACTGCCAAGGAAGCCGCGTGCGCAAACCGGTTATTGGCGCCGATGACGAACGTATCGAACATATACTTGGGATTGAGCATATGGGTGTAATGCTCTTCGGGACCGACCTGGGCCGGAGGCAAGACGATCGGCTGGATTTCGGCCGGTTCAGGCGGTTTGTTTTCCTCAATGACAAATTTAATGTCGTATTGACGCCCCAGGAATTCCTGCAGCGTTGTTCGCACAAGCTTGGTATACCGGCTTTCGAGCCATTCGGCCGCGAAAGTCGTCGGTGCTGTCACGATAACGACGGAATCTCCGCTGAACGAAGCTTTCGTCGCTTTAAACCAAGTATCGAAGCTCGGCTTGCTAAGCTTGGTTTGGATGATAGACAGCACCTGTTGCCACATTTCGTGCGTATGGCTATCCACAAATGGTCACTCCTTATCAAAATCGCCGATAACGGCGCTATCCTGCTGAATATGTCGAATACAGGGAATGGGGTAGTAAATCAGTCCACAGTATCAAGGGATGGAAAACAAAGTTATCAGAAGGGGATGAATGTTGTTCACATTGTTATCCACAGGCTGTTAATAAATTTGCGGGGGGATCGGAGTCATCCACACAGAAAACATATTTATCATAGCAAAATAACCCTTGATATTCAACGATTGCGGCTATTTTATCCACAAATTCAATAGGTTGTGTACAAAAGTTATCGACAACACTAGATATTGTTAATATCTTGTTACCAGTTCGACATAATCCGGGAAAGTGCGATAAATTCATCCACATGTTATTAATTTGGCGCTACTTATGGACCTCTCATTAGTTTATCCACAGTTCGGATTTGGCAATCCTTTTGACGGCTGTTTAGATGTCTCCAAGGTTGACTTTTGCACTGTCGCATGGTTAAATATAAAAAGGCGTTTTTTTCGGAGAATGCTCATCGTTCGATTTTTCTTATCGACCTTGCAGCATCCTCGTAAAGGAAAACCGGCGATCGATAATCGTGAAGACGATCAGAAATAGAATGAACGCAGATTTGAGTAAGGATAGGAGGTGCATTGATCAATGAGACCTACATTTAGACCGAATGTGAGCAAGCGTAAAAAAGTTCATGGTTTCCGCAAACGTATGGCTTCCGCAAATGGACGTAAAGTGCTGAGCGCCCGTCGTCAACGGGGAAGAAAAGTACTGAGCGCGTAATTTTAAAGACCACTTTACGGTGGTCTTTTTTTCATTTATAAGGGTCATACTATATGTAATAAAGGTTCGGTGAGGATGCGCCGTGCAAAAAAAACTACGTTTGCGTAACCGCGAAGATTTTAGCCGGATCTACCGGAACGGCAAATCGTTCGCGAACGGCCAATTCGTCGTGTACTGGTCCCGCCAGCATAAAGCGGAACCATTCCGGCTCGGCGTGTCGGCCAGCAAGAAAATCGGAAATGCCGTCGTTCGCAACAGGATGAGAAGGCTTGTGAAGGAGATCGTTCGCCATCAGACGGACCGAATCGCCGAGCAGCTGGATTTCATTATTATTGTGCGCAAGCCAGCTGTCGGTCTTGGCATAAAGGAACTCGAAAAAAGCATGCTTCACGTCTTGAAGCGGGCAGGGCTTCTGAAACAGAATCGCTGAGCCTTGTAATCGCTTCATTACCGGAGCAGGCTTGTTTCTTTGTACCATAAAATGTGATATAGTTTACGTGAATGATTGTGCAGCGTCTGCGCCCAATAATCGGCCAGCGCTTATGGTTACGCAGAGAGGAGATTTACATGTTGTCCCGTATTTCGAAACGAACATGGTTAACGGCATTCGCCCTGATTGCCGTGATGTTTTTCTTGAGCGGTTGTTCGTCGGCTGCTCACCCGGTTTCCATGGATGACTTATCGCACGGGAACTTCTGGCAGCGAAACGTTGTCTACTACTTCTCTCAAGCTTTAGAGCACTTCGCGAAGTGGTTCAATGGGGAGTATGGGATCGCAATCCTGCTGATGGTTATTATCGTTCGGACGCTGATTCTCCCGCTTACCATTAAGCAATACCGCAGTTCGAAGGCCATGCAGGCTTTGCAGCCGGAGCTGGCGAAATTGAAAGAAAAACATAAGGACAATCCGCAGAAACAGCAAGAAGAAACAATGAAGCTGTTTCAGCAGCATAAAGTAAATCCGCTTGCGGGCTGTTTACCGCTGCTTGTGCAGATGCCGGTGTTCATCGCGCTCTACAATTCGATTTATATGAATGAAAATATTCGCGAGCATACATTCCTCTGGCTGCAACTAGGCGAGAAGGACCATACGTACATTCTGCCGATCCTGGCTGCGATTACGACATTCGTCCAGTCTAAAATGATGCAATCCCAACAAAAGACGATGCCTGCGATGCAGGGAATCATGATGATCTTCCCTGTCCTGATTTTCGTCATGGCGATTAACTTCCCGGCAGCGCTGCCGCTGTACTGGATTTTCAGTAACACGTATACGATTACGCAAAACTACTTCCTTTATGTTCGAAACTCATCGAAGAATAAGGAGAGTGTCCCCGCGAAATGAAGAAAATCATAGCATCGGGCAAAACGATCGAAGATGCTGTAAGACAAGGTTTAACGGAATTGCAAGTATCCGCGGAACGTGTGAACGTGACTGTGCTGGAGAAGCCGAGCAAAGGCTTTTTCGGCTTGATTGGGGTAAGAGCTGCGAAAGTTGAGCTGGCTCTGCTTCCAGAGGTGAGTCAGCCATCCGCGGTTTCAGCGCCGGTTGTTCCGGTCGCTGCCGCTCCGAAGGCAGATACGCCTGCGCCGGCTGCGAAGGATGCAAAAGATGCGATCCTTGAAACGGAACGATTCATTATTGAAGTGGCAGGAACGATGGGACTTGACATTACGATTGCTCGTCACGATTCAAGAGATGGATTGGTTCTCGCATTATCCGGCGGCGGAGATCTCGGCATGCTGATCGGCCGTCGCGGTCAAACGCTTGATGCTTTGCAATACTTGGTCAATATTGTGGCTAACCGTTATTCCAGCAGTCATCTTAGGATCGTGCTTGATGCGGAAGATTTTCGTCAGCGTCGACGTAAGACGCTTGAAGATTTATCGGACCGCTTGGCGGGGCACGTCGTTCGGACTCGTAAAGAAGTGGTACTCGAGCCGATGGCGCCGCACGAGCGTAAGATTATTCATTCGCAGCTTCAGAATCACGCCAAGGTTAAAACGTTCAGCAAAGGCGACGAGCCCAATCGGCGCGTCGTCATCACGCTGAAGTAACAATGCATAGGTCTCACTTCGGCAATGGCTCTCTACGGTCATTGCTCGTTTTTTTATTTTGTGACAAGTTAAGAGGGAATAATCATGATGATACAAGACACGATTGCCGCCATTTCGACAGCTGTCGGAGAGGGCGGCATTGCCGTTATTCGGGTCAGCGGACCTGAGGCGGTGGAGGCTTGCGCGGCGGTTTTCCGCTCCAAGTCGAATATTGCCGAGGTTGATTCGCATACCGTACATTATGGTCATATTGTGGATCCAGCTTCCGGTGAAACGGTGGAAGAGATCCTGCTTACCATCATGCGCGGTCCGCGCTCGTTTACAGCAGAAGATGTCGTCGAATTGAGCACCCATGGCGGAGTGGTTGCCGTCAAACGCGTGCTCGAGCTGCTGTTGCGGTCCGGCGAAATCCGACTGGCTGAGCCCGGAGAGTTCACGAAGCGGGCTTTTCTGAACGGGCGAATCGATTTGACGCAGGCTGAGGCCGTCATTGACTTAATCCGGTCGAAATCGGACCGTGCTTTCACGGTGGCTTTGAAGCAAGCGGAAGGTATGTTATCCAAGAAGGTGAAGGCTCTGCGGCATGGGCTGATTGAGCTGCTAGCCCATATTGAGGTTAATATCGATTATCCGGAACATGACGTGGAGTCGATGACGAGCGCGTATATCCGGGAACGATGCGGAGAAGCGTACCTGGAAATCGAACGATTGTTAAAAACGGCTGCGGAAGGCAAAATATTACGAGAAGGTATCGTTACCGCCATTGTCGGACGTCCGAACGTAGGAAAGTCTTCGCTGCTTAATGCGCTGGTGCAGGAAAACAAAGCGATTGTAACCGACATTCCTGGCACGACGCGGGATGTAATCGAAGAATATATAACACTTGGAGGCATTCCACTGCGCCTGCTTGATACAGCCGGCATACGCGAGACGGCGGATGTGGTAGAGCGGATCGGCGTTGAACGCTCTCGATCAGCGCTAGAGGAAGCCGATCTGATTTTATTGGTTCTGAATGCGAATGAACCGCTGCATCCGGACGACCGGGAACTGATCGCGAAGATGAAGGGCCGTCAAGTCGTGGTGCTCTTGAACAAGACGGATCTGCCGATCGTATTAGATACGTCCGAGATTGAGGAGAGCTTTCCTGTCGAATCCATTGTGCGTTTGTCCGTGTTGACGGAGCAAGGGTTAGACGAGCTCGAGAATGTAATCAAGCGCATGTTCTTCGATGGCGAGCTGGAATCGGCGGATTTGACTTATGTCAGCAATGTTCGGCATATTTCATTGCTCAACCAGGCACGTCAATCGCTAAGGGATGCAATCGAGGCGACAGAAATCGGCATTCCCATTGATATTGTGCAAATCGACGTACGTACGGCGTGGGAACAATTAGGCGAAATGATAGGTGATTCGGTAGCTGAGTCATTGATCGATCAAATTTTCTCGCAGTTCTGTTTAGGTAAATAATATTGTCCGAAAGGCAAGGAGGGATAGAGGAATGGGATATCATGCAGGGGATTTCGATGTCATCGTTGTAGGTGCTGGACATGCTGGCTGTGAAGCTGCACTGGCATCGGCGCGGATGGGCGCTGAGACATTGCTGCTTACGATTAACTTGGATATGGTGGCGTTCATGCCATGTAATCCGTCGATCGGGGGTCCGGCTAAAGGTCATGTCGTACGGGAGATCGATGCGCTCGGCGGAGAGATGGGGCGTAATATCGATAAAACGTTCATCCAAATGCGGATGCTGAATACGGGTAAGGGTCCAGCTGTTCACGCTTTGCGTGCGCAAGCCGATAAATTTCTATATCAGCATTTCATGAAGCAGACGATCGAAGCAACCGATCATTTGACGCTGCGTCAGGGAATGGCTGAAGACCTCATTATTGAGGATGGCGCTTGCGTAGGCGTGGTGACGAAGACAGGTGCGGAATATAGGGCGAAGTCGATCGTAGTTACGACGGGTACGTATTTGCGAGGCAAGGTCATCATGGGCGAACTCATCTATGAGAGCGGACCGAACAATCAACAGCCTTCCATTAAGTTGTCGGAAAGCTTGCGCAATCTTGGTCTGCAGCTCGTGAGGTTCAAAACAGGTACGCCTCCGCGCGTGCACGGGGATACGATTGATTTCTCCAAGACGGAAATTCAGCCCGGCGACGAGAAGCCGAAGTTTTTCTCTTATGAAACGGAGTCCTCCGATAACGAGCAACTGCCTTGCTGGTTGACGTATACATCGGAAGAAACGCATCGCATCATCAATGACAATCTTCATCGTGCTCCAATGTTCTCCGGTGCGATCGAAGGAACGGGTCCTAAGTATTGCCCTTCAATCGAAGACAAAATCGTACGTTTCGCCGATAAGCCGAAGCATCAGATTTTCTTGGAGCCTGAAGGGAAGAGCACGTCGGAGTATTATGTTCAAGGATTGTCTACAAGCATGCCGGAAGACGTTCAACTAAGCATTCTTCGATCGATACCAGGTTTGGAGAAAGTCGAAATGATGCGCACGGGCTATGCTATTGAGTATGATGCGGTCGTTCCGACTCAGCTGTGGCCGTCGCTGGAAACGAAGCTCGTTCCTGGTCTGTTCACTGCCGGCCAAATCAATGGCACTTCGGGTTATGAGGAAGCGGCAGGTCAAGGGATCATGGCTGGTATTAACGCTGCTCGGAAAGTACAAGGGAAACCGCCAGTCATTATCGATCGCTCCCAAGGGTATATCGGGGTTCTCATCGATGATCTCGTGACGAAAGGGACGACAGAGCCTTATCGTCTGCTCACTTCCCGTGCGGAATACCGCTTGCTGCTGCGGCATGACAATGCGGACATGCGCCTTACGCCGACAGGCTACGAAATCGGATTAATCACCGAAGCTCGTTATAACAGGTTTACGATCAAGAAGGCAATGGTGGAGCAGGAGATCGAACGTCTCAAGACGGTGAGAGTCCGCCCTGATGAAGACGTGCTTGCATTAATGGAGTCCATCGGATCCGCACCGCTGCAACAAGCGACAGATGCACTATCCTTATTGCGTCGTCCGGAAGTGATGTATGAACACATTGAGCGTTTGTCACCTTCGTCCGAAGCGCTGACCGAGGATATGAAAGAGCAAGTTGAAATTCAAATCAAATATGCCGGTTACATCGAGAAACAGCAAATTCAGGTTGACCGGCTCTCTAAAATGGAGAAAAAGCGCATTCCGGATGACATCGATTATATGGTAATCACCAATTTGTCCAAGGAAGCGAAAGCGAATCTGACTACGATTCGTCCGCTTTCCATTGGTCAGGCTGCCAGAATTGGAGGCGTAACGCCTGCCGATATTTCCATCTTGCTTGTTTATTTGGAGCATTACAATAAGGTTTTAGCGGCACGGGGGTAAACATGAATTCGACTGAAACATGGTTTGCGGAACGGCTTCAAGAGCGGGGAGTGGCGTTATCGCCGCTCCAACTCCAGCAATTTCAAACCTACTACGAACTGCTCGTTGAGTGGAACGAGAAAATGAATCTAACGGGGATTACGGAAAGAGAAGCAGTTTATGAGAAACACTTCTACGATTCCGTATCGCTTTCCTTCTTCTTAAACATGAATGAAACGTCATCGATTGCCGACATCGGATCCGGCGCCGGCTTTCCTAGTTTGCCATTGAAGATTTGTTTCCCTCATCTCAAAGTGACGATCGTCGATTCGCTGAATAAACGCATTCAGTTTCTTCAGCATGTCGTCGAAAGGCTCGGCCTCCAGGATGTGTTTTGCGTTCATGGCCGTGCGGAGGATATAAGCCGATTGGCAGCTCATAGAGACAGGTACGATTTGGTTACGGCAAGGGCAGTAGCACGATTGAGCGGATTGAACGAGCTATGTCTTCCTTTTGTTCGCAGAGGCGGTGTCTTCGCTTCCATGAAGGGCGCTGATCCTGCAGAGGAAGTACAGGAGTCGAAACGGAGCTTGTCGGAGTTGAAAGCGAAGCTTGTGGACATCCATCATTTAAAGCTTCCATTTGAACAATCGGATCGCCACATCATCGTGATCAACAAACTAGCGGAAACACCAGCGAAGTACCCTAGAAAAGCGGGCCTACCTCTAAAACAGCCGATCGTTTAGCAATGAGAAATCGGATTGGAAATGTTTCACGTGGAACATAGCGATAACAGGATATTTGTTCGAATTGTGCAACTGTCAAGCAGGAAATCAACTTGCAGCCGACGAATAGTATAGAAACGACAAACTCGGCATTTTGAAATCGGGTGGTATGTTGACGCTATGAAAGAACAATTTTCTCGTTTATTCGGTTTGAGCGATCAAAAGAACCAGAGTCAGAATCTGGACGAAGTAAAGCAGCTTCCGATCGCTGACGTAGATACCAGTCCTTATCAACCACGGACTGTATTCGATGATGACCGTATTGAAGAGCTTAGTCAAACCATTCGGACTCATGGCATTATCCAACCGATTGTGGTTCGGTTACGCAATGGAAGGTACGAAATCATAGCCGGAGAACGTAGATTCCGGGCCGTAAAAAAACTGGGACTGGAGACAGTGCCAGCAATCGTTCGGGAATTCAATGATTCTCAGGCGGCTTCAATTGCATTGATCGAGAACCTTCAGCGTGAAGGGCTCACATCCATCGAAGAAGCGGTTGCCTATCAGAAGCTTATTGATCTGCACAACTTAACGCAAGAAAGCTTAGCCCAACGTCTCGGTAAGAGTCAGTCGACGATTGCGAATAAAATAAGGCTGCTCGGACTAGGCGAAACCGTGAAAAATGCATTAATGGAACGTAAAATCACGGAGCGTCATGCTAGAGCGTTGTTGTCACTGGACTCGGAAGAGTTGCAACTGAAAGTACTAGACGATATTATTACAAAAGAGCTTAATGTAAAGCAGACGGAAGCGAGAGTTGCTTTCTATAAAGAAACGGTCCAGAACACGGCGAAGAAGCCGAAAAGGATCTCGTTTACGAAAGATGTTCGAATCGCGTTGAATACCATTCGTCAATCCATTGACATGGTTTCGGGTTCCGGATTGCAAATTAAGACAAACGAACAGGATTATGATGATCATTATGAAATAGTGATCAAGATTCCTAAACGATAATAGTACTGCTGACAGCCGTCCGGTTATAGGGGACGGCATCGTCATTTTGTCTATCGGATTGGAAATATTTGTTTTGATAGACTGGGTGCTAGAGTAAGGCCGCATTTCATAATATAAGTCTTAATCAATTACGGTTTGCGAATAGGCTTATATCTTTCTGGAATGAAACGCTCTACCGTCAACAAATGGCGATAGCCGTTTCACCTTGTTCGGATTCATAAGTTATCAGCATAGAGGTGAACAGTTTGTCAAAAACGATTGCAATAACGAACCAGAAGGGCGGTGTCGGGAAGACGACGACGTCCGTAAACCTTGGCGCTTGTCTGGCTTCTCTGGGGAAGAAAGTGTTGTTGGTTGATATTGACCCTCAGGGCAATACGACGAGCGGAATCGGAATCAATAAGGCGGACGTTGCGCATTGCATTTACGATGTGCTTATTAATGATGTACATCCGAATGAAGCGACCTGCCAGACGAATATCGATGGACTAAATATCATTCCGGCTACGATTCAATTGGCTGGTGCGGAGATCGAGCTCGTGCCGACGATATCCCGTGAACAGCGATTGAAGAAATCGTTAGCGCTCGTGAAAAACCAATACGATTACATTCTGATCGATTGTCCCCCATCGCTAGGTATACTGACAATTAATTCATTGACGGCTTCGGATTCCGTTATCATTCCGATTCAATGCGAATATTACGCGCTGGAAGGTTTAAGCCAGCTATTAAATACAGTTCGTCTTGTGCAGAAACACTTGAATACGTCCCTTCAAATCGAAGGCGTGTTGTTGACGATGTTCGATGCGCGGACAAACCTAGGCATTCAAGTTATTGAAGAGGTAAAGAAGTATTTCCAACAGAAAGTGTACCAAACGATTATTCCGCGTAATGTACGCTTAAGCGAAGCGCCGTCACATGGACAATCGATTATTACGTATGATCCAAGGTCCAAAGGGGCAGAGGTGTATCTTGAACTCGCAAAGGAAGTGATCATGTATGAGCAAGCGGCTAGGTAGAGGACTTGATGCGCTTATTCCATCACTTTCTGTCAGCGAAGAAGATAAAGTGGTTGAAGTACCGCTTGCGCAACTGAGACCGAATCCTTATCAACCTCGGAAAACGTTTGATGACGATGCCATCAAGGAACTTGCGGAGTCGATCAAACAGCATGGCGTCATTCAGCCAATCATCGTCCGCACCGTTCTGAAGGGTTATGAGATCATTGCGGGCGAACGTCGTTTCCGGGCATCTCAGCTTTGCGGTAATCCAACGATCCCTGCCGTAGTGAGAAATTTCTCCGATCAACAGGTCATGGAAATCGCTTTGATTGAAAACTTGCAGCGTGAGGATCTGAATGCAATTGAACTTTCTCTTGCTTATCAGGCGCTTATGGACAAGTTCAATCTGACGCAGGAAGAACTTTCTATGAAGGTGGGCAAGTCGAGGTCGCATATCGCAAACTTCCTTAGACTGTTGTCGCTGCCAGAAGAGATCAAAGATAATGTTTCACGTGGAACATTATCCATGGGTCACGCAAGAGCGATTGTTGGTGTGAAGGAAGATCAGCGAAAGAAAGAATTGGCTGATCTTACGATCGCAAACGACTGGAGTGTAAGGCAGCTTGAGGAAGCGATCAAAAACTTAGGTCAACCGGAACCGGTCAAACCGAAAGACACGACCTCGAATAAGAAGAAAGATCCTTATATTAATGAGGTGGAAGAGTCGCTTCGCGAACGTTTCAAAACAACGGTTAAAATCAAACAGCAAAAAGATAAAGGTCGCATCGAGCTAATGTATTATAACAAGCAGGATTTGGAACGCTTGCTCGAACTGTTACAGCAATTATCATAATCCGATACTCACTCCTTAAATAGCATACTTGATTGGCGGGATTTGAAGCAGGCCTGCCAATCAAGTATGCTATTGTTAGGATATAGAGGAAGGGGGCGGGAGAATGGTGGAAGTTAAGGGCGATCGACCATTCATTTACTTGGATCATGCAGCAACTTCATGGCCGAAACCTGCTGCAGTAATAGAAGCGGTTAGGGAAGCGATGGAGCATGATAGTGCGAATCCGGGTCGCGGCAGCCATGCGATGGCCGTGAGAGCGAGTCGTATATTGTTTGATACGCGTAAGTCGTTAGCTAAACTGCTTGCCGTCAAAAATCCGAACGATATCGCATTTGCATTGAATACGTCGATGGCGCTGAATACTGTGATTAAGGGATTCCTTAAGCCCGGCGATCATGTAATTGCAACTGCTATTGAACATAACTCGGTGCGCAGGCCGCTTGAATATTTGAAGAAACTTGGGATCATCGATGTTACCTATGTAGAACCGGATGAGCGGGGGCAGTTAGATGCTAAACAAGTAGGACTGGCGTTTCGGCCGAATACCAAATTAGCGGTGGTCAGTCATAGTTCGAATTTATTGGGTTCTATATTGCCCGTTGCGGACATCGGAGAATTGACAAGGCGGAACGGTGTCAAACTGCTGGTGGATGCGGCGCAGACAGCGGGAATTATGGACATCGACGTGGAAGGCATGGGGATTGACTTCCTTGCTTTTCCGGGCCACAAAGGGCTTCTGGGGCCGCAAGGCACAGGTGGGCTGTATATACACCCTGATGTCGATTTGGAGCCTCTGCTGCACGGTGGGACGGGCAGTCAATCGGAATCCATTGAACAGCCCTCGGTAAGGCCGGATCGCTACGAAGCAGGGACGCAAAACACCGCCGGAATCAGCGGGCTTGGAGCCGGGGTCAAGTATGTCCTGCATGAGACGGTTCAAAAGATCCATAATAAAGAATGGGCATTGACGCAGAACATAATGGAGGGATTAGGTGCCCTGAAGAACGTTCGTCTTCTTGGGCCTGAGCTGGGCCAACCGAGAACGGGAATCGTGTCATTCGTTATTGATGGCGCAGATCCATCGGAAATCGGATTTATTTTGGACCAGCACTATAACATAGCGGTACGCACGGGGTTTCATTGTACGCCGCTCGCTCATGAAACTGCGGGAACGTTGGAGACGGGAGCGGTTCGTGCGAGCGTGGGGTGCTTTACGACTTCGCAAGAGGTGGAGGCCTTTGTGGAGGCTGTGAAAGAAATCGTTCAACACTACAGCTAAGAAAGCACGGAATGGGAGAGAAACACTTACATGGATCAATGGATTGAAAGGCCGTTCGATTGGGTGTCGGTTGGCCTGCTTGTAGTCGTCTTACTATTGCTTATTCGTAATTTCGTGTTGGGCAGCAAGTTGAAGAAACTGAGAAAGAACTATACGCAGTTCATGAACGGTACTGGGGTGGAGGGTCTGGAAGATGTCATCATACAGATCAAGGATCAGCTGCAGAGGCAAGAGGAACAGCAACGCAGCTTGAAACAGACGGTTACCGGATTGAGCGAGACGTTAAAGAGGAAGAAAGGCAACATCGGCATTCATCGCTACAATGCATTTGCAGATCGCGGAAGCGACTTAAGCTTCTCGGTTGCCCTTGTTAATGACGAGAAGGATGGTATGGTGCTTAGCGGTATTCACGGGCGCGATGAAACATTCGTCTATGCAAAGCCCCTAAAAGAGGGACAGTCGGCGTATGCGTTAACTCCCGAAGAAATCGAAGCGATCAATCTGGCCTTGCAACAGGAAAAGTAGCCGGACGCGTGCACTTCATGATGGAAGAAAATAAGCTGTGCGCGATAATATCGGACATTCGCATGACAAGATGGAGACGCGTATTCTGAAGGACGAAATATTCCATGAAGCCTCCCACGTTGACGATGCCGGTAATATGGATGTCGCCGACCGGTGGCAGATCTTTGTTTACTCCGGCGCCAGGCCGAACGGGACCTGTACCAACTTGAATGCAGCCAACGCTTGCCGCTTGGCCGAGGCAGGCATCGATGCCGATTACAAAAGGCTTGCGAACATGCTTGTTGATGTCGATCAGCGTCTCATCCAAGTTCATTGCGTGGACCGGTTCTTCCAGCGTGCCGTACAAGTCAAAGAATGGACTTCTGTATTTGCTCAGCGAAGTGCCGACAAGCGGACCAAGGGAATCGCCGGTTGAGCGGTCGGTGCCAACGCATACGACGACAATTCGGCGATCAGAAGAAACGTTATCGAGCAGATACGTCATGCGATTGATAAGCAGTCCGGTGATGTTAGGCTCCGTATAAGGTACTTTGAGCGGCGTTTCTTTCATCCCTGGCAGTTTCATAGATTCCCCTCCCGCAAAGCTCTATGAATAATCGGCAGCGCAGCAGACCAGCATCTAGATTTAATAGATTGTGCTGCGCGTACGCTTGGTTACTAGTATATGGATGGGACAACCATTTTATACTTGCCTGCGCAGGGGATCTTCAATAAAATCAGTCAGGAGGCGAGAAGCGTGCTGATCGCGTTTGACTCCACCCAGCAGGCGCTGCGTGCAGAGATGCTATTAGAATACGCGGAAATTGAAATAGATATCTGTCCGACACCGAAACAAATCACGGCCGGATGTGCACTATCAATTCATTTTCCGGAAGAAGATTTGTTAGCCGTTCATGAGGTTATCGTGCAGGAACGCGTTGAAATTCGAGGAATATTCAAGCAAATCGAAGACCAATATGAGGCTGTCGATATATAGAGAAGAACGACAGTAACGTGGGATAAGAGGAGGAGCGGATCGAGATGGAGAGGAAACAGTTTGAATTAGGCGATATTGTTCAAATGAAAAAGCAGCATCCCTGCGGCACGAATGAAATGGAGATCATCCGTATGGGGATGGACATTCGCATTAAATGCGTTGGCTGCAAGCATAGTGTGCTTATCCCGCGCGCGAAGTTCGAGAAAAACTTGAAAAAAGTACTGCGATCCGCCGCCGAAAAGCAGCCAAATGAGGGAGAAGGGCATTCATCTTCACCATCCTAAAAAAAACGAAAAAAAAGGCTTGCATTGGGACGAGCCTCGTGATAAGATAATCCTTGCTGACTGACAAACACACATGGAGAGGTACCCAAGAGGCCCAAGGGGGCTGACTCGAAATCAGCTAGGCGTGTCACAGCGTGCGTGGGTTCGAATCCCACCCTCTCCGCCATAACCCTTAAATCGAAGCGATCCTAACGGATCGCTTTTTTTGTTGTCTAAAATAGACAACTCCAATTAAAATGGCGATATCTTCCCCAACGTCGGAGAGGATTTGCAGATGAATGAAACGGCGGCTTGCCGGATGGTGAAGCGGTTCGAGACGGGAATAGAGGAAGACATGGGTTCTGTGCTGGGTGCTGGAGGAAAGAGGACGGGGCAGGGTCTGAAACCGGTGCTATAGGTAAGGACCGAAGCAAGTTCTGTGCCGGGTGCTGGAGGAAAGAGGAGGAGGCAGGGTCTGAACTTGGTGCTAGAGGAAAGGGACGAAGCAGGATCTGAATCGGGTGCTGGAGGAAAGGGACAAAGCAGGATCCGAATAGGGTGCTAATGGAGATAGAGTTTAGGGCAAGGACATTGCCTAAAGCGGATATCGGAGGCACTGGCAGGGACAAGGCGTGAAGCGGGAACAGGAGAGGGAGAGCAGACGCCGTTATGTAAGACAGCACGGGCGGTGCGGGAGCTGCGACACTGCCTCACGGTATTTTACCAGGGTACGTTAGGGTATGTTACGAATATACAGGATCGAGGAGATGCACGATGTACAAGTTGCTGTTGGCTGACGACGAGGCGGATGTCAGAGAAGGCATACTGCAGGAGATCGAGTGGGAAGCGGAAGGCTTCCAGGTCGTCGATGTAGCTGAGAACGGGCGTGAAGCGCTGGAGATGGCCGAAAGGTGGATGCCGGACGTCCTCGTAACCGATATTCGTATGCCGTTCATGGACGGATTGAAGCTGTCTGAGCAAATTCGTGGTCTGATGCCAGGCACGAAAATTATCATCCTGACCGGCTTTGACGAATTCGAATATGCCCGGCAAGCCATCCACCTCAAGGTAGAGGAGTTCGTATTGAAGCCTTTCTCCGCGGAGGAACTGGTACAAGCACTTCGTAGAGTGAAGAGCCGCCTCGAAGCCGAAATGTCCGAACGCGAGAACGTCGATGCGCTCCGCGAGCACTACAACAAGAGTCTTCCCCTATTGCGGGAAGTGTTTCTTGGCACGCTCGTTACGCGGAAGCTCAGCGAACGGGAAATCGAGGAGAAGATCGAACATTACGATCTTGCGCTCCGCGGCGCTTGCTGCACGGTATCTGTCTTGCTGTTGGACGGGAGCGAATCCGGAACCGGATCGAGCGGGAACATAAAAGCACCCGGGGATAACGAGCCCGCGGCAGTTCGCCCTGCAGGCTTATCGCTATACGAGTCCCGGGACTTCGAGCTGCGCCGGTTCGCCGTGCGAAATATCGCGGAGGAGATCGTTGGCCGCCGCTTGGCGGGATACGTCTTCCAGCATAACGAACGGGTCGTCGTGCTGACCGCGGCACCGGCAGCGGCAGTTTCGACGGGCGAACACGCCGCTGCCGCCGAGCCGATAGCAACCGCGGATCGCGAACATAACCAGACGCCGCAATTGCTTGAAGAAATACGTCAAAACGTCGAACGCTATTTGAAGCTGACCGTTACGATCGGGACGAGCAGCGCAGCTTTCCCGCTGACCGGTCTTAAGGCCGCCTATGACGATGCGATCGCCGCGCTCGATTACCGGATGCTGCTCGGCAGCAATCGCGTGATCTCGATCGAAGACGTAGAGACGCGCCATGCTGCGCACGTAAGGTTCGACGAGCTGCATGAACAATCGCTGCTGCGTTGTCTGAAGGTGGGGACCGTTTCCGAGATGTCCATGATCGTCGACCAGCTGTTCTCTCCCTTTCTGAACAGCGGTAGTCCGGTCTCCTTCCTCGATGCGCAAGTGTTCCTGCTGCAACTGTCTACGACGATGCTCAAAGCCGCGCAAGACACCGATAACGGCCCGGGCGGCTTCGGCGGCACCAGCGGCACCCCAAGCCCGAATATCCTCAAGGAATTGATTCAGTTCGGCAGCATGCATGAAGCGAAGAACTGGGTTGTCTCCACCTGCGAGGCGATGATGGGGAGAATCGCGGCCGGCCGTCAGACCGCCTACCACTCGCTCGTGGAAGAAGCTCGCAGTTATACGAAAGCCAACTACGCTGACAGCGAGATCAATATTGCGAAAATATGCGCCGTCCTGCACATAAGCGCGGGCTACTTTAGCAGCATTTTCAAACGGGAGACGAAGATGACTTACATGGGATACCTTCTTCATGTCCGAATGGAAGCGGCGAAGGATTTACTGCTCACGACGGATCTCAAGACGTTCGAGATTGCCGAGAAAGTCGGTTACGCCGATCCGAACTACTTCAGCTTCAGCTTCAAGAAGCATGTCGGCCAATCGCCGAAGGACTATCGGAACGGGGCGGGAAGGGATGCCGTGCAATGAAGCGAAGACTCCGATTCCGCATGTATCAGTTCAAGAGTATTCAGTTTCTGATCGCCGTTTCGTTCACCGTGATGACCGTGGTCGTCGTTTTCTTCGTCAGTGCGGTACTCTACGACAAGTTCGACCGTACGGCAGCCAATAATGCGTCGATCTCCAATCAGCAAGTTGTCTTTCAAGTCGCGAACTACGTCAATAGCTACATTCGGAATATGGCTACGTTATTCAACTCGGTCGACAGCAATATCCGGGCAGCGGGAGGAGAGGTAACGAACAAGCAGATGCTGGACCAGCTGAACACGATATTCGGGACGCGCGATGACCTGGTCTCATTTGCCCTGTTCACCGTCGACGGTAAACGGCTGCTCGCATTACCGGCGGCCGAGATGCGGTCGAATACGAATCTGAAGAGTCAAAGCTGGTTTCAATCCGCGATCGAAAATCCGAACCACCTCAGCTTCTCCATCCCGCATGTGCAAAATTTATTCAAAGGCGAATACAAGTGGGTCGTATCGATGAGCAAAGGCATCAAGCTGATCGTAGACGGCAAGCAGATCAACGCCGTTCTTCTCGTCGACGTGAATTTCAAGCGAATTGACGATCTGTCACGGAGCGTGCAATTGGGGCAGAAGGGATACGTTTATATCATTGACGAATCGGCAGGCAACATTATCTACCATCCGCAGCAGCAGCTGATCTATGCGGGGCTTAAATACGAGAATGTCGAGCAGGCGCTGAAATATACGTTCGGCAGCTATTTCGACGACTCTACCGGCGAGGACCGGCTGATTACGATTCAAACCGTCAGCAACGTTGGCTGGAAAATCGTCGGCGTTTCCTACATGGATGAGATCATCACGACGCGCAGGACAATCACCGGCTTCCTTGCCTGGCTGCTCGGGGCGGTGCTCGTATTCGTTCTGCTTATGACATGGTACCTGTCGGCGAAGATATCGCAGCCGATCAAATGGCTGGAGCAATCGATGAGGCTCGTGGAAAGGGGCCGGTTCGACATCCATATACCCGTTCGGGGAAACGACGAGGTGGGGAGGCTGTCGCGAAGGTTCAACCTGATGGTGAACCGCATTCGCGAGCTGATGGAGGAGAATACCCGCGAGCAGGAAATGAAGCGGAAGAGCGAGCTCGAAGTGCTGCAGTCGCAAATTCATCCGCATTTCTTGTACAACACGCTTAATTCGGTCGTCCGGCTGGCTGGGACGGGCAAGACCGTCGAGGTCATTACGATGATTACGTCGCTGTCGAAATTCTTCCGCATCAGCTTGTCGAAGGGGCAGCACATCATCTCGGTGGCAGACGAGCTGGAGCATATCCGGAATTACTTGGTCATCCAGAGCATGCGGTACAAAAACAAGTTCGATTTTACGATCGAAGCGGAAGACAAGGCGCTGAACTGCAGAACGATCAAGCTGATTCTCCAGCCGATCGTCGAGAACGCGATTTATCATGGCATCGAGCCTGGCGTCGACGAAGGGCGCATCGCGATTTCCGCGAGCATCATCGAGGGCAGTCTCCGCCTGCGCGTGCAGGACGACGGCGTCGGCATTCCGCCGGACAAGCTTGCAGGTCTGCTGGAACCGGGAGGCGCGCAATCGGACGACCCTGGCAGCGGAATCGGAATCCGTAATGTGCATGAGCGGATTCGGCTTCATTTTGGCGACGCGTACGGGCTGCGAATCGAGAGCGAACGCGAAGAGGGAACGACAGTGGATATTTGGCTTCCCTGCCTGACAGAGGAGGAGAGAGCATGAAACGGGTAAAACTGCTGGCTATCATGATGCTCCTGATCGCGCTGCCGTTGGCAACGTCTTGCGCGCGCACGAAAGAGCTGCAATCTTCGTCGTCGGCGGACAGGAGAAGCGTGGCATTAATCGTGAAAGATCGGTCAGGCGAGTTTTGGACGACGGTACGTCTCGGCGCGGAAGCGGCGGCGAAGGAGTTCAATATCGACCTCAAGTTCGACGGTACCGATAGCGACTCCGATTGGGAGGCCCAAGCTGCCCTGACCGAGCGTTATGTGGCCTATGGCGCGAATGCAGTCGTGCTTGCCGCGGCCGATTACGAGAAGCTGGCCGGAACCGTTGAAGCGGTGGAACGCCGCGGCGTTCAGGTCGTCGCGATTGAGTCGGAAATCCACTCTTCGAAGACGCGAAGCTTTATCGGCATCGACAATTACGAAGCGGGCCGACAGGCAGCGCGCAAGATGATCGAGCTGGCGGGAAATCAGGCAGGCTTGCATGTCATCGGCGACGTGCGGGGGAATCGGAATGCCATGCAGCGCGTGAAGGGCATTACGGACGAGGCGGCTGCTGCCGGTATGAAAATCACGGATACCGTCTACTGCGCTTCTACGACGAACGCTTGCAAAGCGGACATACAGAAGCTGTTGAAGCGGGTAACGAACGAAGGGCAAGCGGAAGGCATCTTGGCGCTGAATGCCGCAACCTCCTCGGAGGCCGCCAGACAATTGGATCAAATGGGGCTGGCCGGCCGCGTCAAGCTGGTCGGATTCGATAATGCCGAGGAAGAGCTGGAATGGCTGCAGGAGGGCGTTATACAGGCGACTGTCATTCAAAATCCGTTCAGCATGGGATACCTGGGCGTCAAAACGGCGGTTCAAGCGATGGACCATCAACAAGTCAATCGGAGAATCGATACGGGAACGAAAGTAATCGATGCGGAGAATATGTTCTGGTCGGACAATCAGAAGATGCTGTTCCCGTTCGTGCAATAGCTAACGGAAGAAATTCAAGAACAGCAGAATTTCGATAGAACTGAGAAGGATTTTGAATTCGCAGCGGCCTTCCCTTGAGGCATAATCAACACATAAAGACAAACAACATCTCTTCAGGAGGGTCAAGCGATGAACAAGAAATGGATTCCGATGATGGTCGTAGGAGCTTTGGCAGTAACTGCGCTTTCCGCTTGCGGCAATTCCGATAACAACAGCAACGGAGGCGGCAACGCTGCGAACGGCGGAGGAGCTTCCGGCAGCGTACCGAAAATCGGCGTGGCCATCTATAAATTCGATGATACATTCATGACCGGCGTTCGTAACGCAATCACGGATGCGGCAAAAGGCGTAGCAACCGTCGACATTGTCGACAGCCAGAACGCACAACCGACCCAGAACGATAAAGTCGACCTGTTCGTTACGAAGAAGTACGATGCGATGGCGATTAATCCAGTCGACCGCACTGCTGCAAGCGTCATCATCGACAAAGCGAAAGCAGCCGACATTCCGGTCGTCTTCCTGAACCGCGAGCCGCTCGCGGATGACATGAAGAAGTGGGACAAAGTTTACTACGTCGGTGCGAAAGCGGAGCAATCCGGCACGATGGAAGGCGAACTTCTTGCGGATTACTGGAAAGCCCATCCGGAGATGGATAAGAACAAGGACGGCAAACTCCAATACGTCATGCTGACGGGCGAGCCGGGTCACCAAGATGCCGTACTGCGCACGAAGTTCTCCATTCAAGCGCTGCAGGATGCCGGCATTCAAGTCGAGAAGATTGCCGAAGATACCGCTATGTGGGATCGCGTTAAGGCACAGGACAAAATGCAAACCTTCCTGTCCGCGAACGGCGACAAGATCGAAGCCGTTCTTGCGAACAACGACGATATGGCGCTCGGCGCAATCGAAGCGCTGAAGGCAGCCGGATATTTCAAAGACAACAAGTTCATGCCGGTTGTTGGCGTAGATGCTACGGCTGCGGCTCAGCAAGCGCTCTCCGACGGCACATTGCTTGGAACGGTGTTGAATGATGCCAAGAACCAAGGCAAAGCGACGGTAGCGGTAGCGAGCGTCCTCGCGAAAGGCGAAACGCCAACGAAAGAGAATGTAGGCTACGACATTACGGACGGCAAATATGTCTGGATCACGTACAAGAAAATTACAAAAGACAATATGAGCGAAGCGAAGTAATCGGATGACCCGAAAGCGGGTGACGGCAATAGGCATGGCCGTCTCCGCTTTTCGCGTTCGATACGCGGTAAGGAGCGTGAGAGACGAGTGGCAAGCAAATCGACTTACTTACTCGAAATGAAAGGCATATCCAAGTCGTTTCCCGGCGTTCGTGCCCTCGATAACGTAACGCTGCAGCTGCGTCCGGGAACGGTGCACGCGCTGATGGGCGAGAACGGAGCGGGTAAATCGACGCTCATGAAATGCCTGTTCGGCATGTATACCCCGGATGAAGGGGAAATCGTCATGAACGGCGAGAAGCTGCTGCTGCCGAATTCGAAAGCTGCGCTGAACAACGGCATCGCCATGATTCATCAGGAGCTGCATCCGATTCCAAGACGAAACGTGATGGAGAACATTTGGCTGGGCCGCTACCCGATGCGAAACTATGGATTGTTCAAGCTGATCGACGGCGCGAAGCTGCACCGCGATACCGTGGAACTGTTCAAGCAGCTGGAGATGGATATTAACCCGAAGACGATCGTCGGCACGATGTCCGTATCCAAGGTGCAATCGCTTGAAATCGCCAAGGCGGTATCCTATAACGCCAAGGTCATCATTATGGACGAGCCGACCTCATCGCTCACGGGCAACGAGGTAGAGCAGCTCTTCCGGATTATCGACCAGTTGAAGAAACGCGGATGTGCAATCGTTTACATTTCGCACAAGATGGAAGAAATCCTGCGCATCTCCGACGATGTCACGATCATGCGCGACGGCAAGAAAATCGGTACTTGGGCAGCCTCCGAGCTGACGACGGATTTAATTATTTCCCGCATGGTCGGACGCGATCTGACCGAGCGCTACCCGGAACGGACGAATGTGCCGGGCAAAACATTGCTTAAAGTCGACAAGCTTACTTCTCCGATCGAAAAGTCGTTCAAGAACGTTTCGTTCGAGCTTCGCGAAGGCGAAATCCTCGGAGTCGGCGGTCTTGTCGGCGCACAGCGAACCGAGCTGATCGAAGCGCTGTTCGGACTTCGCGCCATTCAATCCGGCACCATCTCGCTGCGGGATAAAGCCATAAATATCCGACAGCCGATCGATGCCATCCGCCATAAGCTGGCGCTGCTAACCGAAGAACGTCGCGTAACCGGCATTTTTCCCGTACTGTCGGTACTTGAGAATACAGTCATTGCCAGTCAGAAGAACTACGAACAATTCGGCCTCTTAAACGATGCAGAGCGACGCAAGGTTGCCGAGCAAGGCGTCGAGCGGCTGCGGACGAAGACGCCTTCCGTTAAGACGCAAATCCGGTACCTGTCGGGCGGCAATCAACAGAAGGTGCTGCTGTCGCGCTGGCTGCTTACCGATCCGGACATTCTGCTGCTCGATGAACCGACGCGCGGCATCGACGTCGGCGCCAAGTACGAAATTTATTCCATCATTGCAGAATTGGCTAAACAGGGCAAAAGCATCATTATGATTTCATCCGAAATGCCCGAACTGCTCGGCATGTCCGACCGAATCATGGTCATGTGCGAGGGCCGGATGACGGGCATCGTCGACGGAAAGACGGCGACCGAGGAAGAAATCATGCGGCTGGCCGCCCAACATACGGCTTAATAGGGGGAACAACATGAACGCCAATTTGAAGAGACTGAATACGGTATTGACGGAGTATGCGATCTACATCGTGCTCGTCGTGCTGATCATCGGAATTACGATATATGATCCTTCATTTCTATCTGTAAGCTCGCTTACGAATATTTTGCATCAGAACGCAACCAAAGCAATCATTGCCCTAGGGGCAGCCTTCATTCTGATTACAGGCGGAACCGACTTGTCTGCGGGCCGCGTCGTCGGATTCTCCGCGGTCATCTCGGCATCCATGCTGCAGATGGCGGACTACCCGCAGAAGTTCTTCCCGCATATGAAGGAGCTTCCGATCATCGTCCCGATCGTGGCGGCCGTTGTAGTCGGCTTGCTCGTCGGCTTGGTAAACGGATTCGTCGTCTCGAAGCTGAAAGTACCGCCGTTCATCGCAACCCTGGGAACGATGGTTATCGTATACGGCGCCAACTCGCTGTACTTCGATATGCCGCCGAATAAATCGCAGCCGATCGGCGGCTTGCGCCATTCCTTTACGGATCTGGGCACGGGATACATCGGCATCGGATCGTTCCATCTGTCTTACATTGTCATTGTCGCGATCGTGGTTGCGCTTATCTGCTGGGTCATCTTCAATAAAACGCGGCTTGGCAAGAATATGTACGCAATCGGCGGCAACGCGCAAGCGGCCCACGTATCCGGCATCAACGTCGGACGCAATCTGCTCGCGATCTACGCGATCGCAGGCGCATTGTACGGGCTCGCCGGCGTGCTTGAAGCCGCAAAGTCGGGCGGCGCTTCGAATAACTACGGCAACATGTACGAATTGGATGCCATCGCGGCTTGCGTCGTCGGCGGCGTGTCCACGGCCGGCGGTATCGGCACAGTGCCAGGCGTCATGGCCGGCGTAATGATCTTCGGCGTCATCAATTACGGCCTTACGTTCGTTGGCGTTAGCCCGTATTACCAATTGATTATTAAAGGCTTGATCATCGTCGGCGCGGTTGCGATCGATATTCGTAAATATCTGGCCAAGAAATAAATAATCAAAAGTACGAAATAAGTAGTGAATTACAGGCAAGCGATAGACAGCGAAACCCCGGTACCTTGCTTACTCAGCAAGCGTGCAGGGGTTTCGCTGTGTTGGTTGGCATTATGAGGTTGGCATGATGGCATACGAGAACGGGAAACATCAGGCAAACAGGAAAAAAGGGCTCTTGCGAGCCCTTTTCCCGACGGTGTTTAATTGTTAGAAAACAGTCATCACAAAGCTTTCGGAAAGAAACCTTGGTTCACCGATCCAGTCGGTGTTCGTGTGTTACAGACAAGTGTCTTTGGCACAACCCTCCGCTTCTATGCTGAGTGGACAGAATCTCCTTGAGGTTCGAGCACATTAACGTTCAATGGAACCACACCTCTCAATGCACCGTCAAAAATTATGATGCTCCGAAGGCGGCTCATTTATACGCCGGCCGGATGAAAAAAATTAATGCATTCGTTTCCACTTGCGATCCTTGTTCGACGTGTCGGGAAACTGATCGCCTTTGTTCAGATGCACTTTCTTCGGACTGTTCACGCCCATATGGAACGATGCCTCGCCGATCTCAATATACGTTCCGTCATTAGGCGCACGATCGCCCGGCCGGAATTCCGTCCATTCGCCCATTGCTGCCGCACCTCCAATTGATAACTGCTGCTGCGATAAAATAGGGGGAATACCCCGACCATTAGTTTGCGCCCGACACGCGGCAGGCATGAACGGAAGAATGAGGGAGGACATGCAACGTTTCCTTACTTGTCAAGCACACCTAAAGTTTGATATAGTATTCAGGTATGCGAGATAGAAAGTCTGCTCGCTCCTTGCTCCCGCATGGGGGCCGCATAGTCCAAGAGGAGGTGAAACAAATGCGCAAATACGAAGTGATGTACATCATTCGTCCGGAAACGGAACAAGAGTCGGTCCAAGCACTGACTGAAAAGTTCCAAGCAATCATCGGAAACGGCGGAGAGATCACTAAGCATGACGTGATCGGCAAGCGCCGCCTTGCGTATGAGATCAATAAGGTTCGTGACGGTATTTACGTTCTCGTTCATTTCAATGCAACTCCAGAAGTTGTTAATGAACTTGACCGCGTCATGAAAATTACGGATGAAGTTATCCGTTTCCTGATCACGAAAGATGTAGCTTAAGCTCATCAATTCGAACGCAAGCGATGTTTTGATTGGAGGCGATAAACGATGTTGAACCGCGTTATTCTCATCGGTAGATTAACAAGGGATCCTGAAATGCGCTATACGCCTGCAGGCGTTGCGGTAACGCAATTTACGCTTGCGGTGGATCGTCCGTTTTCGAGCGGAGGCCAAGGTGGAGAACGCGAACGTGAAGCGGATTTCATTCCGATCGTCACGTGGCGTCAGTTAGCTGAAACTTGCGCCAATTATTTGCGCAAAGGCCGCTTAGCAGCGGTCGAGGGTCGTATCCAGGTACGGAATTACGAGAACAACGAAGGCAAGCGCGTCTACGTGACGGAAGTTATTGCCGATAACGTACGGTTCTTGGAGTCCGCTAACCGGGACAATGGTCCGCGTGAAGATGGCGGCAATTACGGCGGCGGCCAAGGTGGTCAAGGCGGCGGAAACTACGGCGGAGGCGGCCAAGGCGGCGGCTTCGGCGGTAACAGCGGCGGTTCTCAAGGTGGCGGCGGACGTTCAGGAGGCACACCTCGGAACAACAACGGCCGTGATCCATTCTCGGATGACGGGCGCCCGATCGATATATCGGAAGATGATTTGCCATTCTAAACGAAAGGACGGATGAACATGAGCTTCAAACAAAGAGATGGTGGCGACGAGCGTCCAGAACGCAAATTCGGCGGTCGTAAAGGCCGTAACAAACGCCGTAAAGTATGTTTCTTCACAGCTAACAAAATTACGCACATTGACTATAAAGATACGGACCTGCTTCGTAAATTTATCAGCGAGCGCGGCAAAATCTTGCCACGTCGTGTAACTGGAACTAGCGCGAAGTACCAACGCCTGCTGACGATCGCTATCAAGCGTTCGCGTCAAGTTGCGCTGTTGCCTTACACAACGGAATAGGATATATAACAGCATCTGCACGTTCGGCCTTACGGCCGGACATGCGGTATGATGATAAAGAGGGCAGCCCTAACCGGCTGCCTTTTTTTGTTGTGTCCGCTAGAACTTAGAGGCTTGCTGCTCGGCGAAGTCGCCGATGATCGGCAGCTTAAACCATCTGCCTTGCAGGGCAAGGAGCATTAAGGCAATCCATAAAATAAATGACACGGGTGCTAGCAATCCGCCAAGAATCCAGCCGATAATCGGGATAAAGCCGAGTACAATATTAATGACGAGCAGCGCCGCGGACAGCATGATGGACTGCATGGCGTGGAATTTGACGAACGTGCTGCGCTTCTCCAGTGCAAGGAACAACAGTCCCGTGACGAAGACGCCCAAATAACAGAGCAGTCCGACGATCTTCGGGTCGATGCCAGTGGATGAACGATCCGGCGCAAAGCGCGGTGCTTGCATAAGAGAGCCCCCTCTTCCTTTTGTTAGGTATGTATTCGAGGACGGGGCAAACTATGCGGCAAGGGTAAAATTTGTCCTTGAATCCATCGTTAACGAATTGTAACTTTCCTCCGAAATCGATCGTTTAGAATATGCATAACGTGTTTAAATAGATTGGTGGAAGACAGGAGCTTAACGATACAACATGACGAGACCCAGAAGAAAACGAAGCTATAAATGGCTGGCGGCATTGCTTATTCTTGTTATCGCGGGCGGGGCAGCGGGGTATTACAACCGCAGCGCGCTGGCGTTATGGGGGTTCGATACGTTTCTATCGGACAGCGTGGAGAAGAAACTGGAGAAGTCGTACAAACCGATCGAGGGCCGCGAGCCGGTCGTCACGACCTATAAGAAGGAGCAGCCGTTCTCGCTGCTGCTGCTGGGGGTCGATCAGCGGGACAAGGAAATCGGCCGTTCCGACACGATGATTTATACGGTCGTCAGACCGATTGACGGCTCCATGCTGATGGTTTCGATTCCGCGCGATACGTACGTCGCTATTGTGGGCAAGAAGACGAAGGCAGGCAAGCAATGGGAAGATAAAATCACGCATGCCTACGCGTTCGGCGGTGCGAAAATGTCGGTTGAATCGGTGGAGAAGTTGTTTGGCGCGCCGGTGAACCATTATGCTACAATAAACTTCAAAGGCTTTCGCGACGTCATCGACGCTATGGGCGGCATCTCGCTTCCCATCACCGAAGATCTCGTCAATGACGACGCCGATCACGAGAAGTTCGTCGTGAAGGCCGGCAAGGATGTCTACAATGGCACGGAGGCGCTGAATTACGTTCGTTATCGGGAAGATGCAGGAGGCGATACAAGCCGCGCAGGACGCCACCAAGTGTTCTTGAATGCCATTATGAACAAAGCGTCAAACGTCAGTCAGTGGACCAAAATTCCGCAGTTAATGGACATCATGGGCGATAATTTCAGCACGGATTTAACGCCGGAACATATGATCGACCTTGCAAAAGGCATGCTGCAAAGCGACAATCGTACGATTTACAGCCATACGCTCAAAGGCGAAGGACATCGCAAGACGGCTCACGGCGCATGGTACTATTTTGCGGATGAAGAGGACTTGGCGAAAACCGACGCACTAATTGCGGCGTGGCTGAATCCAGCCGTCACGAAAGCAGAGCTGCCGCTTCCGGAGGAGTATCAGGCTAAAGTCAAGAAGCCGGTCTCGTCGTTGTCGGCGAAATCGACTGCGACTGGTGCATCCGCGAAGAAATAACGGCGGTTAGGAAGGAAGGTGGACAACAAACGCATGAATATCGCATTTTTTCTATTACCGAAACAAGAAGTGGTGTGGCTGACGATGGATGCCACGCTGCGGCAGTCGCTCGAGCGAATGGAACATCACCGATATACGGCCGTGCCGATTCTGGATCAAGCCGGCGTTTATGCCGGAACGCTGACCGAAGGTGACCTGCTCTGGTATATGAAGAACAACCCGCAAATTACGTTCGATCAGACGAATAAGGTCAAGCTGTCCGATGTGCAGATGCGGTTGACCAACAAAGCCGTGCAAATTGACGCGAATATGGAGGATCTTGTCTCCTTGGCTAAAGTACAGAACTTCGTGCCGGTGGTTGACGATATGAACCGTTTCATCGGCATCGTACGCCGTAGCGACATCATTGATTATTGCGAAGCACTCATCATAAAAACGATAAATTCACAGAAGGAAATGGCTGCCGGTTAAGGAATGAACCGCGGACGATCCGGAACGAAATAGACGCCGTCCTCATGAAAGAGGGCGGCGTTTTGTATCCAAGCAGCAGGCCGGCGTTCGTCGATCGGCAATCGGAATTCAAACGGCATAAGCCAATTTCTCCTTCATGCGACGGGCGCAATACCTGATAAAATCTGTGCTTTGGCCGCGTCTTGCTGGACATGGTCTCCTGTGTTGCCGTACTTGTTTTATGCTATAATGGGGAGTAAAGCTTAAGGCTACGCACTAGTAACTAGAGCAAGAGGTGAACGGTTTGAAAACCGGTGTGAAATCGATGCTTTGGAGCGCCGCGGCATTGCTGCTGCTGCTTGCCATCGTAGTACCGCTCATGAACGTGCTTGCCGCCGCCGTCATGATGGTGCCTGTAGTAATCTTGTATACGAAGTTGTCGAGGCGGTCTTTTGTCATTCACATGGCCGTCGTTTACGCAATCGGAACTGTTGTTTTGGGGCCAAGCGCTTTAATCGTCGGCTTGTTTTTCTTGATTCCGTCCATCGTCATGGGGCATCTGTACCGCAAAGGGGTTCCGGCGCGTAAGGTGCTGACGGCTGTCATGCTGACGCTGCTTGGCGAATCGCTGCTGCAGCTGGTGCTTGCCGATCTGTTGTTTGATTTCTCGCTGATCCATGAGATCCGCATGACCATCACGGATACGATCGACAGCTTGAACAGCGAGGGACTGATGCCGAACACATGGACGGCGGAAGTAACGGAGTCCTATATTCAGAATTTGATTCATTCTATTCCTTTGGCGCTCATTGTCGTGTCGTTCCTCTTCACCGTTATTGCGCACGCCATTGCGGGAAGGGCGCTTCGCGCGTCGGGTCTTGCCATTCCGAAATTGCAGGCGCCTCACAAATGGATGCTGCCGCGAATCTTCGTCCTGTATTATTTAATCGTTCTTCTCGTGGACATGGCCGTACCGAATAGTGGAACATCGTTCATGACGGTCACGCTTCATAACCTGGTGCCCCTGATGCAGCTGACGTTATCCATTCAGGCGATGGGCTTCTTCTTCTTCATCGCGAATGAACGCAAATGGAATAAAGCGATTCCGGTCCTCTTGTCCGTCGTCGTCGCGGTCTTCCCGCCGTTTAGCTTAATCGGAGTACTGGACGTGGCGTTCCCGATTCGAAGAGCGTTTAAGAAATCGTAATGCAGGGGCGGAATTGAACATGCCGAAGTTTCTGATTAAACGATGGCACGGCATGCACCATTTATGGGCATTCGTGCTGATGTTATTAATGACGATCACACTGGCTACGTACGACTGGAAGCTGGGCGTCATCGGGCTGGTGCTGTCCGGCGCGATCGGGGTATACTCCGTGATGGCCGAGCGGGCATTCCGCCGGGATTTGAAAATGTACCTTGGCACGCTGTCTTATCGCGTGAAGAAGGCAGGCCACGAGATTATCAGCGATCTGCCGTTCGGAATCATTCTGTATAACGAAGATAAAGCGATCGAATGGCATAACGCGTTCGTGACGAACATGCTGGAGCGGGAGTCCGTCGTAGGAGAATCGTTGAACGACTTGTTCCCGACGTTATCGCAGGCGAAGGATCGCGAAGGCACGGTGGAAGCGACGATCGGCAACGCCATTTATGAGCTCCAATTCCGTTTCGACGAGCGGCTGCTGTACGTACGCGATATTACGAAGCAGTGGCAGCTGGCCAAGCGGTACGAGGAAGAGAAGATGGCGCTTGGCATCGTCATGATGGATAACCTTGAAGAAGTGACGCAGGGCATGGACGATCAGCAGCGCAGTACGCTGATGTCGAAGGCAACGGCCGAGATCACGGAGTGGGCGAATAAGTTCCATGTGTATCTGAAGCGGCTGACGTCGGATCGCTACTTGGTCATTACGGATCAGCGGACCTTGAAACAATTGGAGCTGTCGCGGTTCGTCCTGCTGGATGAGGTGCGGGAAATTACGGCGGATAACAAAATCCCAATGACGCTCAGCATCGGCTTTGCGGCCGGCGCGGAGAGCATCGTGGAGCTGGGACATTGGGCGCAGACAAGTCTTGATTATGCCCTAGGCCGGGGCGGCGACCAGGCGGCGGTCAAGGTTGGCCAGCGCCAGTCGTTCTACGGCGGCAAGTCCAATGCCGTGGAGAAACGCACCCGCGTGCGCGCGCGCGTCGTAGCGCATGCACTGCGCGATCTGCTGCGCGACAGCGACCGCGTCGTGATCATGGGGCACAAGATGCCGGACATGGACGCGCTTGGCGCGGCGATCGGGGTGCTCAAGGCGGCGCTGCTGTTCCAGAAAGAAGCGTATATCGTGCTGGAAGGCGTCAATCCCGCCATTCAAAAAATGGTGGAGATGCTGCGGGAAGACGAGCGCATCACCAAACGGTTCATTACGCCGGATCAGGCGCTCGGAATCGTGGACGGCAAGACGCTGGCGGTCGTCGTCGATACCCATAAGGCGTCTATGGTGAAGGAGCCGCGTCTGCTGTCCCTGACGGACAAGATCGTCGTCGTCGACCACCATCGCCGGGGGGAAGAATTCATTACCAATGCGATTCTGGTCTATATGGAGCCGTATGCGTCATCCACCTGCGAATTGGTTACGGAGCTGCTTCAATATATTCACGACCGGGTATTGCTGGACGTAAGGGAAGCCACTGCGCTGCTCGCGGGAATTACGGTCGATACGAAGAGCTTCTCGCTGCGCACCGGTTCGCGGACGTTCGAGGCCGCTTCGTTCCTGCGGCGCAACGGTGCCGATTCCGCGCTTATCCAGCGAATGATGAAAGAAGATTTAACGGAGTACATCAAGAAAGCAGAAATGATCAAGCAGTCGGAGATTATTTATGATCATATCGCCATTGCCGTGACGGAGCAGGGAAGGCAATATTCCCAGCTGCTCATCGCGCAGTCGGCGGATACGCTGTTGAACATGACGGACGTCTTGGCGTCTTTCGTGATCGGCGAGCGCCCGGACGGTCTGATCGGTATCAGTGCCCGGTCGCTTGGCCATATGAACGTACAGGTCGTTATGGAGCGCATGGGCGGCGGAGGTCACTTGACCAACGCGGCCGCGCAGCTGGAAGGCACCGTAGCGGAAGTCGCGCAGCGCTTGAAGCAAGTGCTGCAGGAAATCGATAAGGAAGAGGGGCTATTCGAATGAAGGTAATTTTTCTGCAAGACGTAAAGGGTCAAGGCAAGAAGGGCGAGATTAAGGATCTGTCGGAAGGGTATGTACGCAACTTCCTGTTTCCTAAGAATTTGGCGAAGCCGGCTTCGGACGGCAACGTGAAGACGCTGGACGCGCAGAATGCTGCCGAGAAGCGCAAGAAAGAGCAGGAGAAGGCCGATGCGCAGGCGCTTGGCACTCGATTAGAAGCAATGAAAATCGTCGTGAAGACGAAAGCCGGCGAAGGCGGCCGTCTGTTCGGCGCCATTACGAGCAAGCAGATCGCCGAGGCGTTAGAAGCGCTGGGCGTGAAGGTCGATAAGCGCAAAATCGAACTGGAGGAGCCGATTCGTACACTGGGCGTTACGCAAGTGGCGGTTAAGCTGCATCCTGAAGTGAAAGCGAAGCTGAGCGTCCATGCCTCGGAAGAATAATAACGAAGGGGCCAGGGGAGACGCGAATGACGAGCTGATGATGTTTGACCGGATTCCGCCGCAGAACATGGAAGCGGAGCAGGCGGTGCTTGGCGCCGTTCTGCTGCAGACGGAAGCGCTCATTACGGCGATGGAACGTCTGAAGAGCGAGGACTTCTATCTGCCGTCGCATCAATTGATCTATGATGCGATGGTGGAGCTCGGCGAAGCGAATCAGCCGATCGATCTGGTTACCCTGACTTCTTATTTACAAGACCGGCAGCAGCTCGAGGAAATCGGCGGCGTCAGCTATCTGGCCAAGCTCGGCAACGCGGTGCCGACGGCGGCGAACGTGGACTACTATGCGCAAATCGTAGAAGAGAAGTCCATGCTTCGCCGCCTTATTCGTACGGCGACGAATATCGTATCGGACGGCTATGCGGCGGCGGACGATGTCGGGTTGATGCTGAGCGACGCGGAATCGCGAATCATGGAGCTGTCGAACCGCCGTTCCAGCAACGGCTTCATCTCGATCCGGGACGTGCTGATGGAAGTCTTCGAACGAGTCGAGCACCTCTATTCGAACAAAGGCGGCGCGTCCGGCATTCCTTCCGGATTCTCGGATCTCGACAAGATGACGTCCGGCTTCCAGCGCAACGATCTTATCATCGTAGCGGCGCGTCCTTCCGTAGGGAAGACAGCCTTTGCATTGAACATCGCCCAGAACGTCGGCGTACGCGCCCGCGAGACGGTCGCGATCTTCAGTCTCGAGATGTCCGCCGCCCAGCTGGTGCAGCGGATGATCTGCGCGGAATCGAATGTCGACGCCGGCCGAATGAGAACAGGAGAATTAGTCGGCGATGATTGGGAAAAACTAACGATGGCAATCGGTTCGCTGTCGGAGGCACAAATCTATATCGATGATACGCCAGGTATTACCGTTGCGGACATTCGCGCGAAATGCCGGCGGCTGAAGAAAGAACGCGGGCTCGGCATGATCCTGATCGACTACTTGCAGCTGATTCAAGGCCGGGGCAAAGCCGGCGAGAACCGGCAGCAGGAAGTATCCGAGATTTCGCGTACGCTGAAGCAGATCGCGCGCGAGCTTGAAGTGCCGGTCATCGCGCTGTCTCAGTTGAGCCGGGGCGTCGAGCAGCGGCAGGACAAGCGTCCGATGATGTCTGACCTTCGGGAATCCGGTTCGATCGAGCAAGATGCCGATATCGTAGCGTTCCTCTACCGGGACGACTACTACGATAAGGAATCGGAGAAGAAGAACATTATCGAGATCATCATCGCCAAGCAGCGGAATGGCCCGGTCGGCACAGTGGAGCTGGCCTTCCTGAAGAACTATAATAAGTTCGTCGGCTTGGATCGTTCGCATCAGGAACCTGGTCATGCCTCCTAGGGCGTTACGTGGACATTATATTCTATTTCCGAACAATTGTAGGGGCAACCCTACAATTGTTCGCTTTTCGTTGACTTTACTGGACTAAACCAGTAAACTAAGAATGCTGTCATTAACAAGCGGCGATGCTGCTTGCAGGCAGTCCTGCTGCTTTTACGGGCAATCTTGCTGCCGTCATCGGCAGCCATTCGATGTGTTTGCGTGCAAAACATGTAATGGGGGTATATCCATGTCAACGGTAGTTGTAGTCGGAACCCAGTGGGGAGACGAAGGCAAAGGCAAAATCACCGACTTTTTGGCGGACGGCGCCGATGTTGTAGCCCGGTATCAAGGGGGCAATAACGCAGGCCACACCATCATGATCGGTAACAAGAAATATAAGCTCACTATGATCCCATCCGGTATTTTTAATGAAAATAAAGTATGCGTTATCGGCAACGGCATGGTCATCAATCCAGCTGCCCTTATCGATGAAATCAATTATATACATGAACACGGCTTTTCGTCGGAGAACCTGAAGATCAGTGACCGCGCGCATCTAATCATGCCGTATCACCTGGTTCTGGACGGGTTGGAAGAAGATCGCAAGGGCGATAGCAAGATCGGCACGACCCGCAAAGGCATCGGTCCTTGCTACATGGACAAAGCGGCGCGTAACGGTATTCGCGTTGCCGATCTGCTGGACGCTGAAGAATTCGAGTCCAAGCTGCGCCGCCTTATCGTCGAGAAGAACCAAGTCATCGAGCAAGTGTATGGCGGAGAGAAGCTGGATGCGGATGAAATCCTCGGCCAGTACCTCGGTTATGCGGAAACGCTTCGTCCGTACGTAACGGATACGTCCGTTGTGTTGAACGATGCAATCGACAGCAACAAGCGCGTTCTGTTCGAAGGCGCCCAAGGCGTTATGCTCGACATCGACCAAGGCACGTACCCGTACGTAACATCGTCCAACCCGACCGCGGGCGGCGTATGTATCGGTTCGGGCGTCGGCCCTTCGAAGATTCAACAAGTCATCGGCGTTGCGAAAGCCTACACGACTCGCGTCGGCGACGGTCCTTTCCCGACTGAGCTGAGCAACGAAACCGGCGATTGGATCCGCGAGAAAGGCCATGAGTACGGCACGGTTACTGGCCGTCCGCGCCGTGTCGGCTGGTTCGACACGGTTGTCGTCCGCCATGCGCGCCGCGTCAGCGGCATCACGGGCTTGTCCCTGAACTCGCTTGACGTGCTGTCCGGTCTCGAAACGGTTAAGATCTGCACAGGCTACAAGCTGCGCGGCGAAATCATCGAGCACTATCCAGCAAGCTTGAAGCTGATCTCCGAATGCGAAGCCGTATACGAGGAGCTTCCAGGCTGGAGCGAAGATATTTCGAACGCGAAGACGCTGGCTGATCTGCCGGAGAATACGCGCCGCTACGTGGAACGCGTCTCCGAGCTGACGGGCATTCCGATCGCGATCTTCTCTGTCGGGCGCAACCGCGAGCAGACCAATCCGGTCGCACCGATTTACTTGTAAGTTCCAACTGTTGATGAAGAGGATGGCGAGCAATCGCCGTCCTCTTTCTTTTTGCGCGGAGAGTGAATGCTTCGTCCGGCCGCTGCCCATACTAAGAAGTATGGGCGAAATGCCCTTGCCAATCTAGTCGCCCGAGCTGACTAGTTTGCATTTGCTCTGAGAGACGCAAGTGCAGCATTCAGCTATTGATAGGCGGCAGCAGCAAAGGGTGATAGAGAATGTGGAAGATTACAGGGAAAGTAGCGGCGGCCGTCGGGAAACTCGTCGCAGCGGCACTGCTGATTAGCTTTCTGTCGATCTGGACGACCGGTTATGTCGTGAACAGTTACGTGGAGACGCTGCTGAAGCAGTTTCATATTCCGCTGGAGGAGCAGCCTTTCGCGCTCAGCGGGTTATGGGGCGAGATGTGGGGCGCCGATCCGGGCGCGAAGGATGTCGCGAAATCGAACACTGCGGATTCGTCGACAGGGAAGGACGGCACGTCCGGAGCAAACGCCGATTCGAAGGACTCGGATCAGACGTCTTCGGACTCGGGCAGCGGACATGACACAAGCGCGAACGCAGGCAGCGATGACACGGCGCCGTCCGGCAGTTCGACTGACAGTCAGGGAACGGCATCGACCGGAGGCGACAATCATGGAAGCGGGAACGGCCAAGATGCGGTGGATGCTTTCGGCGATCTGCCTGAAGGACAGATCAGCGATATCGGCGGCGGAACTGGGCCGAAGGGCAATAGCGCGGCTGCAGGGCAGGAGAGCGGCGCAGGGACGAACGCAAGCGGTTCGTCGAAGGATGAAGTCGCGATGTCGACGGACGATATTAATGCGGCCAAGTCGCAAATAAGCCAAGCGGACAAGGATCAGCTGTTCAATGTCATGATCAAGAAACTGCCCGTGGATGCGTGGCAGCAGATCTCGAAACTAATGGAAGACGGGCTGACGACGGAGGAAATGACGCAGGTAAATCAGTTGATGGCGCAGTATTTGGACCGTGACGAATACGATCAGATGTCGTCGATTCTGAGCAAATATTAATGTGGGGTAAAAGGCCGTTTGGTTGAACCTGCCTAGCGCGTTATGATACAGTAGAAATCGTGACTGGCGATGTAGAATTATCATTGTCGGAAGCGCTCATTCTAAGGCAACATAACGCGAAAAGGAGACGATCATGACCTTTTTTACGGACAAGGGTCGATTCCGAAAGTTGTGGAATACATTCCGACAGACTTTTCGGCGCGTAACCCCCAATCAAAGCCATTCGCAACTAGACATAGACAATCCAGCAGCCAAACGCCTGCTGCGCAAGAAACCGCTTCTGCTTGCAGGAGGCGCAGCCGCCGTGCTTGTCATCGCCGGTTTAAGCGGAACGCATTACGTGAAGGCGCACACCGTGGAATATCTCGAGGTGTATCAGAACGGCAATCTGGTCGGCGAAGTCAGCTCTAAGGAGCAAGTGGCAGAGTTGATCAGCAACGTACAGAAGAAACTTGATTCGGGCAACGCAGGCCTACATATGGTGCTTGAGACCGGTACGATCACATATGGGGATAAAAGCGCTTACAACGCGCAGCCGAAAACGGCGGCAACGCTGGAGAAGCTCGAGGGACTGTTCGCTTCCCACGCGACAGGCGTCGCACTGGTCGTTGACGGCAAGCAAGTCGGCGTCGTCAAGGACAAAGCGACGGCCGATTCGCTGCTGAATCGGGTGCAAGGCAAATACGCGCCTAAGACCAAAACGGCGAAGACGGAAGTTACGGCGCTGGCTTACTCGGCCGACGGCAGCGTGAAGTCGAAGACGGCGCTGAAATCGGTGAAATTCGTCGAGAAGATCGGAACGAGCGCTAAGGACGTTCAGCCGCAAGACATTGCCGATCCGGAGCAGCTGTATTTGCAGCTCATTAAAGGGACCGTCAAGCCGAAGTCGTATACCGTTCAGGACGGCGACTGCGTAGGCTGTATCGCCCAGAAGTTCAATATCTCGCCGCAGGTGATTTACGAACGCAATACATGGATCAAAGACGATATGATTAAGGTCGGCGACGTGCTCGATCTGACCGTACTGCAGCCGGAAGTGACTGTCGAGACGGTCGAGAACGTAACGGAAACGGAATCGATCGAACCGAAAACGGTCTATCAGAAGAACAGCAATATGAAATCGGGCGAGCAGAAGGTCATCCGCGAAGGACAGAGCGGCAAGAAGCAGCTCGTTTATCGATTAGTGAAGCAGAACGGCTACCTGATGAGCGAAGAGCTGATCAGCGAAGTCGTGCTCGAGCCTTCGGTTCCGGCAATCATCATGAAGGGCACGAAGGTGAACCTTGCCGAGGGCACCGGACAATTCGCTTGGCCGGTAACCAGCCATCGCCTGACCAGTTTCTTCGGAATGCGTTGGGGCGCGCTGCATCGCGGTCTCGATATGGTCGGCGGCCATAACATCATGGCAGCGGACAACGGGGTCGTTACGTTTGTCGGAACGCGCCCGGGGCTTGGCAACTGCATCATCATCGACCATAAGAACGGATATGAAACGTGGTACGGGCACTTGAGCAAGATACAGGTGAAGAAAGGCCAGACCGTGAGCCAGGGTTCGTATATCGGCATCATGGGCAATACGGGGCACTCTTTCGGCACGCATTTGCATTTCGAAATTCATAAGAACGGCGCGTTGCAAAACCCGCTTAAATATCTATAATCAGGCGTTGCCTGAAACGAAACACCGTCCGGCCCATGAGGCTGCGGCGGTGTTTTTGCATACAGCGGGCCGCGTGGGCGGAATAAGCGCGAATTCGCCCTTATTCGCCTAAATCTCCCCTGATATGAGGGAACTTTCATTGGGAACACGCAGGGCTACTATGGTAGAATATAAGGAGATTGCTTAAGCGACAGGCGGTGTAGCGATGCACGGAAAAATATTAGTGGTCGATGATGAACAACCGATTGCGGACATTATAAAATTCAACCTCGAGAAGGAAGGCTATCAGGTTATCTGCGCCTTTGACGGCGGAGAGGCCGTGCGGCTGGCTTTCGAGGAACTACCCGATTTGATTCTGCTCGATCTGATGCTTCCCGTGAAGGACGGCATGGATGTGTGCCGCGAAGTGCGCACACGGCTGCAGACACCGATCATCATGCTGACGGCGAAGGATACGGAATTGGACAAAGTACTGGGCCTCGAGCTCGGCGCGGACGATTATGTAACCAAACCGTTCGGCACGCGCGAGCTGCTTGCGCGGGTGAAAGCGCATTTACGGCGAACGAAGAACGAAGCGGCCGCTCCGGCCGCCGCGGGCAGCGTTGCAGGCGCGGATGCGCCATCGGCTGCGGACAAGCAGGGATTGGCGATTTTCAATTTGTTTATCGATACGGACATGTACGTGGTGTACAAGGATAACGAACCGCTGGACTTGACCCATCGCGAGTATGAACTCGTGTATTACCTGGCCCGCAACTGCGGCAAGGTGATGACGCGCGAGCATTTGCTGCAGGCGGTCTGGGGATTCGAATATTTCGGCGATGTCCGTACCGTGGACGTGACGATTCGGCGGCTTCGCGAGAAGATCGAGGACGATCCGAGCCGCCCGGAGTATATTTTGACGCGCCGGGGCTTGGGGTATCTCATGCGTAATCCGAAATCCGGAGGTTTCAGCTTCGGATGAACGGGGGCATTCGCTTTTTCCGGACCATTCAAGTAAAGCTGATTATTATCTACGTGCTGCTGATCTTAATTGCGATGCAGCTGATCGGCGTGTATTTCATCAGTACGATGAAAACCTCGCTGACGTCGACGTTTACGAACAACCTGAACGAGCAGGCGAACTTGCTGTCGGAGATCGCGGGGCAGACGCTGTCGAGCCAGCCGGAGAAGCCGGGCAATCCCGGCGACCAGACCCGGGAGGAATATCTCGGATTGCTGGTCAGCAACCTGTTCAGCATCAGCGAAGCGGAGATCCAAGTGATGGACGCGAGCGGCAAGGTGCTGGCGACTTCTTCGCAGTCCCATCAATCCTATATCGGGAAGAAGAATACGTCGCTGGCGGTCAGCCGCGCGCTGCAGGGCGTTCGGGACAATGAAGAAGATATCATCGACGAGGACGGCGTGCGCAAGAAAATCATTGCCAAGCCGGTCGTCTATAGCGATAAAATCGTGGGCGCGGTCTATTTGGTCGCCTCGATGAAGGATTTGTACCGGACGGTGGACCGGATTAACCGGATCTTCATGTCCGGGATGCTGTTCGCGCTCGGTCTGACCGGCGTGCTCGGCATTCTGCTCGCGCATACGATTACGAATCCGATCAAAGCGCTGACGAGGCAAGCGGCCGGCGTGGCGGAAGGACGCTTCGACCAGCAGGTGCCGGTGCTCGGCGATGACGAGATCGGCCGGCTCTCCGAAGTGTTCAATAACATGACGATGCGGCTTCGGGACGCGCTTTCGGCCAACGAGGAGGAGAAAGAGAAGCTCGCCTCGATCCTGGCCAACATGAGCGACGGCGTCGTCGCGGCGGATGAGCGCGGATACGTGATCGTTTCCAACCGCCGGGCGCTGGAGATGCTGCGCAGGGACGATTGCGAAGGCGTAAAGCTCAGCGAGCTGTTCAACATGGAGGATACGCTGTCGGCGCTGCCGAAAGGCAACGATCAGCAGGCGGTCCTCTATCATACGCAGCCCGAAGGCGAGGAGGACGAGCTGATGCGCGTGACGCTGACGCCGATCCATCGCCGGGAGCATGGCATTTCAGGCACGATCGCGGTGCTGCAGGATATTACGGAGCAGGAACGGCTGGAGCAATCGCGGCGGGAGTTCGTTGCCAACGTATCGCATGAGCTGCGCACGCCGCTCACGACGATCAAGAGCTATGCGGAGGCGCTGGACGAAGGCGCGATGGACGAGCGGGAGCTCGGACAGCGGTTCGTCGGCGTCATCCGCAACGAGACGGAACGTATGATTCGGCTCGTAACCGACTTGCTGCATCTATCGCGGCTGGATTCCAATCAAGCTCCACTGCGCAGGCAGCAGACGAATATGCCCGAAATGCTGGAGGAAGTGGCGGACCGCTTCTCCTTCCAGATGCGCAAGAAATCGATTCGCGCTTCTGTCCGCGTCGAGGACGACATTACGACGGTCTGGCTCGACCGCGATCAGATCGACCAGGTGCTTGATAATCTCGTATCCAATGCGATCAAATACACGCTGGACGGCGGGCGGATCGAGATCACGGCGCGCAGGATGCATGCCCGAGCAGCAGGAAGCATGCCCGAGCAGTCGGATGCATACCCGAGCAGTGAGCGGAGCTCACGACCAGGGCGAACGGAGTTCGCGACCAGGGCCAGCGAATCTGGCGACCAGGGCAGGCAGGAGCCGTCTTCGATCGCGATCAGCGTGAAGGATACCGGCATCGGCATTCCGAAGCGGGATCTGGGGCGCATCTTCGACCGGTTCTACCGGGTGGATAAAGCCCGCTCGCGGAGCATGGGCGGCACGGGTCTCGGGCTTTCCATTGCCCGGGAAATCGTAAAAGCCCACGGCGGCTCCATCGCGCTCGATTCCGAGCTGAACGAAGGCACGACGGTTACGGTCGTGCTGCCTCTGTTAACCGGAGGTGAGACGTCATGATCGATAAGACGAAGACGATTCTGCTTACGGCGCTTGTCATTCTGAGTCTCGTTCAGAGCTATCTGCTCGCTTACAGCATGCCGGGCTTGGATGTCACGACATCGCCGCTGCAGGATTATGTGAAAATACCTTTGGGAGAAGAAGCAAAGGTCGAAAGTGTTATTTTCCCTGAGGACATGGTGCTTCATTTGGGCAAGTCAAAGCATACGGTGTTATACCCGGATTCGAATTTCTATAATCTGATCTTCGATAAAATCAAAAGCCGGGAGTTTAAAGGCTTCCAGCGGACGACTGCGGCTGCGGACGATTGGAACGTCATTCGCGACAGCGACCAGGGACTCGAGCTCCGATTCGGGCGCGGCGTTCCCATGGAGCTGTTAAGCAAGGTACTCAAGCTGGAAGGCGATGCCCCGTTCATGAACGATGTGGTGAATCGCATCTGGATCTATAAGAGCAGCGACCGCGACGAAGTGCGGACGTACTTCTTCAGTGCCGACAATACCACCGTATACGAGTCGGTCAAAGCGGATCTCACCGCGCAGGACGTGCAGATGTATGTTGGCTATGGGGAATACCAGGTCAATTACAAACGGATCAGCAATGATCTGTATCTGCCCGAAGGACCGGTGGAATCCGTTGCCTCTACCGTTGGCTATGACAGCTACACGCCAAGCGAGATGCAAAGCTATCTGTTCTACGACCCGGGCGTGACGCGGGCGATCAGCGACCGCAACGGTTCGCAGATCTATACCGACGGCAAACGCGGCCTGCAGATCGAACAGAATGGCAAATGGCTCAGCTTCACGGATTCCGTTGCCGTCCAGAGCCATGGCGACAATGAGAGTCAGAACGTCTATGCGGCGATTCAGTTCGTCAATCAGCATGGCGGGTGGGACGGGCTGCACCGGTTCGTGTACGCCGATTTGTTCGGCGATGCGCAGGTGCTTAAATTCCAGCAGTATTACGGATCGTTCCCGCTCGTTCCGATGAGCCCTTTCTTGTTCGGCAACATGAAGCTGCGCATGCAGGACGGCGTCGTCTCGGAATATGAGCGTTCCATGCTAACGCTCAAGAAGAAGGCGGATCGGCGCAGCGTTCGCTGGCTGCCGGGCGGCGAGATGCTCGCGGATGCGTTAGCGAATTATAAGCGCAGGGCGGAAATCGTGGCGATCTATCCGGCGCTGCTCGTTACGCCGACGGATGACAAGTCGCTGTCGCTCGACCCGATCTGGGCGGTTCAGCTCAGTGACGCTACGCAGGAGAAGCTGCTGGACGCGATCCCGGGCGGCTATAAGCCGCTGCCGGGCGAGCCGGGCGGCGCACCGCTGCCGCCGGCGAATCATCATGAGGCGACCGGCAGTAACGGGTCGGGGTCCGGAAGTGCGGGCACGGTCAGTCCGTATGGATATGGCAAGACCGCGTCCGAGTAGGCGGACGGGTTAGATGGGCGGCCCGCGAGTGTTGCGGTTTATGAGCGGGCTGCATGAATGTACGGTTGGCTTTTGCGGGCGGCCGGTTGCTTATCGGTACTGATGTTCAGTTGGAGGCGTTGTCGGAATGGACTGGGGCAGGGCGAAGAGTGTGCTAATCATCGCGTTCTTGCTGCTGAATCTCGTGCTTGGGTACCAGCTCTGGTCCAATATCCGGGAGAGGCTGGACACGAGCGCGGACGTGAACGATTTGCGGCCGGAGACGCAGGCGCTGATGAAGAATAACCAAATCAAGCTCGGGACGAGCATTCCATCGGAGACGCCGGATCTCAAGGATCTGACTTTCCGGGTGAAGGCGAAGCTGGGCAATGGCGAACAGCATGTGCTGGAGAAGCCCGTGGACAGTAAAGTGGCTTTCACGCCGAAAGAGCTTCAGGAAAGCTTGGGCGGCATCATCCCGGACTTGGATAAGTATACGTTCGGCGAATATCTGGACAATGAATTCGTGTTCTACCGGATGGCCGATGGGCGTCCGATGTTCGACGTGAAGCTGGAGCTGTTCTACAGCAACTTGAAAATCACCGCGTACAAGCAGGATCTCATCGAGCTGCTGCCATCGGAGAAATCGACGCCGCAGTCCGTACTGCCGGCGACGAAGGTGGTCGCAAGCTTGATCGAGAACAAGAACCTGCTGCATAACGGCGCGGTTATCAAAGAAATCAAACTGGGCTATCACGGGCAGATTTTCAACTCGGATACCCAGGTATCGGCGCCTACATGGCGCGTGCTGCTGGAGGATGGCGGACAGTATTACATGAATGCCATCAGCGGAGAAGTCGTTACGGAATAAGCGGCATTACGGAGGCTGTTCGCGGGATATGGGCCGGCGGGCAGCGGGGAAAGGACAGGTTTGGGGAACATGGGACTTCGATTTACGGTACTGGGAAGCGGTTCGACGGGGAATGCGACGATTGTGAAAGGCCAGGATGCCACGGTGCTGGTAGACGCGGGCTTGAGCGCCAAGCGGCTCGACGAGCTGATGCGGGAGCAGGGCGTGTCCGGCCATGATATCAATGCGATCGTCGTGACGCACGAGCATTCCGATCATATTAAGGGGCTGGGCGCGCTTGCCCGAAAATTCAATTTGCCCATCTATGCGAACGAGGCCACCTGGGGTGCGCTGGAACGGCATGTCGGGCAGCTTGGGAGCGAGCAGCGCGTCGTCTTCGAGACAGGCGAGCCGATGAATTTCGGCGCGCTGCGGGCGACCTCGTATGCGATATCGCATGACGCGGCGGAGCCGGTCGGCTACGTGTTCGAGGAAGATGGGCTGAAGCTCAGCCTCGCCACCGACCTAGGTTACGTGAGCGATAAAGTGCGAATGATGATCGAGGATTCCGACGTGCTCGTGCTGGAGTCGAATCATGACGTGAACATGCTGCGCATGGGACGCTATCCGTGGAATATCAAGCGGCGCATCTTGAGCGATGTCGGCCATTTGTCCAACGAAGCAGCGGGCGAGGCACTCTGCCAGCTGATGACGGACCGTACGAAGCGGGTCTATCTGGCCCATCTGAGCTTGGATCATAATTTGACCGATCTCGCGCGGATGACGGTGAACGAGGTGCTCGAGAGCAATGGCTTCTTCTTCAAGCGGGATGAGCATCCGCTGCGCGAAACGTACCATGACCGTCCTACGGCATGGGATGAAGTGAGGCGGAAATAAGCTCGTCCAGCTCGGAATCGAGCGAACGGACTTTGCGTTCCAGCTCCTCCGGAGCGATGATGCCTTTGTCGATCAACAGTTCGGTCACCGCGCTGATGGTCAGCAGGGTGCGGTAGTGGTCTTCCTTGAGATCGGCGAGCTTGGCTGCGAGATTCAGTTGCTCCAGTGCTGCGGAAGCTTTGTGCGGCATGGGGTTATCCTCCTTGGGGAAACGGGATTATTGGCAGTAAGCCTGGCCGGACCGGATGGGAGAGACGTTCCAAACAGAGGCCGGGAAGTATCGGGGCTGATGAGCCTGCGAGCCTCTCTATTACATTGTAGTCTAATCTACCGATATCATTCCTAGATTTGAAAAAAATGATCTTGATGTCCCCGGGCGTCGAGAGGAGCGATTATAGATGAGCTTATTCGATGATGATTTCTACTCGACGCGCGTATCGCGTCGGGTGCGGGTAACCTTTCAAGCGAGGAGAGAAGCGCCTTTCAAGCGCCGTGGCGTTCGCTGGACGCCGCTGCGGGTGGCGGTGGCTTCTTCCGTCATCAGCGCGGCGGCCGTGGTGATCGCATTCGGGCTCTTTACGGGATTCGATCATCATGAAAGCCCGGTCACCGCGGTGGCCGGCGTAACCAAGGTGGGCATGAGCGACAACGATCCGCTGGAGAAAACGATCTCCGCGGCGGCAAAGGTGCGGCCGGCGGTCGTGAGCATTATTAACGAGCAAGCCAAACCCGGAGCTGCCGGCGGAGGCAAGTCCGGCACGGCCGATTCGCAGGGCGCGGACGGCGGGTCCGGATTGGAGCAGGCGGCGCTGGGATCGGGGTTTATTTTCGAGAAGGTGAACGGCAAGGCGCATATCTTGACGAACAATCACGTTATCGCCGATGCCGTGGCCGTGAAGGCCGTGCTCAGCAATGGCGACACGCGGGATGCGAAGGTCATCGGCAAAGATGAGATTACGGATCTGGCGGTACTGGAAATCGATGACCGGGGGATCGATACGGTGGCGCATTTCGGGGAATCGGATGACTTGCGCGCGGGCCAATGGGTCATGGCGATCGGCAATCCGCTGGGCTTAAGCGATTCGTTGACCATGGGCATCGTCAGCAAGACGAAGCGGATTATACCGGTCTCGCTCAGCCAAGACGGCAACTATGATTGGGAGCAGGAAGTGATCCAGATCGACGCGTCGATCAACCAAGGCAACAGCGGCGGCCCGTTGATCGATCTCGACGGCAATGTCGTGGGCATCAACAGCATGAAGATCGCCGATTACGGCGTGGAGGGCGTCGGCTTCGCGATTCCGTCCCACGAGGCGCTGCCGATCGTGAAGAGTCTGCTGGCCGACGGCAAAGTGAAGCGTCCTTACCTCGGCGTGTACACGATGGATTTGGACCAGTATTTGGTTCAAGCCGCGGCGGCCGAGGACGATAGTCCAGGCAGCAGCCCGCTTGATCCGAACGGCGACCAGCAGGGCGACGGCGGCGACGCGGGCGGCAGCGGGGATTCGTCGTCCGGGGATACCGGCGGCGCCGGGCAGCAGCCGGGCGGGGATGACGATACGATCGTCGTGCCGCCCAGCGACTTGAAGCTGCCGGACGACGTGAAGGATGGCGTCATCGTGCTGCAGGCGGTCGGACCGGCGGCGGAAGCCGGCTTGGCCTTCAACGACGTAATCGTGAAGCTGGATAAGCAGCCGATTACGAGCACGATGGATCTGCGCAAATACTTGTATGGTAAGAAGCATATCGGCGACGACATCGAAGTGACCTTTTACCGTGAAGGCGAGCGGCATACGACGACGTTTAAGCTTGAAGAGAAGACGGAAGACTAAGCGATATAATATCGCGAAGACGGATCAGCTCGTGCAGCGCCCGGAAGCGGGACTGCGTTTGACGAGCTGATTTTTTTTTTCGTACAATAGAGGTATTCGAGTTCGATCAGAGTTGGAGGAAACGGGATTTATGTATTGTGTGTGCAAAGAGCATGTGGAGCTGGCGATCGATAAATTCGTGGACGAGTACGAGGATGCGCCGGACATTGTGGATCTCATGAAGACGAAGTTCACCGAATGGGAAGCGCCGGCGACCTGCGAATTGGGTCAATGCGATCATATCGCGGAATATCTGGTGGTGTAGGGGATGCACATTCAAATTGCGGCCGTTGGGAAATTGAAGGAGAAATACCTCGTTCTCGGTATCGCCGAATACGCGAAGCGTCTGGGCCCGTACGTGAAGCTTACGCTCACGGAGGTCGCGGACGAGCGGGCGCCCGAGACGATGAGCGCCGCGGAGGAGGCCATTGTTCGCGAGCGCGAGGGTGAGCGGCTGCTCGCGGTTATTAAGGCGGACGCGCATGTCGTCGCGCTCGCCCTGGACGGGGAGCTCTGGTCGAGCGAGGACCTCGCCGGCCAGCTCGATCATTTAGCCACGTATGGGCGGAGCCACGTGGCTTTTGTCATTGGCGGGAGCAACGGCCTCGCGCCCGCCGTGTTGAAGCGCGCCCAGCAGAAGCTCAGCTTCGGGCGCATGACGTTGCCGCACCAGCTGATGCGGTTGGTGCTGCTGGAGCAGGTGTACCGGGCGGTGAAGATTAACCGGGGGGAGCCGTACCATAAGTGACGGCTAAAATTTTTATAAGCTTGCCTGCATTTTATGAAATCATACTGGAGTTAACTCTCTCTAGAAATATTAATCCTTAAGTAGCCACAATTGAAAGTGTCATGAAAAGTCATGACTTAATCATGTTGACATATCGAGAATAATCAATATATAATAGTGTCTATGGACACTCAATTAGATATATTTAAGGCACTGGCTAATGAGTCGCGTATTCAAATACTAGAATGGTTGAAAAATCCAGAAGCTCACTTTTCTCCCCAAGAAGGGATTGATCTTGTTGAAGTAGGGGTATGTGTTGGTCAAATAACTTTAAAATTGAATATGAATCAATCAACAACTTCACAATATCTCTCAATACTACATCGAGCTGGTTTAATTAGTGCTAAGCGTATCGGCAAATGGACATATTATAAGAGAAATGAAGATGCAATTAATCAAATTGGTCGGTATCTCCAAAAAGGTGAATAATACTGAATTTACAATCATTCAGTATTATTCACTCAATTTTTAAATTAACATATTGTTATTTCGCGATATGTAAATATAAATTAAGAAGAGTCAATTTCGATAAATTGCACACAGGCTGCCCCGCAAAAAAAAAATAAAAAAAAAATACCTATCCCTATATAAGGACTAATGTTTATAGACCTTCTTCTCCCAGCCCCGTTAGTGTTTTTGCGCTGCATGGATGACTAACGGGGAATTTAGCTCAATGATAAACAACCACGAGGTGATTCAGAAATGGAAAAGAAATATAATACGCGTGCCATCTTGGCATCGCTGCTTATCTGCGGATTTGTTGGGATGTTTAGCGAGACTTCTCTGAATATAGCAATTACAAATTTAATGGAAGTTTTCGAAATTAAAGCCGCTACGGCGCAATGGTTGACAACGGGTTACTTACTAACGCTCGGTATACTAATGCCCTTCACTGGTCAATTATTACAAATGTTTACGACTAGACAACTTTTTTCGGTGTCAACAATTGGTTTAACAGCAGGTACATTATTAGCGGCTGTATCAATCAATTTTGAAATGCTCATGTTTGCACGTGTTCTACAGGCAATAGGTATGGGGTTATTATTACCGCTTATGTTTAACACAATACTTGTGATTTTCCCCCCAGAAAAGCGAGGCGCAGCTATGGGCTACATTGGGTTAGTCTTATCGTTTGCACCAGCATTGGGTCCAGCAGTTAGTGGGATGATCATTCAGTATTTGTCTTGGCACTATATTTTTTGGTTCCTTATTCCATTGATGGTGATTGGAATGTTGTTCGGCTATAAGTATTTGGAAAATGTAACAGAAGTAAGTAAGCAACGTATTGATGTACTTTCTGCGGTTTTATCTACGATTGGTTTCGGAAGTATCGTATTTGGATTTGGTCAAGCTGGTGAAGGAGGCCATGGGGGAGTAAGCTCCGTCGCTCTAACGTTGATTATTGTTGGTGTAGTTGCACTTGTTTTATTTGTATTGCGCCAAAGAAAGAGTCAGCCGTTACTAAATTTACGTGTGTTCAAATACCCAATGTTCGTTATCGGGGTTTTCCTTGTAATGATTTGTATGGTCGTTTTTATGTCGACTATGATTGTGTTGCCAATGTACTTGCAAACAGGGGCAGGGCTCTCAGTGTTTGCTACAGGGTTGATACTATTGCCGGGTAGTGCGCTAAATGGTATTTTCCAAATGCTCGCAGGGCGCTTATACGATAAGTATGGACCGAAGTGGGTTATAATCCCTGGTTCAGTCATCGTGATGTTGGTTTTATGGTTCTTTACAACATTAACGCCAGCTTCAGCTGTTGGGTTAATTATCGCATTGCATATGGTTCTAGGGGGTGGAATTGCACTCATTTGGCCTGCTTCACAAACAAACGCATTAAATTCCCTTCCATCTGAATTATATGCACACGGTTCAGCTGCCCTGAACACGTTAATGCAAGTCGTCGGGGCTACGGGAACTGCTGTAGCGATTAGCATCTTAACAAGTGGAAAGAATAAGTTTTTAGCTACTTCATCTACACCAACAATGCCGAATGAAATCGCAAATGCGATAACTGCGGGAGCTCAAAATGTGTTTTGGGTCATGATGATTATTGCTGTTATTGGCTTTATTATTGGCTTTTTCGTACGTCGCTCCAATAACAAAATCGGAGAAGTACAAAGCATGCACTAAATACAAACAAAATTAGCCCAACCGAACACAACCATTTCGACCGTATCTTGTTTGTCTCCACATCTGTGCTAAGGAAGAAAGGAAGCGTGAATGAAATGAAAGCAGTTAGATTGAAAGTTGAAAATAATAAGTTGAATCTTGTCTTAAATGAGGAGGCTAAGCCCAGTATTGGACGACGTGATGTTCTCGTGCGCGTTCTTGCCGCCTCGCTTAACTATCGTGATCAGGCAATATTACAGGATAACTATCCTGGAGAGGTAAAGCAGGTTATCCCGCTTTCAGATGGTGCTGGTGAGGTCGTAGCTGTCGGTGATTCCGTCACACGGGTCAAGGTCGGTGATCGTGTGTCGGCAAACTGCTGGGAATATTGGATCGGTGGCCCGATCCTGCCAGAATACTTCTCGAGTAGCGTAGGCTTTACCACCGATGGATGGCTCGCTGAATATATAGTCTTGCACGAGGTCGCAATTGTCCATCTGCCAGACTATCTGTCGTTCACCGCTGCTGCCGCTTTACCCTGCGCTGCTGTGACTGCATGGGCTGCGCTCAATCAGAAGACACCTCTCTCTCCCGGTCAGACGGTGCTGGTACAGGGCACGGGCGGTGTGGCGCTGTTCGCCTTGCAGATCGCGAAGATGGTCGGAGCCAGTGTTCTGGCGATCACTTCTTCGGATGAGAAGGCCGAGAAACTGAAGGAGCTCGGTGCCGAGGCGGTTGTCAACTATACCAATCAGCCCGATTGGGAGAAGGACATCCATGCGCTGACTGGCGGCATTGGCGTTGACAAGGTTGTGGACATCGCAGGCGAAAAAACAATTGTGAAGTCGGCAGCGTCAACCCGAATCGGTGGCAACGTAGCGCTAGTCGGCTTCGCCGGCGGCTCGGGCGGTGGAATTTCACCCATTGACATCATGAGTCGGGCGCTCAGCCTGAACACCACGACAATGGGCACACGGATGGACTTTGAAGCACTCCTTGCCGCCATGGCAGCACATAAGATGAACCCTGTGATTGATCGAGTTTTCCCGTTTGCCGATTACCAAGATGCATATAGCCGGCTCGCAAGCGGTGCGATGGTCGGGAAGATCGTCATCGAGATGTAATTGTCATGGAAGGGCGCGTGAACGGATAGCCGGAGAAATTCGACCGAATGCTGATTTGTCATGGTGACGCAGTCGAAAATCGATCCGATCAATTAGATCGTTACCAGAAGGGGGGGAGTTCAGTGAACATCGAGAATAACGATTTAAAACTTTCAATTTTAGATTTTGTTCATATATACGGTAATAGTAATGCTTCAGAAAGTCTCAAGAATGTAATTGAGATGGCGCAACTAGCTGAGGAATTAGGTTACACAAGATATTGGTTTACGGAACATCACAATACAAAAACCTCGATAAGTACTTCGCCCGAAATGTTGACTATGCATGCGGCTGCTCATACAAAGAGGATTAGGGTGGGTTCTGGAGGAGTAATGCTGCCTAATCATAGTGCATTGAAAGTAATGGAAAATTTCACTTTACTTGAAGGGCTTCACCCAGGGCGTATTGATCTTGGTATAGGGAGGGCATCCGGAACTGACGGACAAACTATGTTAGCTTTGCTACGGTCTAGAGAGTTAATGTGGGCAAATGACTTCCCCAATCAACTGGAGGATCTTCTTTCATTTTTTAAGCGTGATTTTAAAAAGGATCATCCATTTAGCCAGATAACCCCACCGGGTGACAAGTCAATGATACCAGATGTGTATATGTTAGGCTCTAGCGAAGGTGGTTTACAATTTGCACTTGATAAAGGATTAGGTTTTGTGTTCGCTGCTCAACTCGCACCACAATTAGCTATTCCTATTTTACGAGCCTATAAAAACGAATTTAAATCCTCATCTTATCTGAGTGAACCAAAAAGTATAATAGCATTAATGGTTATCGTGGCCGAAACAGAAGAAGAGGCTGAATTCATAGCCGGTCCAGCAGAGTTAATGTGGGCACAAATCAGTACGGGAACAATCGATTTGTCGTTTTCAACACCATTGGAAGCGAAAAATCATATATACACTCTAGCGGAAGAAAGTGCGAGGGAACGTAACAAATCTCGTTTCGTGATTGGTAGTGTAGAAAATGTTGCTGAGACATTACATCGGCTAGCGAAAGATAGTTTAGTTGATGAAATAATTATTGTTGATTTTTATCCTGATCAAGAAAGTCGAAAGAAAGGACACAAATTATTGGCCAAAGAATTAGGACTGTGCTAATTTTACAAGTCACGCTATGAAAAGGCGAGTAAAAGCATAAATATATACAGAAAGCAAAACAATTAGAGAGCGGGAAGTTTACTAGGTTTGAAAAAAACATAGGAGGTATAATAATGGTCAATCTTATTAAACAGCAGTTTACTTTAACGAGACAAGGAGTCATGCAGGCGTTAGAGGGTGTTTCACCGGAAATGGCTGACGTAATTCCATTTGGTTTCAATAACAATATTCGTTGGCAAGTAGGACATATCTTATATGCAGGAGAACTACATTTGTTCCCAGGAAAAGGAACGTTACCGGCGGAGTATGCTAATTTTTTTGACTCTGGAACAAGACCCCGGCAATCGAAAGAAGGAGTTCCATCATTGAAAATCCTTATTGCTGAATTAAAAGAGCAGTATGTTCGCATTCAAAATATCCCTGAGGAAGCCTTTAATGAAAAATTGTCAAGACCACGTCCGGGATTGGAGACTTTTGGAGAATTTGCGGCCATGATGGCGTACCATGAAGCGATGCACTTAGGCCAAATTCAGTCACTAAAACGAGTGGTTCAAGCTAAAGGTGTCTAACCCCCACAGGTGGAAGTATCATTTATGCTAATAAATAGCGTATCATTCTTAGGTAAGGCCATATTTTAGTTATTCCATTAAAGGGCGCTTTAACGGAGCAATGAAAAATACCTAATTTCTCAAAATTTATATTTGAGAAATTAGGTTTTTTATTATGGGATTTCCTTAACGTTGTAAATCCGCATTTTCCTGACGCTACCCCTTTATAAAGATATTTGGTATTTAATTATGTTATTAGCTCAACTTTCGCAGCATCAAATCGGCAAACAAGCAGCACGATCGAGCATAGATGCTATCACCTGTGGAGCCGACTGGAGAGCTTCTTGTCGGCGCTTGTAACCGTGTGAGGGTTTGTCAATGTTCTCGCTCATACCGTTAATCGCAGACTTGTAAGAGCTAAGCAATGCAAAGTCCAGTGGCAGGAAAGTATGGCAATCAGACCATCCCATCGTCAGCATGCAAAACCCTGTATAATAAGCGCCAGTGGCGTGATATTTGTCTGAGGTCAAAACATTGTCCCAGAAAGAGTCTACAGAAGTTTCTGCCGTTGTTGTTTGAACGTTGAAGTCTGCAATGTCATTGAACTCCCTCGGAGAACGATAGTTGAACAAAATATAATCAATGTTAAGGGCCATTCCACTAAGGATGGCCCTCGCTGCTTATTTTCGCCGATAGATACGTTAAGCTGAACCGTATCACAAGTAACGGCAAGTTTTTTCGGAAAATCACGCAGTGGGCTTGGAAAGACGCTTTGCCGGGCATGGGTTTGGGATGGGCCACGCTGGGCGGCGTAGTCGGCGCAAACGGGCTTCTGCGAGCTTTTTGAGCTACAGAACGATGCGGTATCTGGAGGGGGACTTTTGCTTACGGAAAGCAAAAGCCCCCTCCGCCTGTTTAGCGGAAGGGACAAGCTCAAAAATATGCTTTTGGACGGTTGGGTCAAACTCAAGTTCGATGCCAGCGACCTTGCGCCTGTCCTTCATGTGAACTTGCTTGACCACGGTCTGGAGGAGCGTCTTCTGCGTCTCTGGAGGCGCTCCTTCGAGAAGGCTTTGGAACTGTGCAAGTGCCTGCCGGACTTGTTGGAGCGGGACGGGGGCGGACGTGCTGTCCGCTAGGTGCCGCTCTGCTTCGCTTTTTCGTCGCGTGAGTTGCTCGTGCTGGACTTTCAACTCGCTCAGCCGCTCGACGAATAGGTCGTCGTCCACGCCGCTTGTCTCGAACAGCTTGAAGAATCTCTTGCGCTGGCTCTCGACTGATGCCAGTTCTTTTTCGATTGCGGCCAGTTCCTTCTGGAGTGGTGACGCTTCTCGATCGACTTGCCGGAGATTCCGGCGTCGACGTACTCTTTGAACACGACCTTGTGTTCGACCTTGCTTTCTAATTTCCTCCATTTGGGCCTCGATGTAAAAGCCCAGTTCCGCCTGCTCCTCGGTTGACACGCGGCTGTACGAGACGACTTGCAGTTCTGGCGGAGCAGAGATATTTTTGAGCACGTTGAGGGGCTGCGTCTTTTGTTTTGTCGAAGTCATTTTCAAGTCCCCTTGTTCTATGCTATTCGTCTGAATTCCGGGGTCCCGAGCAGTTCAGCGGTCAGTTCAAATTCGGCTTGCTCGTCATCTTCCTGTTCTAGAATGGCGGTGATGAGTAGGAACATTCGCTCGTCGACTTTGGCGAGAGCAAAGCGTCTTTCCGGTTTGGCAAGATAGTCTTTGACGAGTGTGGCAAGAATCTCGATCGTGGTTTGGTAGTTGTCGGCAACGGTCAGTTGCATCGGTGGTCACTCCTCTTTTTCGTGAAGTGTTTGGGGAGGAGCGGTACTAAAAAAGTGCCGCCCTGTCGCCCTTTGTTGTGTTGCATGGGCGGTTTGCCGTTCTGTAGTCGCCCTGACCTGTACTTTGCCGGCAGTCCCGACAAGTGCACTTGAGTTCACTTACAGTTAGCTTGCCAGCATCGGCCCTTTCTTTGACTGCATTGGGTTGAAGGCGAAAAGTGCGGGAGGGCGGCAGCAAGCTGTCAAGCCAAGCTGACAACCTCGTAATCGCCGATGAAGGTTCGCTCGTAGGAGTAGTCGTCAAAGTCAAAACGCTCCGACTTGCCGTCTAGCCACTCGTTGACGCCAAGACCATGGAAAACCTTGGTGGGGAGGTAATTGAGGTCAAACTGGATGCTTTCGTCATCGAACGCTCTTTCCAAGGCCTCGCGTTCTGCGCCAGAGTGAAAAACGTCATCATGTAGTCGTTGTCGTACAGCACCACGAATTTGTACGCTTGGAGTCCCTCGCCTACGTTGAGCAGTTCGACGTACTCGGGGTAACTTCCCAGCAGTCCGCCGTTTTCGCGGTTCAGCCCGACGTTGTCGAGATCGCGGACGTTGTCCCCCACTTCGAGAACTACAATGTAGCCATGCCCGTCCAACCGAAACTCGCTATCCTCCTCCTCCAGTTCGTCCCTTAATAGCAGAAAGTAGTCGTCTATCAGGTCGAGGAGCACCGTAAGAAGTGCTCCGCCTTGGCGCAGAACGACAAGGTCATGCTGGGTCTTGATGATCTTCATTTCTGAATCCCTCCTGAAAAAGAAAATGCCCCTTCGAAAAGGGGCTTAGAGCAAGATCAAGATTATGATATATGTCTCAAAAAATGCTTGAATCGGCTCTGTATTTAAGGCGAAATTTACTCAACAAACGGGCAGTTTAACTCAATGAAGCACGCAGTAGGGTCTTACCGCAGCGGACCTTTTTTGCGTTCACAAAATATGGTCTTGAATACAGAAGTCAAAAGTAACCGTCGCTCAATCCATTATCGGTAAATTTTATCTGAAACCTTTTCTGTGTTCATGTGTCATTATGATAGGAAGAGGGTGAGAGTCAAATGGAAAAGATGGATCAACTTAATCAATGGATCCGGGATTACAATGACCGATTACGTTATGTCGCTTACACGTACGTGCGCGATCACAACAGGTCAGAGGATATTGTACAAGAAGCAATGGTACAAGCATATCTCTCGATTCGGCAACTAAGAGACCCTAAGCGTCCGTACCCGTGGCTGGTTCGCATCGTTATCAACTTGTGTCTGAATACGAACCGCAAATATCGGAGAGAGCAACCTACCGATTTTCTGCCTGAACAGAGAGGCAAGAGCACGGAAGACATTTACCTGCAGATGAGTAGGGACAAGGAAGTTTATGCTGCGATAATAGATTTGGACGAAAAATATCGAACACCGATTATCTTGTATTATTTTGAGGACCTAACGGTCAGGGAGATCGCTTATGCTCTCCAGCTAAGTGAAGGCGCGATCAAGACACGGCTGGCGAGAGGGAGAGAACAATTGAAATCAGCATTAACCAGAGAGGAGTCGGATGAAATTGGAGACACGTATTCGTCAAGCAAAGCCAACTTATATACACGCTGATCCGGAGCGCACGTTAGAGGCGGTTATGGCCAGGCTACATGAGCAGCCAAGGATTGGTCGCTTTCAATGGGTCAGACGCAGAGCGCGCACTGTAAGCTTGATCATTGCAACTGCCGCTGTAACGGTATTATGCATCCTTGGCGCAGGGCTCGTCAATCCGGCAATGGCCAATGCATTGAGCAAGTTGCCCCTAGTTGGCAGTCTGTTCGTCGAGGCAGGCGATACCGGTCTGAAGACTGCGTCCAATCAAGGTTTGACCGCAAAGATTAATGCAAATGAGTCGCATGATGGCGTAACCTTTAAAATCTCCGAGATGATGTACGACGGGACCCGAATGTCCATGGTGCTGACCAGGGAAACGGACGATGGCAAGAATCCGCCGCTGAAGAAATGGACGAATGCTACGTTTGAAGAAGTGATGGAAATGTGGAAGAAGCAGGGTAAAGAATCCAGCATGATCGAAGTTCGGGCGAACGGCAGGAAGCTGAAAGTGACAACTGCTCTGGCTTCTGATATTCTACACAACAATTCGTCTATATTGACGATACAGCCGTCCGTTTCGGAGACGCATACGACTTCGTTTGATTTGCCAGATGCGTTCAATCTGGAAGTGGTGATTCGGGACGCAACTATTGGGCGGTATTTTACGTTGTCATTCCCGGTCAAGAAAACAACAAGCCAATCGATCGTTTTAGCATCCGAGGAGACGAAGTCCTATAACGGACTAGTCATGCGTATCAAAAAGCTCGAGATGACAGAGGCTACCTCGCAATTGGAAGTACACCTCTCCGGCAAAGTAGATGCAGAGTTAGGAGACTCCATCAGGTACGACATTCAAAATGAACGCGGGGAATATTCCAACGTTATGACCGGAAGCGGAAGTCCTGGAGCGGACTCTGGAACATATGTGAACACGGCCGAATTCACTCCGTTCCCTAGCCTTCCGAAAATGGTCACAGTCAAACCATACCTCTTGAAAGAAGGGTCGGGCAAGGAATACATCCCGGAACTGGCATTTACGATGCCTGTGAACAATTAGCAAACACTAAACATTGGAATCGGTTAAAGCTTTCAAGAACGGTATGGGCTATTTTGGGGGCTGTTGAACTAACGAAAAAGAAGGGGCCATCCCAATGTGGATGGCCTTAAAACTTGCCGTTACAGACAGCGCGGAGAACCGTACCACAAATAAAGCGAATTTTAGATAGGTTGAAGAGATCGACTTCTCACGGTTTGAATACTATTAGCAGAATCGAGATGAAAACGGCAAGATTAGCGACCGCTTCTAACCAGGCGGAGCGTTTACGACTCAGTCGGTACGCCTCAGGTAGATCATCGCCCTGCGTCTGATGCAGCAGCTTTAGCTGCTGATTGACGCCGGCAGGAAGAAGTCCAGCAAAGATGACCATACGGAGTCATATTTCCGGACGTTCATTACCAAGCCTATGGCAGATGTCGCCAGCGCTGCTGCAGGGATATTGCGCTATCTGCTGAACGGGTAAACGAGTTTGAATTGGAGAAGATAGATCATTGAGAACGTTTAATCTCCCAGCGGTACGATTGACGCAGAAATAAAATCGCCCTGCAATCGGCTAAATGAGCCGATTGCAGGGCGGTTTTTTTACCCCGAGTCGGTTAGAAACCGGTATCCATTTTGGCACGCTCCCAGAAAGTGCCTAAATTATCCGTTACAACCTCCATAACCTTTTCCACCATCGACTCCAGCGTGCGGGCTTGAACCTCCCTGCTCCACTGCAGGGCCGACCCGAATATGCCCCAGCTGACCACAAGAGCCGTAACTTCCAGCTTTTCTTGCAGGTGGCTCTGTTTAGGCACCGATTGTAGCCATTGAAGCAGGAGACGATACAATTCCTTATGCATGGCGTTCTCCAGCAGCGGCTCAAATTGCTTGTCTCCCGGCGTGAGGTACTGTCGAAATCTTACGAGAAATTGAAAGACGGTCTGAACAAGGACATACAGATTGTCCGGACTGAAGGCGGCATCATCGGGCAGTCTTCTTGAGAGAATGAGTTGAAACTTCTCCGTCATCCAATAAGCGAGAAAAGCGAACTTGTCTTCAAAATGGGCATAGAAGGTTGCGCGGTTGACGGCGGCCCGATTCGCAAGGTCATGAACAGAAATGGAATAGAGGTTTCTCTTTTCGTCGAGCAAATCGTTAAAGGCATGCATAAACAATTGGCGGGTTCTCTTAACCCGAGGGTCGCTGGGATTTACCGGCATGCTAAACCACGCTTTCTTCGGATTTCAAAAACAAACAAAACGGCGATTGTGTCGGGAACGCAACGAAACCGGCCTTTTGCTGATTGTTGACCGGGCTCCAACCCTTTATCTTTTGCTTATATGGTTACACAAAACCGTATTGTAAGCAAATCTTTTACAGAAGGGGAAGAGTGAGATAACATGCTTATCGTTACTGGAGCGAATGGAAAGTTAGGCAAGGGCGTGGTCGAGGAGCTGCTTAAACGCATCCCGGCTGATCAGATTGGTGTCAGTGTTCGGAATGTGAGCCAGGCACATGAATTAAAGGCGCGCGGCGTACGTGTTCGTCATGGCGATTTCGCTAACGCGGAGAGCTTGCTGGATGCTTTTGAAGACGCGTCGCAGGTTCTCCTTGTTTCAACCGGTATTTTGGGTGATGCGGGAATCCGTCAGCACCAAACCGCGATAGACACAGCAAAGAAGTCCGGCGCCCGGCGGGTGCTGTACACGAGTCATATGGGCTCTTCTAGAGCGTCGTTTTTCCCGCCTATGGTTCACCATGCAGCGACAGAAGATTTGCTTAAAGAGTCGGGTATACGCTGCACGTCTCTTCGCAACGGTTTTTACGCCTCCTCATTGGTTGGATTAATAGGCGATGCCGTCAAAACGGGCGAGTTGATCGTTCCCGAGGATGGTCCGATTGCCTGGACAACGCACTCGGATTTGGCTCAAGCTATTGCAGTGATCTTAGCCGAGAAGAACTGGGAGGGTCCATCTCCGAATCTAACGGCCTCTGAAGCGATTGACATGGAGGGGGTTGCGGCGATGGTATCGGATATCGTCGGCCGGCCCATCTATCGAAAGGTCGTAACGGACGATACGTATCGGGCTTATCTGACTGCCCAAGGTTTTCCGGAAGTGCGCATTGCAATCACCTTGGGTTTATTCCGTGCCAGCCGTAACGGGGATTTCGCGCAAACGAGTAACGCTTTAGCTGACCTGATCGGTCGTCCTCCGTTGACGATAAGGGACTTTCTAAAAGAGTCATTATCTCTATAGACGCGCTGCGAATGCGGTTTCCGGTTATTCGTTTAATGAAAGGGCCATCCTGCAAAAGGATGGCCCTAACTAGATAATCGACAATTGTAAAAATTACATCATTGTGAGCAATCGAATTGGCGTAAAGCGGCCATTATGGTTACGCATGATGAACGGATGCTTGACTATTGCGATAAAGTGTACCGGATGGAAGATGGCAAATTGTCGCTGGCGGGCCGTTAAGCTGAACCTTACCGCAAGTAGGGCGGAATATCAGGTGGATTGAATCGATGCTCAAATCGTTGCAGGAATAGAGTCAGAGGTCTGAATTGATCGAGTTGTTCAATAAACGCGTTCGGCAGGAACTTCGATGGAACTCGACCGGCACAGGCTCTCCTCATTCCGATGTTTTTTTGAAGAAGTGTCTATTTGCATTCACAAACGTCTATCCAACCGTATATCTTACTGTGTGTCGTGATCTAAGATCACAAAAAAGGGTGTGAGTGGGAAATGGGTAAAATGCCATGTCCTCCGGGTCCACCAGGACCCCAAGGACCCGAAGGACCCCAAGGACCCCAGGGGCCACAAGGGCCGCAAGGGCCTCAGGGGTCCGTGGGACCTCAAGGGTTTCAAGGATCTCAAGGATCCCAGGGACCTCAAGGACCTCAAGGACCTCAAGGACCCCAAGGACCTCAAGGGTCACAAGGACCTCAAGGACTTCAGGGTGTACAAGGAGCACAAGGACCACAGGGAGTACAAGGACCTCAAGGGCTTCAAGGTGCTACAGGGGCAACCGGCCCGCAAGGACCTCAAGGGCCCTCAGGCACGGCTGCTTCGCTTGACTATGGATTCATTTATCAGTCCACAGCGCAGCTTGTTCCCGTGGAGACAGACATTACGTTCGATAGCAATGGCATACTTTTTGGAGGAATCAGCCATACGATCGGGGATGCCGGGATTGTCATTAGCAATGCCGGTAACTATAAGGTCGTATTTTCCGTAACTGGCCAACAGGCTAATCAATTCGCTCTGTTTCTAGACGGGAATTTGGAAATCGGGTCGATTTACGGATCAAATGATATCGATCAGCAAAACACGGGAATCGTTATTATTGCAATAAACGCATCTTCGACACTCACTTTGCGCAATCACACTTCTGCAGGCTCAATTAATCTTGAAACTTTGGCTGGCGGAACCGAGGCAAACGTGACGGCATCAATACTCATCCAACGATTATAAAGTGTGCAAGCTGTATTAACGAAAGTGGGGTGCCCCTTTTGCCGAAATCTTTTCCACGAAGAATTGGACCTACCGGACCTGCCGGACCAATCGGACGCGTCGGACCAATCGGACCAATCGGACTTATCGGTTCAACCGGACCTACCGGACCTACCGGATCCACCGGGTCTACCGGGCCTGCCGGGCTTACCGGTCTCCAAGGCAACGCGGGGCTTGCCGGGCCTGTAGGGGTTTCAGGTCTTGCAGGCATGCCTGGAATCGACGGTGCCATAGGCGAAATCGGGCCTGCCGGACCTGCCGGTCTTCAAGGCGCGAACGGTACAACGGGTTCGACCGGATCGACAGGCATCGCCGGATTCTCGTCCGATCATGCCTATATTTATAATTTAGGGAATCAAACCATTACTCCTGGAATGAGCATTCCCTTTGATAGCAACGGGATCCTATTCGGTGGTATTTCTCACATAGACGGATCCACGGATATTTCCATTTCTAGTCCAGGCGACTACTTCGTCTCTTTTTCTATTAGCGGCGCTTCAATCGATCAGTTTGCATTATTTTTAGATGGATCCTTAATGGAGGGGTCTATTTATGGTTCCGATGATGGTAATCAACAAAATATGGGCCATGCAATTATCACAGTGACAACTGTACCTGCCTTGTTAACGGTGAGGTATCACAATAATATATCCATCCTGAGCGTTCAACTTCAAACGCTGGCCGGTGGAACGCAATCGAATGTCACAGCCTCGGTCTTTCTGCAGAAATTAGGCATACAGGTCACCGAGACGGTAACGACAAGCGCTGAATTATTAGCCGCACTTAATAACAATGCTACAAGCACGATCAACCTCGTTGCGGGAAGTTATGACATTAGCACGGATCCCGTTATCAGTCGTACAACGGCTGTCCGGCTGAACAGTGTCTCTCCCGGGGCGGTCATCCAGTTCAATTTGAATCAAGAATTTAATTTTATTACGATTGGCAGCCAGGTTACCGCCAATGTGAATCGGATTCGCAACCTCACGCAAGGCATCAACTATGCATCGATAGCTTTAGCTGTAGCTGCAGCCAATCCGTTAGATACCATAGAGCTGTCTCCCGGTACTTATATAGAGACGGTCTCAACAGCAACCCCGCTTGTTATTAATAAAACGATCACACTGCGAGGGATATCTTCTAAACTGACAATCGTTCAATTCAACGTTGTCGGGAGCCAAGACTTTTCCTACTTGTCCCTTCGTGCCGATGCCATTCTTCTTGAGAACATTCATTGGGTTGGTCCAACGGGAGCGGGACTCACGCAAAATTCGATATTTAATGTAGCGCTCGCATCCTTTTTGCCGTTAATTTTATACCAGAATATCATGATCAGATATTGTACGTTTGAAGGTGGAAGACGAACTGCGTTTATTGATACGAATACATTTACTTTCATAGGCAATACGATCATTCATACCGGAGACAGGGATGCGCTTGTCTTTGAAAGAATCGAAGGCACGACAACTGTATATGGGAATGTCTTTAGAGGAGGGGCAACGAGCAGGCGAACGATATCGATCGAAGGGGATTTCGCCAATGATGCCATCCAAGTCTCCAATAATACGGCAACCAGCTGGCTGCAATTTGTTCTCTTTAATTCGCCAACATCCAACACCTCGTTATTGGTATCGGAAAATGTCGTTAACCATATGACCCGTAGCGGAAGCACGGTGATCTTCTTGCCCGCAGCCGTAAATTTCTTTCAGAATTTCGTCTCCATTCTTATTGATGATAATATATTTATTCAGCCGAATCCGAATCGATTGGCTGTTTATCTCGACTATACATTCGGAGGTACTTCCGTACCCTCGGCGGCACAAATTAAAGTGCATAACAACAAATTTAGTTATACGCTGCCATGGGGATCGGGCACCGATACGGTCAGTCCTTTGTTCCCGGTCGGATTCAGCACAGGCGCGCCCGTAGGTGTATCGCTTGCAGCCTTCGATCTGATCGGCAATGTGAATTTCTAACCCTCCGCTCCTTAAAAGAAACGGATCTATCTGCAGCATGAGCCGCAAAGGAGATTCTATAGGTACAGAATGGCTGCCATCAATGTGGCGGCTATTTGCTTTAATCGCCTGGACGAAGGTTCAGAACAGGCCGTTACAGGCAGCGCGCTGAGCCAGGTGTCGATGCTGGCAGAGAGGGAGTTGAGGAGGCGGCATGGAAATTTGTGCCCATTGTAGTTGTTGTAAACAGTGTTACGCTAACAACGGTAAATCAGTAAAGCCGGATTTCAATGTTCAGCTAGAAGAAGAGGTAAGGGGAAGGTGTCGTCCATTTACCCGTTATAACTTTACCTCCTTGAGGGACACTACTTCATGGTAGTTACGAACCCGAAGGGAGCTAGGTAAATAATGATAAGGCTTTTTGTCACCAGTATCTTGTGCATACTCTTCATGTTTCAGCCACATGAAGCGTCAGGAGGAATTTTGAAATCAAGGCCATCAGACCCCTCGGTAATTAACTCACTTCGTCAGGGTGGTTATATTCTTTATGTAAGGCACGGGGAGGCAACGGTAGGAGAGGACGCTCCGAGAGTTGATTTCAATGATTGCTCTACCCAAAGAAATCTTTCTGAGGCTGGGAGAAGACAAGCTGAAAAATATGGTGAGGCGCTGCGCAGTTTGCAAATCCCGGTCCAAGCCCCGGTTATAGCTAGTCCCTTTTGCCGAGCGAAGGAAACCGCGGAATTGGCTTTTGGCGAGGGGAAGGTCCAAACCGACTCGTTCTGGGTTAGAGTATATAATTTAAGCAGTACCTTGCCTCCCGCCGAGCAGCAAGCCACTATAAATGACTTAACTACTGTACTGGAAACATTACCTCCCCAAGGGAGCAACAAGGTTATCGTCGCTCACAGTTTCCCTAGGGGCATTGGTTTAGGGGAAATCACTAACTTAGGCACCGTAATTGTGAAACCAAGAGGGCAGGGCAATGGCTTTGAGATTGTAGGGCGTTTCACTTTAGATGAATGGCTAAGCTTTCGTTGAAAAAACTTGCAGTTACAGACAGGTATGTTAGACTGATATCCTGGAAAAAGAAAAAAGTGATTGTTCTCTTTTCTTCTCTACAGAGGAATTCCAAGCAATATGTAATATTGAAATGCTGAAAGGAGAAGTGCCATGGGTAGAAAGCAATCCTATACAGCATCTGAACTACTGGATCTTACAAAAAAGCTGGTGCTTGAGCATGGATATGACGGGTTTCATCTCAAGTTGCTTTCGCAGCATTTACCCGGTGCAAGAAGTACGATTTATCAGTATTATGCCAATAAGGAAGAAATTGTTTCTGCCTGCATGAAGCGTGTGATCACGAGCGTCATAGAGAGGGCTTCAGCGATCGATGAGACTGACACCATGCAGGCCCTTCAGGAACTGCTTGGCATTTATGTTGACGAATCCAAGCTTCATCAACTATTAGGCGATGCTCAAAAAATTAATACAACAAATTCTGCTGCGGCTAGTCGGGATCTAGATGTCGTTGAGCAAGCCCATACTACGCTAAAAATTCAACTTACGCGTCTCTTCCAAAGAGCGCAACAAGAGAAAAATCTCAGAGAAGACATTCCGCTCCCGGTGCTTATCGGGGGCTTTTTCAACCTTATCAACACCCCTAATATGATAAACGTCCCTAATCCCCAATGGAGCAAGCTTCTGTTTCAAATGTGGATAGGAGGAGCGCAAGGATAGAGTGCTCCCTTTTCAATTTGACACATGTGTCGGTTATGTAGTTTAATAGGTGAAACGGAATTGTTGCATATTTCATAATAAAAATGACACATGTGTCATAAATAAAAAATGAGGAGCGAGAAAGCATGTTTTTAGCTGTAAAGGAGTTAATGCACAGCAAGATGAAATTTTTGATGATTGTCATTATTTTTGTCTTGGTTGCTTGGTTGGTGTTCATCCTATCGGGACTTGGTAACGGATTATCGACGCTTGCAGCATCCGCTTTCCAGAACATGAAAGCCGATTATGTCGTCTTTGAACAAGGGGCGCAGTCGACCATGGGCAAGTCCCTGTTATCCGACGAATTGGTGGCGCAAGCGGAGAAATTGCCTAATGTAGCAGCCGCATCTCCAATGGGAAGTACGATGGCCACCGCTTTGAAAGGAAACAGCACAAAGAACGAGGATAAGGTCGATATCGCAATCTTAGGCGTTCTTCCCGGCAGCTTTCTAGAGCCGGCAGTAATTGAAGGCGTAGGGCTGGCTGCAGCGAATCCGACAGGCGTCATTGTGAACAAGACGATGAAGGATGACGGCTTTAAGCTTGGGGATACTTTTCAGCTAGACGGTTCGACACAAGCCTTGACGATTATCGGCTTCGTCGATAATCAGACGTACAACCACCTCTCAGCCGTATTTGTTCCGATGTCCGAATGGCGGAAGATCACGTTCGCCGCGCCGGGCTCGGATAAGGGAATTGCAGATCCGGTTAATGCAGTCATGCTGCAGGGCAAACATATCGATCCTGCTTATATTAGCAGCAAGCTCTCCAATACCGATACCGTCACGCGCGGAGCAGCGATTCACGGCATGCCGGGGTACAAGGAAGAGAACGGCTCCATAATGATGATGCTGGGCTTTTTGCTTGCGATATCCGCTTTCGTGCTAGGAGTATTCTTTTATGTGATTACGATGCAGAAGACCAATCAATTCGGCATCATGAAGGCGATCGGCGCAAGAAACGGCTTTCTCGGCAAAGCGATTGTCTCACAGGTCGTTGTTTTATCGTTGACGAGTATCGTTATTGGTATTCTGCTCACATACGGGACTGCGGCAATCATGCCGAAGGGGATGCCGTTCAAGCTGGAGATGAACCTCGTTATCGAGTACTCGGTTATTCTTCTCGTCATCGCAGTGCTGAGTTCACTGGTCTCGGTTCGCAAAATAACTAAAATTGATCCGCTGAAGGCGCTTGGGAGGGCAGAATAATGACAACGGGACTGCAGATCAGCAACGTAACGAAGTATTATGCCGAGGGAAGCAACCGGATATCCGCGCTTGAAAAAGTCTCTATTTCGGTGGAGCCTGGAGAGCTTGTCGCTGTAGTCGGGCCTTCCGGGTCGGGCAAGAGCACATTTCTTTCAATTGCGGGCGCATTGCTCAAAGCTTCGGAAGGAGAAGTCAACTTGAACGGGCATCTTCTGGCTAAGCTTTCCGATAAAGAACTTTCGAACGTACGATTGAAGGAAATCGGCTTTATTATGCAATCATCCAATCTAGTGCCTTATTTAAACGTTCTTGACCAATTGCTTCTAGTGAAGAGAATGTCGGGGAAGGTTAAAGCTGCGGATCGAACGTTCGCCGTTAAGTTACTTGAGGAGTTAGGACTCGGTTCGAAGCTGAAGAGCTACCCGGAGGAACTGTCAGGCGGTGAGAAGCAGCGTACGGCCATCGCGCGGGCTTTAATCAACAATCCCAACGTTATCTTGGCGGATGAGCCCACGGCCAGTCTGGATACCAAGCGTGCCCATGAGGTGGTCAGTCTGATAGCAAATGAGGTAAAGTCGCGCCGTAAAGCAGCGATTATGGTCACGCATGATGAACGCATGCTTGAATATTGCGATAAAGTGTACCGAATGGAAGATGGTAAATTGTCGTTAGCGGAAACGACAAGATTAGCGTCCGCAGCCGAGAGCGGAAGCTTCTTCTAAACAATCTCCGATTCTCGAGGTGTTAAATTTGAAAACAATTATTGTGATCGGCGGCGGCATTACCGGGCTGTCGGCCATGCATGAATTTCGCAAATGGAGGAAGGCAACCGGAGCTGCGGTCAGGCTGTTATTAATTGAAGCGTCGGCACAGTTAGGAGGTAAAATTCAAACCGTCAGGCATCAACAATTCGTGACGGAGACCGGGGCGGATTCTATCGTAGCACGAAAAATGGACGACATGAACGTGATTGAAGAACTGGGCTTGAAGGATGACGTGGTCTATAACGCGACTGGACGCTCCTTCATATACGCGGGTGGACAGCTGAAGCCGATTCCGGACGACGCGGTGTTTGGCATTCCGGCAAGCATCGAGTCGCTCGCCAAGAGTACGCTCGTCTCGGCAGAAGGCAAAGTTGCGGCGCTAAAAGATTTTTATACGAAAAACGAGACGTTTACGAAGGACGATTCTGTCGGTGCGTTTCTGGAGTATTTCCTCGGGAGCGAACTCGTCGAGAAGCAAATTGCCCCCGTCCTTTCCGGGGTCTATTCAGGGAATTTGAGCGAATTAACGATTGCCTCAACACTACCTTACTTGATCGATTACAAGGAGCAATACGGAAGTATTATTAAAGGGCTCGAAGCAAACAAGCAGAAGTTCAGGATCGGTGAGAAGAAGTTTTTCTCGCTGAAAAACGGCATGGGCTCGCTTATTGACGCCTTTCAAGCCGGTCTGACCGAAGAATTGCTGCTAAACACTAAAGTCTGCAGAATTGATAAGGACAATGATCGGTATCACGTGCACTTAGCCGATCAGGACATGATCGAAGCGGATTATGTTGTACTAAGCATTCCGCATACGGCAGCAGAACCGATTCTTGCCGATCCGAACCTTACGGAGCAATTCTCGGGATTGAAGAGCAGCTCGCTCATCAGCGTATATGTCGGATTTGACGTGCCCGATTCAGTGCTCCCCGCCGATGGAACGGGATTTATTACCGCAACGACCGATGAATTGTTCTGCAACGCTTGCACATGGACTAGTCGCAAATGGGAGCATACGTCCAAATCCGGAAATTTGCTCGTCCGGCTATTTTATAAAAGCAGCCATCCTTCGTTCGCTTCAATAAAGGATCTGGATCACGATGGTCTGCTAAAGGTAGCGCTTAGCGATATTGAGAAGGGGCTTGGAATTACTGCCGAGCCTGTCGTTAACGAGATCACCGACTGGTCCGGGCAAATGCCAATTTATTCGATTACCCATCCGCGAAGCGTCCATGCACTTGAAAGCATCATGGCAGATGTATTCCCAGGCATTATCCTTGCTGGATGCTCTTATTATGGCGCAGGAATCTCAGACTGCATGAAGAACGGGGCAGATTCGGCAAAAAAAATCATTGATCTACTGAAGGAAAGCTATTCCCCAGTCAATAAGTAAGGGGCATCAATAGTTGAATCAAGCTAAGCGGGGAGAACCTTATCATAAGTAGGAAAAAGCTGATTTTGTCAAATTGATAAATATATTAATTCTTTTTGATAATAATAAAGCCTATAAACATTGCAACTAATGTCCCAACCACTGTAGAAATATTCTCTACAGCCCATTGTTTAAAGTTTAGAAATAGGTTGTTACCTGTCAAAGATGCTTTCCTAATATTTCCGTAAACTTCTAAAGTGGATTGCTTTTTATTTGAATAAGCAACACTAAGATTTTCATTCTTGAGTGAGTCTACTATTAGGGATTTGCCATCCAGACTGAATTGTTTTTCTGTTGCTGTTTGATTAAAGTTTAGATTACCATTTTCAAAAAAACTATTTGATTCATTACTTTGACCGGAGAATAAAATTTCACCCTTCTCTTCAGGTATAGTTAACTCTACGTTGGTAAATCCAATCAATTGAAAAAGAGCAGGATGCTGTGAATCACTATTAGAAAAACTCAAATCATATACGGGGATATCTTGAATAAACTTTTTTCCTTTTATGAACACCTCTAAATCACCTTGAAGATTCCATGCGAAGTTTTTATCGTAAACAATAGCACTTATATCAAATTCATCCCCTGACATAGACATCAAATAGTTCTTTGGGAAATCATCGAACTTTTGCAATAAATATTTCTTTTCTATATATAGTTTGTCTAAATGCGTATTGAGCATACTCAATTGAATAAGGGAATCAGAACTAAGAGTATCCCAAAAGTCTCTCGAACTAGAATGTCCATAACGTATTACAAGTTCACCCGGTTCAATATTATAGTTAGTTTTGTTATAGTTAACTGTCAATTTGTTTTGGTTTACTATGGTTCCACTGAGTTTATCTTTTGAGGAAATAATGAGTGCCTTACTATCAATCCTCCCATTGAAATCGTTCATTTGTATGGAGTAGGGGGAACCTGTAGAATAAATCCAAGCAGTATGGGGGAAAAAAGAGAATATTAATAGCAATAAAATAATAGTAAGAAGAATAGGTAGAATAAATTTCAATACAATTAGAGAATTACTCTTTAAAGTATAGAAGGAATTAGAACGATGTTTTTGATGAAAACCAATTTTGTTCATTAAAGTACCTCCAGCTTTGTTTAGAACCAGTATCAATTAATTGTATTATTTTGTCAAATCAAGGCGCCTCAATCAGAGCGTCTGGACTTGAATGATTTTGAAAATAGAGGTCAATAAATTATGTCAACAAGGTTTAGAGGCTACTAAGCGTGAGGTTGTAGCTATAAAGAAAGAGCCATCCCGCAAAGGATGGCCCTAAAACTTGCCGGTACAGACAGCGCAGAGAACCGAACCCAAAGTAAGGACGGACCCTTATTTCTCAACCACGGGCACCCAAAATTCGCCATAGAAAGTACCGTCGCCGTTATCTTTGCGATAAGTCGCATTCGGACCGCCGATGTAAGCATAGTCGGTAACCTTGGCCAGGACTTCGCCAAAAGCACGGTAAGTCAGCTGATCAAACAACGTTTCCTTGTCGCCATGTCCCGCGACCACGATGTACTCGCTCTCTGGAAACTCGATGATGCGCGTAGCATCAGTCACTGATTTGCGAGCTTCTACCGCGAAATAATTCCACGGCTTGCCTTGATATACCTCGTTGACGGACCATTCGCGACCGTCTTTCGCGGCGTTTTTGAGCTTATTAAAACGCCCGTCTGCTTGGAGTCTGCCCCAAAACTCGGCTTTTTCCTTTTGCATAGCCGGCATGTCTTGAAAGTTCGACTGAATTGAAAAACCGTAAGCGGTCAATGTGAATGACTTCTTGTGTTCAAGTGTATAATCTGCCATGGGAGTGCTCCTTTATCCGAACGATTACCGCCCGGTTTTTTTGGCACGAAGCCACATTTCGCCGTAGAATTCACCGTTGTCAGCTGCTTTGACGAATGTCGAGTTACCAGGACCAACGTATTTGTAGTCCGTAATTTCTTGCATCATGCCGCCGAACACTTTGCCTGTGATCTCGTCGGCAAGGCGGTCTTTGTCAGCGCCTGTGCCTGGCACGACGATGTAGTCGCCGGCGAGGAAGTCGAGGACGATCGTGTCTTCCGCGTCGAACTCACCCATCACGCCGAAGCCGCGCCAAGCCTTGCCGTCGATAACGTAGTTGATTTGATATTCTTGCCCGTCAGCGAGCGCGAGAAGTTCGGCAAGCTTGCCGTTTTCCGTGATTTCTGCTTTTTTTGCTGCCGTTTTTGCTGCATTGCCTGCCCAGTCGTTGTAGTCTTCAAGTAAAACACCGAAAGCAGTCATTTTGTAGTTTTCCGAGATTGTTTGGATGGAGTAGTTAGTCATTTTATTCTCTCCTTTGAGGAAGTATTTCTTACAAGATTGATTCTATTTGTGAAATGTATCAGAAAGTGATACTTTTTATTGAGTTTTTTGCTGCATCTTTGATACAATAAAATCATGAAAAAAACTGAACGAGTGAACGTGATCATGCGCTACATCAATAACCGCGCGCATTTTACAATTGCCGAGATTCAGCGGGAGTTCAAGATTTCCCGCGCGACAGCGATCCGGGACATTAATGAGATTCAGGCGATGGGTTTCCCGCTGACGACCGAGCTTGGACGCGGCGGCGGCTACTATGTCCTGCAAAATCAGTATCTGCCCGCCGTCCGCTTAACGCCGGAAGAGCTGAAGGCGATTTTGATCAGCTTTATCGCCTCGAAAAATTCACAGCTGCCTTATCTGCAAAATCGCCGCTCCATCACCGAAAAACTCATCGGCATCGCGTCGCAATCCCAGCAAGACGAGCTGATCGATCTGAATACTATTTTGCTTTTCGAAAATACGAATCCTGCCAATCCGAGTCTCTTGGAGCTCGATGATGTGGCGCCTTCGGAGCTGAATCAGCTGATTTCGCTTGCCGTGCGGGATAAGCACTTGCGCTTGACGTATGAGCGGAGTCCTGGCTGGCCGCAGCTGATGGACGTCTTTTTGCTGCATATTTTCAACTCGAACGCTCAGTGGCTTGTCGAGGTGTATGATTTCGACACGGATGAGTTCTGCTATTTGCCTGTTGTCATGCTGCGGGATTCGGCCATTTCCGAGAAGAAGATGAAGTGGTCCGAGCAAGAGATTTTAAGCAAAAAGCGGATTCGTGCACGCGAGTCCAATCTGGTCGTGAAGCTCGATACGACTGGGATTCAGCGCTTTAAGCGCATGCACCCGCCGGGGATTATTTTATCTTTTACCGGGATGTTTCAGTCGAGCGGGATTTTCAATGTTCAGCTGGATGTGACCGATGTTGAGGCGCTGGCGTATTATGCGGATTGGCTACTGTTTCTGGGGAAAGGGGTCGAGTTTGAACGGATTCCTGATGAGCTGCGCGTTATTTTGGAAGAGCGTTTAGCTAATATGAGATTTTCTTGAGCCGGACCGAGGCAATCGGAACGGCTCTGTTTAAGCTATGATTTACATCATAGCGAGCTCTTCATTTGATGTCCTCTTCTAACCGCGTCTTCCGATCCCATCGTAGTAATTAGGAAGGTAACACCGAATTTGTCAGTGACAATGGCGCTTCCAGGGCCATAATGCACGGGTTGCAACGGCAGCAATACTTGGCCCTCCTCCTTCAACTTTTCGTAAAACTTAGTTGTGATTCCGATATCGTCGGTATTGATACAGACACTGACATTGGTTCCGATCTGACGAGAGATGCCGGGCAGCGTATCGGAAATCATAATAGAGGTCTCCCCGATTTTCACCACGGAGTGGGCGACCATATCCTTCAAATGCTCCGGGGCTCCCGGTCCATCCCCGAATTGCTGGATAAATAGCAGCTCCGCATCCAAAGCTTCTTTATAAAACGCAATGGCCTCTTTTGCATTTCCATCCATCATCAAGAATGGGAACAAGTGTACAGTCATGCTGTTTACAACTCCTTTGTTTAATATGACAAGCTGGACTTGATTATCATTGTAAGTGATAATGGTGACAACTCTTGTCACTATTCTGAAAAACGGAGATATCGGATGTCGAAATCAAAACGATTGGTTGAATTAATGATGACCGTCAATCGAAAACGAAAGTTTACCGTCAAGGAACTAGCCCGGGAGTTTGGCGTTTCTCCGAGGACGATATTAAGAGACCTGCAGGAGCTTGGCGAGCTCGGTGTCCCCTTGTACTCCGAAGTGGGGCCGCATGGCGGCTATCAAGTGCTGCGGGAGAGAATTTTACCGCCGATCGCTTTTACCGAAGAAGAAGCCGTCGCCATATTTTTTGCGAGTCATGCGCTGCGTCACTTCTCATCGCTTCCTTTTGAAACCGAAGCTTCCTCTGCATTGAGTAAATTTTACTTATACATGTCTGGGGACATACGAGACCGTATCGATCAAATGAAAAACCGTTTCGACTATGTTACCCCGACGAGACAAATGGAATCCCCTTATTTAGCCATGCTGCTGGACGCTGCCATTCACCAAAAAGTGATCGTGATCCATTACGAATCGAAGGACGGAGAGACATGTCGCAGCATACAACCGATTGGCATTTTTGCCAAAAACGGTTTATGGTACTGTCCGGCTTATTGCTTTCTTCGGGCAGGTATTCGTTTGTTCCGCTGCGACCGCATTCATTCGGCGGATGTTGACGTTTCCGAGATAAAACCATTGGATCTGCGGCATGTTCATCTTGGAAACTGGGAGTCGCACGTTCGATTCAAACCGGATAAAGTGAGTCTGTATGCGGAATTGAGTAAGGAAGGCGTTCAGCGATGCGAAGCGGAGCACTGGGCGGCAGGCAAGCTGCATACGCGAGAGGACGGGACCGGCTGGCTGGAGGGAAACATGCCGAAGGAAGAGATTCCTTATTTGGCAGCGTACTTTTTGGGCCTGGGTAAAGATGTACGGGTAGAAAGTCCGCGAGCACTCGTGGAAGGCATTAAGAGGGAGATCTTGGAAACGTTGGATCAGTACGATTAATGGGGGATAATTGAATGTTGGCGATCCCCCAAAAACTAAAAACGTACCGTCAAGAGATAGGATTCAGTCATTTAGGAGACTATGCATTCTCCAGGCCGTGTTTATCGACGATTTGATCGTTGGCGTGAGGCTGGCCTATACCCTCTCTAATCAGGCTTCGCAGGCTGCCATTGATGTTCAAGCCCCAGGCGTCCGAACAGACGTTGTAGCATTCGTACGCCGGGACGAGGCCTACGTGCGTAAAGTTAACTTCCGTCTGGTCGCCCTTCTTGACGATTTCGAAAATAACGTCGGTATCTTTCCATTCGCTATTGTCCGTTATGAAGTTGAAATAGTTGTCTACGATGTGCCAAACCACCTTTTTGCCCGGAAGGAGTTCGGTGATCTGGAGGGTGCAGCGGTGGATATCTTGGTACTGATGCTTAAATTGGCCGAGCTCGTCGGTCTTGCCTTCAATATCTTCTGACCACCATCCGCGAACATTATTAATGGCGGCGTATACCTCCTCAGGGCTCTGGTCTACCATGAAAGAAGTCCTGTAACTATGATTCATGTAAGTGATCTCCTTCGCTCATTTGTTGAGGTGCAAACAGAGTATAGAATACGTACTTGTAAAATGCAAGTACAGATAGTATAATCGAGCTCATGAAAAAGCGAACCTCAACCGTTTGTCCCATCGTCTATGCGCTCGATATCTGGGGAGACCCTTGGAGCCTGATCATCCTTCGTGACGTCCTGATCCATAACAAGCGGTATTACCGCGAGTTTCTTGCTTCACGCGAGAACATCTCCACCAATATTTTGAGCGCAAGGCTCCTGTCTCTCGTTGAAGCGGGTTTGCTCGTCAAGATAGAAGGAGATTCAAACCGCGCACAAACGATGTATCGGCCAACGCAAAAGGCGCTTGACCTGTTTCCGGTCGTGTTTGCCATTATGCACTGGGGCCTGAAGTACAATCCGAATACCGATATGACTATTCCGATCATGCAAGAGCTGACAACAAACGAAAAGGGGCTGGAGCAGCGCCTGTTGCAGCATTTCGGCGATATGACATCATAAGAAACCAGGGTCTCTCCGAATTTTTCGGAGGGATCCTTTTATTTACAGGAATTTCCACTTCTTGCATCGAATTCTTACTCTACACAATGGATGCGGCATCGGTCAGTAAGGAGCTTAGGAGAGGAGCGGGATACGCGGTAAGCGAGGCATACATGTTTCGGATTTTCGCGAATAGCATTAGGATTGGCGCAACACGCCAAGGAAGGCTGCATTCGCGGGGGAGTCCGCAGGTTCAGAAAGCATCATTCATTCGGGCAGGCGAGAGGGGAACGATTCATGAAAGGGTTGGGACGACGTTTGGGCAAGCCAATGTTTGTCGCGAGGATAAGGGGTTTACTGCTGGCGCTAGCTGTCATCGTTTCTCTATTGTCATTCGAATCATCGTCATTTGCCGGAGAAGATCCGGGGGTGGGCAACAGGCAAGTAGTCGTGGCTTACGATACGAACGGAGGCTCTCCTCTTCCCACGCAAGCGGTAGAAATCGGCGGTACGGTAACTTTTCAAAATATACCGGTGAAGGAGTGTTACAGCTTTGCAGGCTGGTTCTATGACAGCGCGTTGACGCAAGCCTACAAGGCGTCGGACCTTATCAATAAAAACCTAACGCTCTATGCGAAATGGTCCGCCCAAAGCGCGCCGTGCGGCGGTGCGGCGAGTCCCCCGAGTCCTCCGAGTAGAAATCTAGCTTTGAATAGCCTTGCGACGGCCGACAGCGCGTGCATGGCTTCGCAAAGCGCGGCCAATGCCGTGGACGGCAGCGTAACCAATGACAGCAAGTGGTGCTCCATGTCCGGCAGCCATTGGCTGCAGATCGATCTCGGCGCCGTGAAGCAAGTCAGCCAATTCGTCATCAGGCACGCTTCGGAAGGCGGACAGCCCGCTTCCTTGAACACCAAGGCTTATAATATCCAGGTCAGCGCCGATGCGAAAAGCTGGAGTACGGTCGTTAACGTAACCAATAATACGAGCGGCGTTACGATCGACAATATACCGGACACGTTGGCGCGCTATATGAGGTTGAATGTTACGACGGCGACGCAAACCGCGGATACCACGGCACGGATCTACGAGTTTGGGGTCTACGAGCATCAGAATTTGGCGCTAAATAAAGCCGCTAAGGCGGACAGTACGTGCAATGTCTCGGAGACTGCGGCCAACGCGGTGGACGGCAGCGAAATCAATAACAGCAAATGGTGCTCCAATACTGCCAACCGGTGGCTGCAGATTGATCTGGGCTCCGCGAAACAAGTAAGCCAATTCATCATCAAGCACGCATCGGAGGGCGGAGAAGCTGCCTACTTCAACACGAAGGCTTATAATATCCAGGTCAGCGTCGATGGTACGAATTGGAGCACGGCAGTCCGGGTAACCAACAATACGAGTGGGGAAACGGTAGACAATATTACGCCGGTATCCGCTAGATATATCAAGTTGAACGTGACGATGCCCACGCAAACCGCGGATGTTTATGCAAGAATCTATGAAATTGAAGTATTCGGACCCCCGAATTTGGCATTACATTCACTCGCGGCGGCCGACAGTACGTGCAATGCCTCACAGACGGCGGCCAAAGCCGTGGACGGCAGCGTCATCAACGATAGCAAGTGGTGCTCTAAGTCCAGTAATCGTTGGCTGCAGCTTGATCTCGGTTCCGTAAAGCAAGTCAGCCAATTCGTCATCAAGCATGCCTCGGAGGGCGGAGAGACCGCCTCCTACAACACGAAGGCTTACAATATCCAGGTCAGCACGGACGGCAAGAATTGGACGAAGGCGGTAGACGTCACCAACAATTCGAGCGGCATTACGGTAAACAAAATAAATGCTATGCCGGCTCGCTACATCAAGCTGAATGTGACGATGCCTACGCAGACCACGAACGCAGCGGCAAGGATCTACGAGTTCGAGGCATACGGACCTCCGAATATAGCGCTGAATACAACCGCGACGGCCGACAGTACGTGCAACGCCGCTCAGACGGCGGCCAAAGCCGTGGACGGCAGCGTCATTAACGACAGCAAATGGTGCTCCTTGTCCGGTAACCGGTGGCTGCAGCTAGATCTCGGTTCCGTGAAGCAAGTCAACCAATTCGTTATCAAGCATGCCTCGGAGGGCGGGGAGACCGCCTCCTACAACACGAAGGCTTACAATATCCAGGTGAGCGCAGACGGTACGAAATGGACCACGGCAGTCAATGCGACTACCAATACGGGCGGCATTACGGTAAACAAGATAACCGAGGTTTCGGCGCGTTATATTAAGCTGAATGTAACCGTGCCTACGCAGACGGCGAACGCCGCGGCAAGGATTTACGAGTTCGAGGTATATGGGCCCGACTATACGTCATAACCTCTTCGGGCTTAAAGATAGCTCCTGAATCCTTCATCCTTCAGGAGTTATTTTTTTTGATTATTCCTCTTTGTTGGGCACCATGAGGAGCTGACGAAATCGACCGTGTACACGGAATCATGACTGCATGAGAGTAAACAAGAAGAGCCTTCTTCGCTAAGCGAAGAAGGCTCTTCTTAGTCGTACGCGCGCATTCCAGCAATCAAGGCATCGAAATAATCGCTCATCGCGGAGTCTTCTTCGTCCAACCATTTCTCGTAGAAAACCTGGTGCTTCATCGACTTGTAGAAGTCCATCAAAGCCTGCTTCATCGTCATGTTCTGCAGCATCAGCCACTTCGGATCCAACAGCTTGCGGAAGACGAGATCCACTTGGGTCAAATAAATGCGGGCATGGATCGGATAGAAAACGCCAAGCGCAATGCCGCTGTCGAAGTATTCGGCGAGCTTGTTCTTGCATAGCTCGACGGCCCCGGCCAGCTTGGCGTACAAGTCGGGATAGGACCCGCTCAGATCCTGAAGCAGGACGTCGGTTAAGTAAAACGACAGCTTGATCGTGAGCTTGAACGCTCGGGCGAAAGACTCGCCGTAGAACTTCAGCTCTTCGGTGGACGGCTGTTCCGTCGACAGCGTAGGCGGGGCCTCCGCCAACATTTGATCGGACACGTACAGGACGAACTTATCGATGAGACTTTCCGCGATTTCGGTTTTCGACGCGAAATATTTGTACATCGTCGGCTTGCTGATATCCATATATTTGGCCGCATCGTCCATTTTCAACGAACTAAAGCCGTGCTTTTGGACGTAGGGCATCAAGCGCATCACAAGCTTCTCCCGTTTCTCGAATAACGGATCGCAGTCGATTTCCGACATTTCGCAACACCTCCAGGATGACCAACTCCTAGTATAGAACATCTCGAGGGTATTAGAAACAAGTTTATTAATTTAACTATTTTAATAAAATTAGTTTACTTAGTTAGAGGAGATGTGTTATTTTATTAGCAAGAAAATGATTATGCTTGGGGGAGTTTACATGTCCGCAGAAGTTCATGCCAGTGCGTCAACGCCCGTCCGTTCCATCCTTGCTCCGCTGATCGCGATCGTGGTCGGGCTGTTCATGGTGATCTTGGATACGACGGCTGTCAATGTCGCGATTCCGGCGCTTGCAGATGATCTGCACAGCTCATTAAGTCTTATTCAATGGACGATCACGGGTTATTCGTTGGCTCAAGCCGTCGTGATTCCGATGGCGGGCTGGTTCTCGGACCGCTTCGGGGCGAAGCAGACGTTCATCGTGTCCATAATCTTATTCGTTATCGGTTCGGTCCTTTGCGCGTGCGCAGGTACGGCGGAGCAGTTAATCGCCTTCCGTATCGTGCAAGGTCTGGGCGGCGGGATGGTCATGCCGATCGCCTTCGCGATGACGTATCGGATCAGTCCTCCCGAGTCGGTGGGCAAAATTATGGGCATGATGGGGGTACCGGTCCTGCTTGCGCCGGCACTCGGCCCGGTCATATCCGGTTATTTGGTCGATTACGTCAATTGGCAATGGATCTTCCTCATCAATATTCCGGTAGGGATCGCAGGCGTGATCATGAGCGTGATGTCCTTGCCGAACCTTCCGAAAAAAGCGTCGGCGCCGCTTGATTACGCGGGAATCGCGCTTGCGCCGTTCGCCTTCGGCGGATTGTCGTACGGGTTAAGCGAAGCGGGCGAGGGATGGACTTCAGCGAGGACGATCGCCGGACTTATCGTCGGCGTCGCAGCCATGATCTTGTTCGTCGTCGTCGAGCTCCGCCGCAAGAGGGAGCCGTTGCTGGAACTTAGGGTATTCCGGTCCATGCAATTTACTCGCGGGATTATCGTGCAGTGGGTGATGCAGTTCACGATGTTCGGGCTGATCTTCGCCGTTCCCTACTTCATGCAGCGGCTGATGGGAATGAGCGCGTTCGAGGCAGGATTATGGACGTTGCCGCAGGCATTGGCTTCCGCGACCATGATGCCGTTCAGCGGACGGCTGTTCGACCGGATCGGCGCACGCCCGTTGGTTATCGGCGGGTTGATCTTGATTACGGTGGGCGCGTACTCGTTCTCGCTCATCGATCCGAGCGACAGCCCGTGGTTGTTCCTGGCTCCCCGCGCCTTGATCGGGCTCGGTACGGGCATGTCCTTTATCGCCTTGAACACGCACTTGATTCAAACCGCTCCGAAAGAGCTGGTAGGCAAGGTAACCTCGTTGACCAGCGCTGCCCAGCAGGTCTTCGGATCGTTCGCGATCGCGGGATTGACGACGCTGCTCGTCAGCCGTACGAATCATTATGCGAACCAAGGCGAGAAGCCCGTTCCGGACGCGATGTCGCACGCATTTCACAATGCCTATATATTGATCGCCATGCTTGCGGCGGCTGGCTTGCTGCTGGCCATCACGCTCAGAAGGCCGGCCAAGGAGCAGGGTGCCCAGCCGACGGTCGTCATGGACGCGGGTCATTGATGGCTGCGCTGTCCTGCTTTATTTAGATCCTGTCGGGGGTGGGTTGTCCTGCCCCTGATTTGGCGTCTTCGGAATGACTTGTTCCCAACACCTCCATTCTCCCCTGAAATTCACTCGCAACTTCCTTCGGAATTTCCCTGATCTCGATATCTCCGCCTAAGAAAAGCAACCAGTTTGTAGTTTCGGTCAATTCGTCCCGATGATGAACATTAACGAACGTTTTCAAGATAGCCGTCGTTTGAAATGGATTCGTATAGGAGATGGTCATTTTTAAGGGATGGTACTTTTTGAACTGGGCGATCGCCTTGGGACCAAGCGCGAGGACGAGATTGACGGCTTCTTCCTGCTTGCGCAGCTGTTCTTCGATTTTCTTCTTGCTTACTCTTTTCTTCTCCGGGTATGGTTTGACGTCGGTGAGATTGTCGACGGGAATAATCCGCCTTGTCCCCTCCTCTAGATCAAAGCCTTCGATTTGCCAAGAGCTTTTCTCGCGATAGAGGCGCATGAGATAGATGGGATAAGCCTTCAGTTCCCTTCCTTCTTCGACGTCTTCGACGGAAACCAATAAGTAGCGGTCTTCAAGAAGGATCTGGATGAGTCGTTCGAGCATCGGATGGGGCAGATCGGACAGATCGAGCAGATCGGGATTGTAGGGGTTGGTACCTTCGAAGAGCAGGATTTGGTTCAACAGAACAAGATCATCCTGCTGGTTTTGAGAGGTGAGGCCGAGCAATTTTTCCGCTAAAGAGTGACGGCTCTTCAGATAAGGGAGCTGCAGGTTGCGCGTGGCCATGAAGGCGATAAACAGAGCTTTAATCTCATTATCGGTAAAGCGGACCGTGGGCAGGACGGAGTTGCTCATCACGAAATAGCCCCCGTCCCTCCCGACTTCGGCGACCAGGGGCATGCCCATCGCTTCAATCTCCCTGATGTCTCGAATCGCCGTTGAACGGGAGACGTTAAACTCCTGCATGATTTCCGAAATGGTAAAATGGGCGCGATTGTTGATGTAGCGCATGATGATGTTGATCCGTTCTACTTTTTTCATCGGGTCCTCTAAACAGTATCATTTTTTGACATCATTTACCTTTATTATAAACTCATCAAGTACAAAAACAAAGGAGTCGATCAAATGAAAAAGAGATCGGCGGAGGAGGAATTGAAATGCGTACGATAACCGGCAACGACCAGATGGCGAAGATAGGATCCCGTCCTATCGGAAGGACGGCAGCTTATTGGATCGTTACCATCCTGCTCGCCTTCTCCATTGCACTAAGCGGAATCGGGCAATTGATGCGATATGGCGGCAATGTTGATTTAGTGACCGCTATTGGATTCCCGTTATACGTCACGAACATTCTCGGGACTTGGAAATTGCTTGGCGTCCTGGCGATCGTCGTACCGGGTTTTCCTCGGCTTAAGGAATGGGCGTATAGCGGGATCTTCTTTCTAATGACAGGCGCGGCCTTGTCTCATGTGTTCGCCCATGATTATGGGGATGGCGGATTCCATGTTATTCTTCCGCTGTTCTATGCCGCTCTTGGCATCGCCTCCTGGGCGCTGCGTCCGACAAGCCGCCGATTCTAACGGAAGCGAAATGAACGCCAGCCCATTCGCGACTTCGATAGACTTGCCTCGCCTCAGACACTACTATTAGGTAGAGGCAGCTTTGGAAGAGAATCATTTCCAGCACGCTAAACAGGTTCATATTTTGACATGATTCATGGTTATGATAGACCTGAGGTAAAACGATGAAACAGGAGGAATGAAGAAATGTCCACGATTGTTGATTTCAAACAGGTATCTGAGGTCGGTCTGGAATCTTCGCCGGTAGCAGGAGCGCTGGCCGGTATGCGCGCCAATGAAGCCCGTTACTTCATGAACAAATACAAGCACGAATTTACGACCGTACCGGCCGGCGAAAGCCAAGAGACGCTTGATTATGTGAATCGGGTATTGAAAGAAGAACGCGGGATTGCGTTCGCGGCTCGACCGCTGGAAACATCCCGTTTTCAAGTGGAAAATATCAAATGGGCCTTCGTCTTCTATGAGGACGGTCTGGCGGTCAACGTCCTGTATACGGTGGATGATCCTAAGAAGCGGGCCGTAGGGTTCAAGCTATCCGAGGGGATGGAGGTGCCTGCAGAGCTGGAAGAGAAGAAATTCAAATTCGCCAGGCAGAAGTCCAAACTGGCAGGGACCATCCGAGGTACGTTCTTCGTGATTAAAGGAGAATATTGAAGCAAACCGGAATCTTGTAAGGGAAAGAGACAGTTCGCGAATCCAATATAAAGAAAGTAGGGAATAACGATGGCAAACTATACGCTGGAACAAAAGAAAGGTTTTACGGTCTATGGACTTGGAACGGAACTTAAGAGCAGTTACACGGACTATGCAGGCATGAGCAGGGAGAAGTCGGAATTCTGGCAGGCCGTCGGCGAGAATGGACGATTGGATACACTGAAAGCCATGGCAGCGAATGACTACGTATTTGCCGTGAACGAAGCGGTGAATAGCAAGATGATGCACTACGCCGGCGTGATGACGGCGACCACGGCACCCGCGACAGAGGGATCCCGCGATATCCAGTTTCCAGAGGGCGAATACCTGGTCGTGAAAGGGGAGGCGAAGACGGCTGAAGAGTTGAATAATCAGGTGTCCGGCATTGCCTTCGGACAAGTTTTGCCGGAAGCGAAGGACTTCGCCTATGTCGGCGGGCCGAATGCAACGGTCGTGATGGAAGAGCGTAACGGGCTGGTCGCCGGCGAGATGTGGATTCCCGTAGTTCGGAAATAAAGCGCGGACCAGGCAGGGCAGCCGAGTAACTGGAAAAGGGATTCCCAAGAGGAATCCCTTTTCTGCCGTTTGCCGGTTCTTTCGTGCTTTATAGCGTTGACAGGTACTCGGACAATCGATCAAACGTTCCGCTGCGGCCACTTCGCTATATTCGAATTTGATCAACAGGGCGTTAGCCGTTGCGAGGACGGGTGTCCCTACATAGAAATAAGCTGATGAGCAAGGCTTATGTCATGGACGGGGATGTGTAGAGGAGATGGCACGAAACCGGAGAAAGACAAGTACGCGATTAACCGGAAGGATCGTATTTCCGGACAATCCGTCATACAATGCGGCAAGAATGGAATTCAATAGGCGTTTTTCGAAATTCCCGAGGGTTATCGTTTTTTGCAAACGGACTCAGGATGTGATTAATGCGGTCAAATGGGCTCGCGAGCGGGGCGTGCGGCTGCGGGTGCGCAGCGGGCGGCACAGCTATGAAGGCTTCTCGGCCGTGAACGGCGGCATTATTATCGACGTGAGCGAGATGAATAAGGTTAAGGTTGACCGAACCAATAGGACGGCCATCGTACAGACGGGAAATCCGCTTGCCCGCGTGTACAAGAAGCTGTGGAATAAGCGCGTGGCGCTCCCGGCCGGGACCGCGCCCGACGTGGGCGTAGCCGGACTTGCCCTGGGAGGCGGCATCGGTCTGCTTTCCCGCAAATACGGGCTGACTTGCGATAATTTGAAACAAGTCAAGATGGTCGTAGCTTCGGGGAGGTACGGGGCAAAGACGATTGTGGCCAACAAGAAGAAACATTCCGATCTGCTGTGGGCATCGCGAGGCGGAGGGGGAGGAAACTTTGGCATTGCCACGGCCTATACGTTTCGGGTCAGACCCATCTCGACGGTTTCGATCTACAGGATCGATTGGAAATTCGGCGATTTGGAGAAGGTGCTGCCGGCTTGGCAGCGCTGGGCCCCGTCTGTCACGAACCGCTTGACCTCAACCATCGAGGTGGCTGCCAAGCAAGTGGGAACCATCGTATCTACCGGGCAATTACTTGGCGGTTCAGAGGAGCTGCGCCGGCTGATCAGACCGCTCTTGCGAGCAGGCACTCCGGTCAAGGTGATGGTGAAGACCGTGCCTTTTATTGAAGCGACCAAATTCTTTGCCGAATCGGACTTGAATTTGGAACCGAAGTTCAAAATTTCCGGGGCCTACGGGTTTCGACCTTTGCCTCGTGAAGGGGTACGAATCATACGCGACTTTCTATCGAAGGCACCCAATAAGCATGCCGGCGTGTGGAGCCAAAGCTTAGGCGGAGCAGGGAGCGCCGTAAGCCGAGTGTCGCCTACTGCAACGGCCTATCCGCATCGGAAAGCCGAAACGATCTACGAATTGTCGGCCCGCTGGAGGAACGATGGAGAGCAGCGGCGGAATATTCGGTGGGTGGCCGGGTTCCGCGGCGCATTGCGTCCCTTTGTTCATGGGGATTACGTGAACTTTCCCGACTTGCAGATTAAGAACTGGCCGAAGGCGTATTATGGCGTGAACTTCGGCAGACTGAAGCAGGTGAAACGCAAGTACGATCCTCATAATGTGTTTCGTTTCGCTCAGAGTATACCGGTGGGTAAGCGAGTCGACCAATGATCGGCTCAAACCACCCTGAATGGAAAAAGGAGCTGAGATAAGCAGCTCCTTTTTCCATTTTCGCCGACCGTTTACGGTGAAAGTTGTTCGTATAGATTTCGTTGAAGGTCAGCTCGCCGCTGCCTATATCCGTTATTCCGCTTCGCCAACGACGGTAAACCGTTCATTCGCATGTTTCGGATTTTCGATTTCGTCCACCATAGCGATAGCAAAGTCGGCGTAGCTGATATAACTTTGGCCTTTGCTATTCAGAATGAGATGATCTTGTCCCAACTGGTAAGACCCCGTTCTGTTTCCTTCTGCGTCGAAGAAAGCGGCAGGGCTCATATAAGTCCATGAGATGGATGTTTCATTTTGCAGTTCCTCAAGTTGTTTGCCGGCATTGAATGCCGTTGCATAGTACAGGGTTGGAAAATCGGGCGTTTCCATCAATTTGACTGTTTTTTCTTCATCGACGAACAGGCTTCCCGCACCGCCCACGACGATTAATTTTGTATCCGGAGCATCTTGAAGCGCTTGAACCAACGATCGGCCCGCATCGATATAGAGATGCTCCTCTCCATGCGGCGCCGCATACGTGCTTACGACGACGTCGAACGGTTGAAGATCGGATGCCGTAAGCGAGAAAATGTCTTTTTCGAGCAGGTTCGCTTTCTTGTCTGCGAGCTTCGAAGCGTTTCTCACGATAGCCGTTACTTCATGTCCTCTGCTCAATGCCTCGTCTAAAATAAGACTTCCGGCTTTGCCTGTGGCGCCAATGATACCGATTTTCATTTTTCATTCCTCCAGTTGTTTTGTACGTAGTTGCTGTTTGGCTCTTGATTTTATACTATAGCTTTAGTCGGTTATTTGTAAGTAGGCATAATTTTATAACATAGTCACAAAAACAGAACCATGTGAAAAGGGAGGCTTTTGCGATGGCCCGTACTTCATTCGAGGGAGAAATTCCCGTAGAGCAGATCAAAGTATGCCCTGTGACGGATACGCAAAACATCATTGCGGGGAAATGGAAAATTATTATTTTGTGGCATTTGCAAGAGACGAGACGGTTCGGGGAGCTGCAACGATTAGTGCCCGGAGTCTCTAAAGGAATTCTGACCAGCCAGCTAAGGGAATTGGAAAGCGATCAAATGATCGACAGAAAAGTATATCGGGAAGTGCCGCCCAAAGTAGAGTATTCCTTGACTGACAAGGGAAGAACCTTCATGCCCATTTTGGAGCAGATGGGCGAATGGGGCAAGAAATACGCGGCAGGCAAGAAGACGGTTATTGAATCTGGGAAGTGATCGTCAAGGTGAACCGTAGTTACTTAGCGCGCGATTCCCATTCTCGCATCGCAAAAAGGCAGGATTAGGGAATGCCCTAATCCTGCCTTTTTATGTGATAGGTCTCTATACTTCCACTACGCCGCCAAGCTTTCCAAATCCGGCTGCAGTTTGTTCCGCAGCACGTACAGCATGGTGGCGCCGACGAGGAATGCGACCGTATCGGCAATGACGAGCGACCAGACGACACCGTGGAAGCCGTTCAGCCGATTGGCGATATACAGCACGGGAATCAGCGTAATCCCTTGAATGATGGACATAATAAACGCGGCGGTCCCTTGGGCGGTTGCTTGGAAGATGCCCGTGAACAACGCGGTCATGCCTGTAATGAACAAGGATAAGAACGTTACATGCAGAATGTAGCTGCCCATCTCGATCAATTGCGGGTCATTCGTGAATAAGCCGATCAAGTGGTCGGAAATCAGATAGACGATAACGCCGAACACGACGGCCAGCGCCAAGATGGCTTTGATCGTGAATGCAATCGTATGCTTCATTCGTAATTTATTCGCCGTAAACGAGAAGGCGATGAGCGGCACGACTCCTTCGCATAAGCCCATCAGAATCACCTCGGGAAATTGCAGCAAACGGGAAGAAATTCCGAACGCCGCTACGGCCTGCTCCCCGTACTCGACCAAATAACGGTTAAAGATCAGCGACATCGCGCCCAGGAAGAGACTCATGATAAAGACGGGCACGCCGATTTTGAATACATTGCTGAGAATCTCCTTGGAAGCCTTGAACCATCGGATCGAGACGGTTAAGAAGGAGCTCTTATATCCGATATGGAAGGCGTAGAATGCACTTGCAACCAGGTTGGCAATAACCGTTGCAGACGCCACGCCGATTACGTCCCAGTGGAAGACGAAGATGACCAGCGCATCAAGGATAATATTCACGGCTACGCTTATAATCATGCCGATCATCGACGTGATGGCTGAACCTTCGGCACGCACGATATTCTCCAGCGTGAAGAATAAGACGATGACGGGCGAACCTATAATCATGATCGTGACATAGTCCTTAGTGTAGCCGAAGGAGTCAACCGTCGCGCCTAAGCCGTGAACGATGGAATCGATCAACGGAAGGCCGACGGCCATCAAGAGAAGACCGAGCACTAAACTGCTGTAAAAGGCGAACGAGGATACGTGCTTGACGTCATCATATCTCTTCTCTCCGAGCAAACGCGAGATGAAAGCACTGCTGCCGACGCCGATTAAGTTGCCAAGCGCCATAATAGCTGCGAATAAGGGCAAGGTTAATGCGAGTGCGGTCAGCATGGCCGTATTGCCCAGCGTGCCAAGGAAAAAGGCATTCAAGATGGAATAGATGACGCTCATCGACATGCCCAGCATCATCGGTACGGCAAAATGCGCGACGGCCTTGGCGACCGGTGCTTTCTCAAAGTAATGGAGGTTTTCTTTATTTTCTGTATCCATGCGGATCACGACCTTCTGTGGTTTATTTTTGCCCTCAATCTAACGGTGTTAGTTTGTGCCTTACAGTGTTAGATGATATCATGGACGTATGGACCTGTAAAGCATAATCTTACACTGTTAGTTAAAAGGATGGATCGCGATGAAAAAACAGCAGCCTCAAATTTCGGAGGACAAGATTTTGGAAGCCTCGTGGGAGCTTCTGGGGGAGGAGGAGGGCATCGAGAAATTCAGCCTGAGAAGATTGGCCGAACGGCTGGGGATCCAGGCTCCCTCCCTGTATTGGTACTTCAAGAGCAAACAGCATCTCTACCAGCGTCTGGCTAACCAGGTATCGAAAACGATACTGGAGGAGTTCAACTCCGATGGCGACTGGAAGGAGCAGCTAACGGCGCTCGCGTTAACGCAGCGGAACGTGCTCAGCCGGTATCCCTGTTCCACGCAGCTTATGATGATGACGCTCCCCCACGAGCCGGACATTATCCGGTTTACCAACCGCATGCTGCTCTGCGTGGAAGCGACGCCGATGACGAGGGAGCAGAAATTGCAAGTGGTGAATACGCTCGTGAACTATGTCTTCTACTTCGTGCTGGACAATTATCAGCATGAGCGCAATGTTACCGTAATGCTTAAGGAGAAAGGGACGGAACCAGGGGAAGAGCTGATTCGGCTCTTGGACGATATGAGCGAGACGGATGCGGGATTGTTCCGGAGGATGTTCAAGAGCGGGCTTTTCCAGGTGATGGGGAGCGATACGTCGTTCGAGTTCGGGTTGAACCTGATTTTGCTCGGGATTGAACAGGTGATCAAGGAGCAGGAGAAGTAGGAGTAATCTTGAAAGAAGCCAAATCAAACAACGCGCATCGATACGCAATCGGTGCGCGTTGTTTGATTTGAATTGATTTTCACGGCCATACCCCATTGCCTAGCATCAATCAGGAGGCGGTGCCTCATGAAATTTCTGTACCCGCTCTGCAAGAGCTGTCAGAGTGCGTTCAAACACAGTCTCATCATTGAGCGCTCTGCTAAGCAGTAATGCCCCCTGGATTCGACCGATCGTCTCCTCCGACAGTCGGGCAGCGGCTTCAATGGACGCTCCTGCTCGAACAAGCGCGGCGCAGCATGCATCGATCCACCTTCTGAAATACAGCCGAATCCTCGAAGCGAACCGATCGCGCGTCTCGTCAAGAGCGAAAGCGCCGATCAGGCAGATTCGTTGACCCGATCGGAAATACGCATCGACTTCACGCCACATGTTTTGAATCGCCGCGTGGGGTTCATCCCGTTCGAGCGGTTCGAATACGTTGCTTACAAACCAGTTATCGATGTGCGCGAGAATCTCGGCCGCCATTTCTTCCTTTCCTCCGGGGAAGAAGTGATAAAGGCTTCCTTTGGAAAGTTTCGTGCGCTCCGTGATCTTGCTCATGGATGCCCCCTCATAACCGAGCTCGCGAAAAACCTCGGCAACCAGCGGAATTACATCGGCCTTCTCGAATACGGTACGGGTCATAGGCCCAGATCCGTTAAACCGGGATGGTCATCGGGGCGCCGACCGAGCGGCCAATGAAATTTTCGTTCGGATGGAAGGATGGGCATGTCATTGATCGACGCATGCCTGCGTGCCATCAAGCCGTCGGCAGCAAACTCCCAATTCTCATTCCCGTAAGATCGGAACCAATTCCCGCGATCGTCATGCCACTCGTATGCAAAGCGTACTGCTATCCGGTTATCGGTGAACGACCAAAGCTCCTTAATGAGGCGGTAGTCCAGCTCTTTCGCCCACTTCTCGGAAAGAAACGAGACGATTTCCGTTCGGCCTGCCGGGAAATCGGTGCGGTTCCGCCAACGGCTGTCCTCCGTATAGACAAGCGCAACCCGATGCGGGTCGCGGCTGTTCCAGCTATCTTCCGCTAGCCGGACTTTGTTCGTCGCGGACTCGCGAGTGAAAGGGGGAACGATGATACTCATGAAAGTTTCCTCGCTTTCTATACTGTTTTGTACAGTATAGACCGATCGGTTTAGAAGCGCAAGCGCAAAGGTAAATTAGTTTTGTGGTCTTCCGTTCATGATGCTAAAGTTAAGCCAGGGAGGCGATCCGAAGCGATGCAAGAGGAAGCGAAAATCTACAACACCGCGGTAGAAGCGACGCTTGAAGTCATCGGAGGCAAGTGGAAGCCGGTCATTCTGTTCCATCTTACGTTCGGCAAGAAGCGCAATGGCGAGCTCATGCAGCTCATACCTGCCATGTCGCAGAAGGTGTTGACTCAGCAGCTGGTCGAGCTAGTGAGGGATGGCATCGTGAACCGGATTTCTTATGACCAGGTGCCTCCGAAAGTGGAATATGAGCTGACGGACTATGGCTGGAGTTTGAAAGACATCCTTCATTTCATGTGCCGTTGGGGCGATGCGCATATTGATCGTGTATATGGCGGAAGAGGAAAAGTGCTGTTCCAGCCTCCGCCAGCTACCTGAATGCTCAAGGAATGATTTTACGCTGGCGGAAGTCTTGGAAGATATCCATAAACATTTGTTCCGTATCGATAAAGTCATGGAAGCCGAACCGGCGGGCTTTCGATCCGTCCGCGAAGAAATCATAATCCCACGAGAACACGAAGTCTCCGAAACGCCAAGACGACACGTCTTTATACCTGTTTTGCTCCAAGTCGTATTTCTCCACCATGGAATTCCAGAGCGGTTCCTTGTCCGCCATGACCGTATCTAACGACATCTGTAAAGGAGGGGCGGTCTCGATTCCGAAGAACGCGCCGATCTTCGGCCACAGCTCATTCCAGCGGAAAAGATCGCCGTTCGTGATGTTAAACGCCTGATTGGCGCAGCGTTCATCGGTGGCCGCCCACACTGTCGCGCGAGCCAGCAAATTGGCGTCCGTCATTTCCAGCAGGCTGTGGTAGGCGCCCGGCTTTCCTGGAAAACGGAGCGGCAGACCGAGTTCCTTCGACATCGAAGCGTAGATCGCGATCACCATCGCCAAATTCATCGGGTTGCCCAATGCAAAACCGGCAACCACCGACGGACGCAGGGCCGACCACGTCCAGCTGCTTCCAGGCTGACGCCGTTCGAGAAATTGCTGCTGGTCGACGTTGAATTCGGGCGGCATATGATAGGCGTCCGTTTCCCGCGCCGGCGTCTTGAAAGGACCGAGATGCGCGCCGTACACTTTGTAACCTTGCATTAGACTGATGTGCTGCAGATTCGCGGCGATCGGCTCGATGGCATTCACGACGTTTACGAGCATGGCGAGGTTGGGCGGAACGAGCTCGGCCCATGTAGGGCGATCTTGATAAGCCGCGTAGAAGATATGGGTGACGGCCGTGAGATGCCCCAGCTTCACCCGGGTATCTTCTTCATCCAGCAGATCGACCGCCACATACTTCAGTCGTACGGAGTCTTCTCCACCGCGCCGCGACAAGCCGATAATATCCCACTCGGGGAGCGTCAGCAGATAGTCGATCAAATTCCGTCCGATGACGCCATTCGCACCGACGACAAGAGCGGTCTTGCGCAATTGAGTTTCACTTGGGTTCATACAGCATTCCTCCTCTTCTTCTAAGGACCATTGTGAGCCAGGACGGAGGAATTGAGAAGTACGCACTTTGAACTCCCATACGCACTTGAAAGTAATCATGTGCAGGCTGGGGGCTAGGAATCAGCTGCCGTGGAGTCGCGACATGAGCGCGAATTGCAAAATGCAAATTGCAAAAAGCCCCCTATGAAAGGGGGCTTGACGATCGATAGGCGTACTAGGCATGTTAGGCGTGTTAGCCGTACTAGGCGTACTTATTCAACCATGCTCTTCGTGGCTTCGTACAGATTGGAGACTTGTTGATCGATATCATCGCGCGACATGCGCAGGCGAGGCACGGAAGTACCGTATCCGATCTCCGATTTCCCTTCCGCTAACCCTTGGAAGATACCGTCCGCGAAAGCATCCAGCGGTTCTCCGTGCACATGCAGCCCGTCTCCGCCCAATTGGGTATTTACCGCCGGAGGCACCACTTCAATGACTTCCACCGTCGTATTCGAAAGCTGGTGTCTGAGGCTCATCGTGAACGAATGCAGCGCCGCCTTCGTGGCCGAATAGATCGGAGCGATGGCGAAGGGCGTAAATGCTAATCCGGAGGTTACGTTCAGGATCGCCGCCGCTTGTTTCGAAGCAAAATAAGGCGCGAACAGCATCGATAGATGGACCGGCGCTTCGAGATTGGTCGTAATTTCGTTATTGAAATAACGCCAATCGTTTATCGAATCCGCCTTCAGAACGTTAAATCGCTGTTGTATGCCCGCATTGTTCACCAGCACATTCACGTCCGGATGGTTCGCCTTTACCCAATCATACAAGGCTAAACGATCCGCTTCTTTGCTTAAATCACCGGCATACGTGATGAGACCCGGGTGTTTATCCTTCGCTTGCTGAAGTACGTTCTCCCGGCGTCCCGTAACAATGACAGTATTCCCTGATTGGATGAAGCGTTCTGCGAAAGCCAATCCGATTCCCGTACTTCCGCCTGTGACAAGGATGGTATTTCCGGATAATTTCATTAGGAATGCCTCTTTCCATTTGTTATTTTGGCTTATTCAACTTTACCCTGGCAGGGGCTGTTCAAACTTAGTTGTTCGCACTCTCGTCAGTCGAGAATGCAAGGTCCTTCTGTGCTTCGAGCAGTGCAAGCCGCTCGGTAAGCGCCTTGTGAATGACCGTATAGGAGTCACTTCCCAGGGCGATCCTCTTGGGAGCGGGAGTCCGCTCCACGCTGTCAATCATTAGGGTAACCATTTTTGCCGGATCGCCGATGGACCGCGCCGTCGCTTCCTCGAGCATGCGGCGCGCATGTATGGCAGGGGAAGCTTCATAAGCATCGATCTTCGAAGCAAGCTTGGAGCTCTTGTACCGGAAGTTGGTGTTTGCGCCGCCGGGCTCCACGATCGTCACGCCGATATTGAAAGCCGCCACTTCATGCATAACCGATTCCATGAAGCCTTCGATGCCCCATTTGGTCGCGTGGTACAACGAACCGCCTGGGAAAGCGGCTTGACCGCCGACGGAGGACAGTTGGAGGATCCGACCGCCGCCTTGCGCCCGTAAGTATGGAAGAACGGCGCGAACCAGTTGGATGGACCCGACGAGGTTCGTATCGAGTTGATGGTCAATTTGTTCGTCTGTCAGTTCTTCGGCTGCCCCGATCAGGCCATAACCTGCGTTGCTGACCACGACATCGATGCGGCCCAGGTCGTTAAATGCCTGCTCCACGACGCGGCGAATAGCTGGCGTATCGGTTACGTCGAGCTGGGTCACCCATAATAGATCGCCGTATTTGTGTTGGAGATCATTCATAACTTCCCTGTTCCGAACGGTTCCGGCAACGCGATCACCGCGTTCAAGCAGCTGCTCCGTCATCAGCCTCAGCCGGCCAAACCCGCTGCTGACGCCCGTGATCAACCATGTTCGTTGCGCCATCAAGAAAACCTTCTTTCGAATCGTTCTCAGTCGCTCATTATATAACTGACTGGTTAGTTAAGATGATAGAACTATCTAACCGGTTTGTCAAATGATATACTGATTCCAATTGTGACGCTCTTGAAGGGAAGATGCTTATGCGTAATTCGGAAGTAACGCGAGAACGTATTCTGGAGGCGGCGATGGCCGAATTCTCCGCGTACGGGATTATGGGTGCACGCGTGGATCGAATTGCCAAGAATGCCGGATGCAATAAAAACATGATTTACATTTATTTCGAGAACAAACAAACGCTGTTTAACACGATCTTGCGGTTACACCTTACGCGGGTGTATCAAGAAATCGACTTTACCCCTGAAGACCTGCCGGGCTTCGCGGTTCGCGTCTTCGACTTCGCGATATCGAATCCAGAGCTGATGCGCTTGTTGGTATGGTCCAATATCGAACAGCAAGCGGAAGGACTCGGCGATCGCGACGATTCGCGCAGCTTGAAAGTGCAATCTATAGCGGCTGCCCAGCAGTCGGGGAAGATCGGGACGGCGTTCCCGCCTGCCTTTATCCTGACGACGGTCATGACGCTTGCTACCGCATGGACAGTGGCGAACCCATTCGGTCTGCCGCTCGACTCGGAGAGCATGAAGAATGTCGACGCGTTGCGGGACGGGATCGCAGGAACGGTGAAGTTAATGATTCAGGCGGAGACGGTTGAAGCATCAAGCGAGGAGAAACGCTAGGTATACGCCTGCATTCATGGTAGTATATAGACCAACCTTAAAAAGGACGTGAACCGAGCAATGATCGACATCACCCTGCCTAGACCGGACGTAACCATAAAGAAAAAGAGTGATCCTCAGGAAAGCCATATTTACGGATTCACCGATTTCCACTTGATTTCCAGGGAAACGGGCGGAATCTTCATGTTCTACAACAGCAAAGATGAGCTGCTGTTCGTGGGGAAAGCGAGAAAGCTGCGCCCAAGAATCAAGAAGCATTTTGAAGATACCGTATCGCCGATCAAGAACCACCGGGATGAAGTGACGAGAATCGAGGTTTGCATCGTCGAGGGCCTTCTGGATCGCGCCATCTACGAAATCTACATCGCGAATAAATTCAGAGCGAAGTACAATCCGGACCGCGTGCTGTAAAACGGAACGGTGGCATACCGAGCACTCAAAAAGCACGAAACGTTATCCGTGGCGGATTTCGTTTCGTGCTTTTTTTGAGCTGGCTCAGCGGCCTGTGCCCTCACTCGATGCCATCCTTCGTAAACCGAACCGTGTAAAGTCAGGTTAATCTATTCGTTACCTATCTGCCATGCCTTTCCAATGCTATTCTTACCCTATATTAGATGCGCATCTGATGAACAACCGTTAACGACGGGAAGGGAGCCAATAAGATGAGTAAAGACCATGTCATTAAGTCGCTGCTTTCTGACAAAGTAAGCATGACGCCGAATGGATTTATCGCTGATCAGTTAAGCCCGGAACAGTTTGAAGCCTGCCATGAATTGTTCTTTGACAAAATCCTGGACATTCGCGCGTCCGATATTAGCGGAATAGAAGGGTATGGCGAGTTTGACGAGGAATGTAATACCCCATACCGCACCTGCGAGGAATTTCTGATCGGGACGTTCGCGGACGATCAAGAGGGGTACTGGTACAATTGGAAGGAGATGTTCGAGACAACGCCGCTTGAGCATGAATTCTACGAGAAGTACTTGCAGGAGATGAAGGACCGCATTCCTTATTGCGAAGGAAGACGTGATCTGGTGTATAACAATACGTTCTTCATTAATATGATCACGGACGGCAAGACGGAGGTCGGATTCCCGGACTGGAGCCGATCCGGCATCAGTGACTTCCTGCTCGATTTTGCCACGATGGACTTGAATAAGCCGTATTTGCGCATTCCGGAATTGTTGTTCGCCTACTGCAAGCGGAGGGACATCGTCATCCCGGACTTCCAAGAGAGATTCCTATGTATGGCTTATTATAAAGGGATCGATGTCCTCCGCTGGCATGCCTCGATCGATGATACGGAATCCTGCTTTTACATTATGAGATCCATCGGCGAACTGAAGGATCGCATGTACGCTTTGTAGAATACGCCTTATAGAAGGTGACCGGATGAAATACGAGAATGCCAACGATGTTATCCCCGAGGAGCTGTTGAAAGAAATCCAGAAATACGCGGCAGGGAAGCTGCTCTATATCCCTTCTCCCGAGGGGAAAAGGGCTTGGGGCGAAACGTCCGGCTACCGGGACCAGCTGCAGAAGCGCAATCGCATGATTCGCAATAAGTACGCGCATGGGCTGACGGTGTCGGATCTTGCGGACGAATACTTCTTATCCTTGGACTCGATTAAGAAAATCATCTACTCGAAGCAAGGCAATAAGGATCTCGCTTACTCGCCGACACTGGAATCCGCCGTGCATTATGCGAATGCAGGGATGATGGAAGAGTGGGTCCAATGCTACTTGCTGCTTACCCGGAAGGCCGCTCCGATGGTACAGGCGCTTATAGGGGAGCATGCCCTCTGCTTCGGAGTCATTAAGTTTCCGCTGCGTCTTATTCAGCCCGAAGCGGGCAGCCTTGGGATGGACCGTCCAAGCGAGAATGATGATACGGCTGCGACCCAGCCGCTTCTTCTTTATTACGAGGACGGGAAGTTTTATTGCACCGCGGAGCAGGAGCTGCTGGCTTCCTTACAACAACGCAAGGTCAATGCGTATCCCGCGATTATCGTGTTGCAAGGCAATGCCGAATATAAAAGGTTCATGAAATTCTTTGGCAACATCTTTATTTATGTGGATCAAGTGGGACAATATGCAGGAACCAGATTGTCCGAAAGAAGGTGAGGATGAACGCATGATCAACGCGGCACACATTATTTTATACAGCGCGGACGCGGATGCGGACCGGGTTTTCATCCGGGATGTGCTCGGCTTGGCAGGCGTCGACGCCGGCGGCGGATGGCTGATCTTCAAGCTGCCTCCCGCTGAAATTGCGGTTCATCCAACGGATGGACCGAGCAAGCAGGAGTTTTATTTTATGTGCGAGGACATCGAAGGGACATTGGCGGAATTAACCGCTAAGGGCGTCACGGTCTCGGAGCCCGTCAGCGAACAGAGATGGGGGCGGCTCGCTTCGATCAAGCTCCCGAGCGGGGCGGATCTCCCGATCTACCAGCCGCTCCACCCTGTCGCTTATGATCTGGAGAGTTGAACCGAAAGGATACGAACGATGCACGAAACAAAAGGCCATCCGGCGAAGGATGGCCTTAAGCTATTTGCGCGACGGTTAGCCGGCGATTCTGTATCCTTCCAGCGAATCGTTGCGAAATCAGGACATGCATCCTATGATGGATGATAGAGCGTTATCCTGAAAATAATCGGAGCTGAGGAGTGGGAAGCAGGATGCCGGCCAACGCCAAGAAGCTGCGCGCTTCGCAAAATCCGTATGTGCTGATGCCGATTCTGCTGCTCATGTGGGGATCGCTGGCCGCGGTAAGCAAGCTGCTGCTGCGCGAGATCGACAGCTATCATGTTTTATTTTATATGTACGGCTTTGCCGTGATTGCATTTGCGCTGATTCTGCTGGTGAAGAGACGGACCGTCACGGCTTATGTCTGGACTTCCCGGACCGCGGCGCTGCTGCTGGCTTGCGGGTTATTCAGCTTCCTATACGACTTTTTCTACATGCAGTCGCTCGCGAGGATTCCGGCCGTCGAAGCTTCCATGCTGAACTACTTGTTCCCGATCTTCATCGTGGTGTTCGCCATTCCGTTGCATAAGGAGAAGCTGAACCGCTACAAGCTGCTGTCGATCGCGATGGGCTTCCTGGGAACGGTGCTGCTCATGACCAAGGGGGACCTATCCAGTCTGGCATTCACGAACCCGGCCGGAGACGCGCTTGCGATTCTGGCGGCGGTCAGCTGGGGACTGTTCACCAATTTGGCCAAGAAGAACAAGCAGGATATGCTGCTCGGCACGTTCTTCATAACGGTCATCGCTTTCCTGCTGTCCGCGTGCAGCTTGATCGCGTTTTCGAGTCCGTCCGTGCCCGGTCCGTCTGCGCTTGGCGGCGTGCTCTGGCTGAGCATGAGCAATGTCGTGATCGGTTTCTTTCTTTATTTTCAAGCGCTGCGCTACTCGCCGGCATCGCTGATTGCGAGCTTCACCTTCGTCACGCCGTTCGTCACGCTCGCGCTCATTGTGCTGCTGCTGGGAGAGAAGCTGACGACGGTCGATTATGCCGCTGCGCTGCTCATTCTGGCCGGCGTGCCCGTTCAGCAGATCGGAAGCGCCATCGCCGCAAGAAGGAAGCAGCAGCTGATTAGCTGAGACCGGCATTTGCTTCTCCGGCTGCACATCTGTAAAGTGGAGGGTAACAGCTTAAGAGGGAGAGTCACCTATGAATCAGAAAGTTGAAAATCACTTCATGCTCAGCGAGGATATCGCGTACGAACAGACGATGTTCGGCGTGCTGGGCATGCGTATTACGGAATGCACGGAGGAGCGCGTGGTTGCCACGATGCCGGTCGGACCGGCTACCCGGCAGTATTTCGGCGTCTTGCACGGCGGCGCTTCGGTGGCGCTAGCCGAAACCGTGGCGAGCGTCGGTACCTATAATCTGATCGATAAGGAAACGCAGCTGGCCGTCGGCATGGAGATCAACGCCAACCACTTGCGCCCCAAACAGGACGGCATCGTCACCGCCACGGCGACGCCGCTGCACAAGGGACGGACGACGATGGTATGGGATATCAAGATTACCGACGAAGAGGATCGGCTGATCTGCGTCTCCCGCTGCACGGTGGGCGTCGTTCCGAAGGTTCGCTGACGGGCATCGCAGGAAGCCGATCTGGCATAGAGAAGCACGGACCGTGCTTCGGCAGCATACAAGAAGCTTTCCGAACCGCCGAATAACGGCGTGTAGGAAGCTTCTTTTTTATGGCTGGCATACCAGCCGTCCGCATTCCCTGGCTGAAGGTACCTGTAAACTTTAGCTTCGTTCCCCCTAAAACCTAACGTTTGTTGACTGCGGTCTTATGTTTGTTATCTGGAATGAGAGCGCCTACTTTCTATACAATGACATCAGTTAGATTGAATGGTGTACGCATTGAAACATGGAAAGCAGCTGCGGGAAACTGGTAACCCCGGCGCAGGATCACAGTGTTCGAGGCCATTTCGGATGAAAACGAATGCGCTTACAGAAAGCTGAAAGCGTGTACACACTAGCATGAGCACAACGGAAGGAGTGGCTAACATGGACATGAAGAGCGGACGAAAACGCCCGCGGGTGCGCTGGCGCACGCAGGATACCGAGCTGACGTTTCTGGCCTTGCCGACGACGATCTGGTACATCTTATTTTGTTTCTTGCCGATGTTCGGCCTCATTATCGCCTTTAAAGATTTCAAGATTCACGGTGGTTTCCTGAGCAACGTTATCCACAGCAAGTGGTCGGGGTTCAAGAACTTTGAGTTTCTGTTCAAGTCGAACGACGCTTGGGTCGTCATTCGCAATACGCTTGGCTACAATTTGATCTTCATCATTCTGGGCATCGTGGTGCCCGTCACGTTGGCGATGATGATCGGCCAGCTGCACAACAGCAAGGCCGGCAAAGTTTATCAGACGCTGATGTTCCTGCCTTACTTCTTGTCTTGGGTCGTGGTGTCCGCTATCGTGTGGGCGTTCCTCAGCTTCGACAAAGGGATCGCCAACCAGTTCCTGGGCAGCCTCGGCAAAGACCCGGTCAACTGGTACATGGAGCCGAAATATTGGCCGTACTTCTTGGTATTCATGAACGTGTGGAAAGGGCTGGGCTATGGCATGGTCGTTTACCTGGCGACCATCACCGGCATCGACAGCACGTACTATGAAGCAGCCGTTATTGACGGCGCTTCCAAATGGCAGCAAGCGCGATTCATTACGCTGCCCTTGATGAAGCTGGTTATCGTGATGATGTTCATTCTGGCGGTAGGACGCATCTTCTATACCGATTTCGGCTTGTTCTTCCAAGTGCCGCGGAATTCGAACTCGCTGTTCGATGTCGCGACTACGCTTGACGTGCTCGTGTACAGTCAGCTCAAAACCGCTACGGTGGGCATGGCTTCGGCTTCCGCATTCGTACAATCCGTGATGGGTTGTCTGACCATTCTGACTGCTAACTGGATCGTTCGACGCGTCGACCGTGAAAGCGCAATGATGTAAAGGAGGAAGCGGGAAATGTCATCAAGAACGCAATTCGAATCCGGATTGGATAAATTCAACCGGGTCAAAACCGGCACAAACGTCGGTTTCCATCTCATCTTTATCGTGCTGTCGCTGCTTTGCCTGATCCCGGTCATCGTGGTGCTGTCCATCTCGTTCAGCAGCGAAGATTCCATACGGAACGGCGGCTACCATATCTTCCCGACGGCTTTCTCCGGCGAGGCTTATCATTACATCGCCCAGCAAGGAAAGTTGATTTCAAAGGCGCTCGGCATCTCCGTACTCGTTACCGTCGTCGGCACGGTGCTTGGCGTCATGCTGACCACTTCGATGGGCTATGTCCTGTCCCGTCCGAATTATAAGCTGAACGGATTCCTGACTTGGATCGTCTTCATCCCGATGGTGTTCAACGGCGGTTTGGTGTCCAGCTACTACATCAACTCGAATTTGCTCGGGCTGAAGGATACGGTATGGGCGCTCATTCTTCCATTGGCCGTCTCGTCGTTCAACGTCATCATTTGCAAAACGTTCTTCCGAAGCACGATTCCGGACGCATTGATCGAATCCGCGGAAATCGACGGTTCGAGCCAGCTGCGCATCTTCTTCTCGATCGTGCTGCCGATTTCGCTTCCGGTACTGGCGACGATCGGATTGTTCCTCTGTTTCTCCTATTGGAACGATTGGTTCAACTCCATGCTGTACATCGACAATCAGGACCTGTACTCGCTGCAGGCGCTGTTGAACAGTTTGATGACCAACGTGGATGCCTTGGCCAAGAACGCGTCCGTCATGGGAATCAGCTACGCGCAGCTTGTCGCAACCATGCCGAAGGAATCCGCGAGGATGGCCGTCGCCATCATCATCGTGCTTCCCGTGGCGATCGCCTATCCGTTCTTCCAGAAATACTTTATTTCCGGTCTGACGGTCGGCGCTGTCAAAGGTTAATCCGAGCAACTTGAATAAGCCTGGATATTATCCGGTTTATATATCCGCCGCAACACATCAAAGGCGGGGTGCATGGAAAGAGAGAAAGATAATTAAAAGGAGGAACAACATCATGAAAAAGACAAAGAAGCAACTGCTTGCAATCGGCGCCGCGGCGCTCCTGACAACTGCTCTGGCAGGCTGCGGCAACTCGAATTCCGATTCGAACAACGCGGCTAACAACACGCCGGCTAATACGCCTGCGAATACGGCAACCGACGCCGGGACGAATGCGAACACGCCTGCGAAGTCCGGCGATGTGCCAACGCTCGTATGGTGGACGATCGGCGGCCAAGTGCCGGAGAACTTCGACAAGGCGCTCGAGGCAATGAACGCATATACGGCTGAGAAAATCGGCGTGAAAGTCGATATCAAAGTAGCAAGCTGGGGCGACTGGGATACGAAGATCAACACGGTCGTGAACACGGGCGAACCGTTCGATATCATGTTTACGAATAACGGCAAATACAGCCAGCAAGTCGCTTTGGGCGCGTTTGCCGACCTGACGGATCTCGTTCAGAAGGACACGCCGGATCTCTACAACCTCATTCCGCAGAAGGTTTGGGATGGAACGAAAATCGGCGGGAAAATCTATTCCGTACCGACGTATAAAGACTCCTCGCTCACGCAATACTGGGTATTCGACGACAAGTACGTACAGAAATACGGCATTGACACGGCTAACATCAAATCGATGCAAGATCTCGACAAGCCTTTCCACGATATGAAAGCCGGCGAAGGCAAGAGCTTCTATCCGCTGCCAATGACACAAAGCGGATTTAACGGCTTCTTCAATAACTACGATGACTTGACGCTCGGTCTGCCGCCGATTGGCGTGAAAGTAGACGACGCGTCCCGTAAAGTCGTATCCGTGCTCGAGCAGCCGGACATCATGAACGACCTGAAATCGCTGCACAGCTGGTACAAAGACGGCATCGTCAACCCGGATGCGCCAACGAAAACAGAAGCGGACAAAGGACCTTCGTTCTTCGCGGCGCAAGCATTCCCGGGCGCCGAAACGACTTGGCAGATCAACGAAGGCGTAGCGAAGTACGACATGTTCCAATACTTCGGACCGATCTACACGACGAGCACGATTCAAGGCTCCTTGAACGCGATCTCGGCGAACTCGAAATACAAGAGCGAAGCGTTGAAATACCTGCAACTGGTCAACACCGATCCGAAGCTGCGCAACATGCTGGCATTCGGCGAGCCGGGCGTCGACTACACGAACGTGGACGGCGAGAAAGTCGTTGAACGCACGACCGATACTTGGCCGCTGGCTGCTTACACGCAAGGCACGTTCTTCGACCTGGCCGTTACGAAAGGCGCTCCGGTCGATCAATGGGATCAAGTCAAGAAGCTGAACGAGCAAGCAACTTCCTCCACGGCGCTCGGCTTCGCGTTGGATATCAGCAAGCTGGGTACGGAAGTAGCCAACACGAAAGCAGTATGGGACAAATACCGCTATGAACTGATGACGGGCGCTTCCGATCCGGAGAAAGTGGTACCGAAAATCGTTGCCGAATTGAAAGCTGCCGGCATGGATACGATCACGAAGGCCGCGCAAGAGCAAATCGACGCTTATTTCAAATAAGTTATAAGTTGGACTTGTGATCGACAGTCGACATCCAGAAAACCCGAACGGGATTGCCGTTCGGGTTTTCTGTCACAATTTTCTGGATTGCTTTTATCGACAACTACGTTATATGGTTGAGCGGTGGGGTGCGACATAAGCTTATTGCAAAGGAGACGCCGCATGCGTTCATTTATGCAAATTAAGATCTATCGCGGCAAATTCATTGCATATGCGGTATTCGTAGTATTCATCGGCTTAACGCTCGGCGCGCTCACCTGTGCGGTACTGCTCGATCAATGGGTGGGAAATTCCCGGAACGAGGCGGCCGGGGCGTTCTCCCGGGTGGAAAACGGCCTTCAATACGATTCCGACCGAATCGAAGCCTTCATGCAGCGGGTCTATTCCAATAGCGGACTGGTGTCCGACATTCGCAGTTTCTTGGGAAACAACGCCGAAGGCTATCTGACGAGCAGATTGCAGAGCAGCCATTATAACCGGCCGCTCGTATCCTTCCCCGACGATATGAAAGCCTTCCTGAGCAACGGAGGCAAGGGCGATATCACGCAAGTAAGCCTGCATACCGAACAAGAGGGCAACGTGGTGAGCTTTGACAATAACGGCAATACGAGCTTTCAATTCCGCCTGCCGAGTACGGACGCAACGTTCAGCGAGTCGATCCAGAAAGGATTCGTCTACCATAAGAAGCTGTCGGACCCGAACCAAATTTCCCGCCAGCTGGGCGAATTCCGCTTCCTGGTCAGCAGCGACAAGATTTTCAAGACGGTGCAAAACGACCACCTGAGCGAGGCCGCGGCTGTCAGCGCTTCCGGAGACGTATACCTGATCGCGGGCAGCGGCAAGAAGACGGAGGATTTGGTTCGCCGGGCCGTGGCGGATGGCGGCACGCATGGCTATCTATCGACGGGATTGGTGGACCGCGCGTATTACGCAACGTATAAATCGACCGAGTTTGATTATGAGTTTGTCAGCATCGTGGACGTAGCTCCGTTAATTCGTCAAAAGGCGAACGTGCTGCTCATCGTGTTTCTCATCGTGCTGGCCGCGATGATTTGCGTGCTGCTGCTGATCGTATATAATCTCCGCGAGGATGCGAACTTCCTGCGGCGGATTATCGTTTCCATCGGAAGGGCGAAGACCGCGGACTTTACGCCGGTTAATCCGCCTCGTTACCGGAGGAACGAATACGGCATGATCGCCAGGGAATTGGACGATATGATTCATCAGCTCGACAAGCATATCCGTACGAATTATTTACTGAAGCTTAAGCAGCAAGAGACCGAGATGAAAGCGCTTCAGCATCAAATCAATCCGCATTTTCTGTATAATACGCTTGAGGTTATCCGATCATCGGCGCTGGTGAACAGCGCGGATTACACGTCCGACGCCATTGCCACCTTGGGCGCGCTCTATCGCGATATCGTGAAGAACGAGAACATCATACCGCTCGACAGCGAGCTGGATCTGCTTCAGAAATATTTGAAAATCATGGAGTTCAAGTATCCGGACCGGTTCTATCATCAGTTCAATGTGGAGCAGGCGCTGCTATCCTTGCCTACCGTGAAATTCTGGCTGCAGCCGCTGGCGGAGAACTTCTTCATTCACGGCTTCAATCCGGAGAGCGAGTTCAACCTGCTCATCGTGAACGGCTGGGAGGAAGCGGACCGCTTCGTACTGGAGATCGTGGATAACGGCAACAGCATCTCCGATGCGCGCCTGGCCGAGATCAGGAATAAGCTTTCCAGAGGCGAGGACGCCGCTGCGGACAGCATCGGCCTGCGCAACGTGTATACCCGGCTGCATTTTTTCTACGGATCGGGTTTCTCTATGAGCATCGACAACAACGAGGAAGCGGGGGTCAAAATATCCGTATTCTTATCCAAGGAGGCTACTTACGATGTACAAGCTGCTGATCGTAGATGACGAGCCGCAGATTCTGGAGGGAATGAAACGAACGCTGGATTGGGAGAAGTACGGCTTCGGCCGCATCGAGACGAGCGAAACGTACGAAGGCGCGATTTCGAAGGCGGTGGAATTCCTGCCGGATTTGGCGATTTTCGATGTATGCATCGGCAAGCAGCGCGGCTATGACGCGATTCATAAGCTCAACGAGCTGCGCCTGCCATCCAAATATATCATTATGAGCGGCTATGGCGAATTCCAATATGCGCTGGAGGCCATACGCTGCGGCGCCAAGGACTATCTGCTTAAACCCGTCGACCGTTCGAAGCTGCAGCAATTAGTCGAGAGGATTATCGTCGAGGATCTGCACGGTACGCTCGAAGGTACGGACCGCGACGACCTGGACATGGATCCGGTGCTCGGCGTGCGCTACGACAGCCTGTCCAAGCTGACCAACCGCATCCTGCTGATCGTCAAGGCGGAGTATGCCCAGAACTTAAGTTTGAAATCGGTTGCGGAACGTTTCCGGATGAACGGAACGTATCTGGGGCAGCTTTTCCTTAAGGAGACGCATAAGAAATTCTCGGAATATCTCATGGCCTACCGCATGCTTCGCGCGCAGGAACGCATTCAGTCCACGGACGAGAAAATCATCAGCATCGCGCTTTCCGTAGGCTATCCCAACCTGAACTATTTCTATTCTCATTTCCATGCTTATTTCGGCAAATCACCCTCGGATTTGCGGAGAAAGGAATAACGCCGCAATGCGACAACAACGGAATTGGAGTCGTCTCGCCGTCACTCTCATGCTCGTCATGCTGCTGCCTCTAGCCGGCTGCTTCTCCGGATCCGGCAAGAACGAGAATGCCGGACAGACCGGCAGCACAGTGAATTTGATTTATTATACGATCGGGGATCCCGACGCGGACCTTCAGATGGTCAACGACAAGATCAACGAGGTGCTGGCCAAGAAGATCGGCGTCACGATTACGTATATCAAAGTGGGCTGGCAGGAGTATGCCGACCGGCTGAACACCCTTGTGTCGGCGGGCACGCCATTCGATATCGCCTTTGCGCCGGAGTATATGACGTACGCGCAGCGCGGCGCGTGGCTTAAGCTGGACGGCTATCTATCGAACGTCGGGCAGGATATGTACAAGGCCATCGACCCGATCTTCTGGAATGGCGTGCGAATGGATGACGGCGGCATCTACGGCGTACCGACGAATAAGGAATTAGCCGTGCGCGACCAGTGGATGTACCCGGATGCGCTGGTGAAGAAATATCATATCGACATCTCCAAGTACACGACGCTGGCTTCCCTTGAACCGCTATTGAAGATGATCAAGGAGAAGGAGCCCGCGTACCAGCCGATGGAGCTGGATAAGGATTCCCAGAACTTCTTCGCTCTGGACGGGTACGAATACGTAGCGGAGAAGACGCTTCCGCTCATGGTTCGCGTGATGGATCCCGGTTCTCCGGTCGTCAATATATTCGAAACCGAGGAAGGCCGTAAAGTGCTGGACATTCTTCGGCGCTACTACGTGGAAGGTTATATCAATGAGGATGCGGCCATGCGGGAAAGCCAAGGGCTGAAGCGGGGCGCGCTCGTATTCTGGAAAGCTGCCGGAGGCGGTCCGCTGTCGGAGAATAGCTGGAGCAAGGATCGCGGCTATAAGCTTGTGGCTTATCCGGTTACACCTGCGCTGATCACGACGGAATCCATTCGCGGCGGGGTCATGGCCGTCAGCGCGGACACGAAGCATCCCGTCGAGTCCGTCAAGTTTCTCAACTTGCTCAACACGGATCCCGAGGTGCGCAACCTGTTCAATTTCGGAATCGAAGGCGTGCACTACACGCTGGACAGCAATGGCCAAGTGGTGCCCATTCCTCCGAAGGACAGTAACGGCAATCCGATTCCGGACGCGCTGCCAAGCTATGGAGGCGTGCAGTATACGCAGGGCAACTGGTTCATCCTGAAGACGATGGGCGGGCAATTCCCGGATCCGCCCGATAAATGGGATCAGTTCCGCGCCAGCAACAAGGAAGCGGTCGATTCGAACACGCTGGGCTTCACCCCGGACTTCTCCCGGGTGCCGATCCAAATGCAGAACATCCAGATGGTTTGGGAGAAATATTTCCCGAGCTTGATGACCGGCAGCGTGAACGTCGACACGGTGCTGCCGATGTTCAATCAAGAGCTGCGGCAAGCGGGCATCGACGAGGTGCGGATAGAAGTGCAGAAGCAGCTGGATGCTTGGCGTGCTAGGCATAAGTAATAGGGCGTGGGTAAGAGGAGCGGGCAATTGCCAGGGGGGGAAACCCCTAGCGGTTGCCTGTTTTTTTGTAATAGGAGAGATTAAAATTTCCGCTAGAAAGCCAACAAACCGGCTCGCCCCCGTAAGCGGTGTGATATGATCATTGGAGTAGATCGCGCATGCTCTGATCGCCGCCGGCGAGTGCAAGCCATCCATCTAACCATTGTGAGATCAAGGTGGTACGATAATATGAATCCAATAACCATAGGCATGTTCGCTCACGTGGACGCGGGCAAGACCACGTTTGCCGAACAGCTGCTTTACCATACGCACAGCATTCGCGAACGGGGCAGGGTCGATCATAAAGACGCTTACCTCGACAGCCATGATATCGAACGGGCCAGGGGCATTACGGTATTCGCCGACCAAGCCGTCATGACTTATCAAGGCTCCACCTATTATTTGATCGATACGCCGGGCCATGTCGATTTCTCGCCCGAGATGGAGCGAGCCGTCCAGGTGATGGATTACGCGATTCTCGTCATTAGCGCGGTGGAAGGCATTCAGGGCCACACGGAGACGGTCTGGCAGCTGCTTCATAAACATCGCATTCCAACGTTCTTCTTCATTAACAAAATCGATCGGGTCGGCGCGGAAGTAGACCGGGTATTCGAGGATATTCGGATGCATCTGACGGCGGATGCCTGTATGCTAACCGACAGCTTCGCAGGCGGAAACGTAGGCGAAGCGCTGCTGGAGTTTATGGCGGAGCGGGACGAGACGCTGCTGGACGCGTTCCTGGCGGGGACGGAAGGCCAAGCCTTCTGGCTGCGGGCGCTGCAGGACAAGATTCGCGGACATCAGCTCTTCCCTTGCGCGAGCGGTTCCGCCTTGCAGGATATCGGCGTGATCGAGTTTATGGACCAGCTGCATCGGCTAACGACCGTGGATTATGATGACCAGGCGCCTTTCGGGGGGCGCGTCTATAAGATCCGGCATGATTCGAACGGCGTGCGTTTGACCTATATCAAAGGCTTGAGCGGTACGCTGAAGGTTCGCGATGAGCTGTGCTATCCCGGCAGGGAAGATCGCATGTGCGAGAAGGCGACGCGGCTCCTCATCATCAACGGGAGCAAGTCGCAGGCGGTCGATCAGGTCCGAGCGGGCGATCTGTTCGCCGTGACCGGACTTTCAAGCGCCGAGGCCGGGCAGGGCATAGGCGTCTATTCGGACAGGCTGGTCTATGAGCTGGTGCCGACGCTGACGTCGAAAGTGATTTTCCCCGATTCGCTGAATGTGAAGGATGTGCTTAAGGCCTTCCAAGTGCTGAATGCCGAGGATCCGTCCTTGAATGTCATCTGGGAGGAAAGCCTGCAGGAAATCCACATTCACGTGATGGGCCTCATTCAGCTCGAGGTGCTGGAGCAGCTGGCGAAGGAACGATTCCAGATCCCCGTCTCCTTCGGCAAACCCGAAATTCTATATAAGGAAACCATCCTGTCCGCCGTGAATGGCTATGGCCACTTCGAGCCGCTCAAGCATTATGCCGAGGTGCATCTGCGGCTGGAACCGGCGGAGCGGGGCAGCGGAATTACGTTCGAGAATGCGTGTCATGCGAACGATTTAAGCATCGGCAATCAGAATCTGGTCAAGACGCATCTCTATGAGCGCGACCATCACGGTTTACTGACGGGCATGCCGCTGACCGATGTCCGAATTACGCTGCTGACGGGCGCCGCGCATAATGAGCATACGCATGGCGGCGATTTTCGGGAGGCCGCGTTCCGCGCGCTGAGGCAGGGCTTGGAGAAAGCGGAGAACGTGCTGCTTGAGCCGTATTACGAGTTTAAGATTAAAGTGGAAATCGACCATATGGGCAAAGTGCTGTCCGATATTCAACGCGCATCCGGGCAGTTCGAGCCGCCGCACGCGACCGCCTCCCACGCTGTCATTACGGGCCGGGTTCCCGTGGCTACCTTTATGGATTACGGCACGGAGCTGGCTTCCTTTACGCATGGCAAGGGCATCGCCCAGTTCGTCTTCGGCGGTTACGACCGTTGCCATAACGAACAGGCGGTGATTGAGCGGAAGAACTATCGGAAGGACGCGGACCCGCTGTACAGCTCTTCATCGATCTTCTGCGCGAAGGGTCACGGATATACGGTGGCTTGGGATGAGGCGGAAGCGAAGATGCATTTGTTATAGCGGGCGCTGCAGCAACGGATGCAGCAGAAGAAAAAGGGCGCACATGACTGTGCGCCCTTGGTGTATTCACATTGTGTATTCACATGCGGAAGGTTTAGTTAGAAACCGGTGACGCCGAAGCCGCGTATTTCCGGTCCGCAAGATGGCAGACGATGCCGAGAATAAGCGCCAGCCCGACAAGCGTCGATCCGACCCAGGGAAGGGCCGTTAAGGACAGATGCGTAATGACCGCGCCGCCGATGAAAGCGCCTGTCGCATTGCCCAGATTACCGGCTGAATGGCTGGTGGTCGAGGCGAGCGCCGGCGCAGACTTCGCTAAGCCCATGATCCGGACCTGCATCCCTGGGAATACGGCGAAGGAAGCAGCTCCCCACAGGAAGATCGTCACGACCGCGGCAATCTGGTTGTGGACGGTGAACGTGAACAGCGCCAGGATGATGCAGATGATGAAATAAAGGCCCAGAATCGTCGGCATCAGCTTCCAGTCGGCCAGCTTGCCGCCAACCATGTTGCCGATGGTCACGCCGCAGCCGAAGAGGACGAGAATCCAGGTGACGTTGTGCTCGGCGAACCCGGTCACTTTCACAAGCAGCGGGGTAATGTAGGTGAAGATCGCGAACAATCCTGCGTTGCCGAGCACGGCGATGCACAGGAACAGCTGCAGCCTGCGATTGGCGAGGGCGGCGATTTGCTGCCGGATCGGCGCGCTCTTCTCTTGTTTGAGCTTCGGGATGAAGATCATAATTCCGATTAACGTGATGACGCCCATGATGGCGATCGTGCCGAACGAGGCGCGCCATCCCATATGTTGACCGATGAAGGTGCCCAGCGGGACCCCGATAATATTCGAAATCGTAAGGCCGGCCATCATCATGGACACGGCCCCGGCCCGCTTGTCGGGCGGCACCAGGCTCGAGGCGATCACGGCGCCCACCCCGAAGAATGTACCGTGCGTCAGCGCCGTAAGCATACGGGCACCCATGAGAACGGCATAATTCGGTGCGATGACGGAGATGGCATTGCCTAGGATGAATAGTCCCATCAGGAAGCATAGCAGTTGCTTTTGCGGGATTTTGTGGGTCAGCATCGTTAGAATCGGAGCGCCGACCGCGACTCCGAGCGCGTACATCGTAATGAGCTGTCCCGCGGCTGAAATACTGACATTCAAATCTTGCGCGACATTCGGAAGAATGCCCATAATTACGAATTCCGTCATGCCGATCGCGAACGCCCCGATCGTTAACGAGAGCAGCGGGAGCGAGGACGATTGGCGTGCGGCGGATTTGCCGGATACGGGATGAGATAATTCCATGTTGAATTCCATTCACCTTTCACGATGTGACTATGCGTCATGCGGATTAAACGAACGGCCGAGCGTGCCTGGCGCGAATCGTTCTCCTTATTTTGTTGGTTTCCGGTCGAGGAATCAAGACCTTTCGGGTAAATAAGTGTAAAGCCAAGGTTTACCTGATCAAGAACGGTTAAGAGTTCCGGTATTCTGAAAGAACACTATAAGAAGGATTAATGCCGAGGGATCCGCATATCCCGGCAGTTTCGTGGTCCATATGCAAGACCCCCCATGCAGGTTGATGCTCGCCTGTGCGGGGGGTCTATTTTCGATGCTGCAAAACAGGCCTAAATCCAGCACATTCCGACAAAATCAAATGAGAGAAGATTAATGGGCCGTGGGTCTCTAGGTATTTGTTAACGCATACTTCGTATGGCAAAGTAATACTAAGGGATATATTCCTTACCCTAAGGAGGAAATCGATAATGAACTATCATTTCTTTGTAGGCAACGATAACGGAAACAGCGAGCATGACTTGATCATCGATGGCCATTTGATTCAGCAGCCGAACGTGAATTGCAGAGTGGACGAGCTTCCGTGGAGCGAAGAGCAGGCGCCGGAGAGTTTTGTGAAGCATTTGCAGGATCAACTGGTCGTGACCATTGACTCGCCTGCCGCGAGGCCGGGGATGTACTACGTAGGGAAGTTTGCGCTGGAAAGCGGCGAAATCATCGATACGATTCAGATTGGCATTGATTCGAAGAGCGATATGGATTTGCCGATCATTAATACGCTGGCTCAAATCGCTGCCGTGGCCGTTCAGAAGGCGGTTGAGGAAGAGAAGGCCATTCCGGCGCAAATCGACGTGGAAGTCGATATGGCAACGGCGCTGCCCGTCACCCAGCATACGGACGAGACCTCCGCCAAGTTCGAGAGACGGTTTACGTCCGGCATGCATCATGTGACGGTCCATTTGGGCGTTAAGCGCGTAGCCGTCAATCTCGTATTCCCATTCGTGAAGGTCGTGCCCGAAGCGACGCCGGTCATATTCGCGCTGCAGAAGGATGCGGCGGGGAACTGGCGAGAAGGGGAGATCTTCGCCGATTTTACAGCGGCATACGGCATAGATAAGAAGTTCAACGGCAGTTATTTCAAGGATAAACGCATTCTCCATGTCGATATCGGCGACGGGTCTACGGAGTATCCGATCACGGAGGGCAATAAGTTTCTGCGTCAATTCATTCATGGCAGCCACCATGGGGCGGGGTATGCGATCGAGGAAGCGCTGCAGGAGTTCAATCGGCTCATTCATTTGCCGGACAGCCCGCGACAATTCTTCAGCGACGTGATCAAGAATCCGAAGCATAAGTACCATGCCAGGGCGTTGAAAACATTGCGGCGGCCGCTCGAAAGCCAAGTGAAGCAAATCGTGCAGCACGTGAAGAAACAACTGACCAAGGCGCGCAACGAGATCGACGTTATCTGCGTCTACGGCGGCGGCAGCATCGTGATGCGTTCCGTCCTGTACCCGTACTTGAAGGAGACCTGCGACGAGCGGGAAATCAAACTGCTCTATATTCCAGCCGACGACGCCGTGCAGTTGAACGCGGCGGGACTCGACGCGTTCGTGCGGGGCAAGATTTACGAGGCGCTCAAAGGCAAAGCGGAGCAGCCTGCATAATGAGCCAGACAGGTCGAGGTGACGCAGATGAAGAAGACGAAGCTTCCCGGCGGCAATATTAGTTTGAAAACCAAGAAGACCGAGGATCCGCTCGTAATGGCCTGGCTCAATGCGCAATCGAATTTGATGGATTCTTTTCGCTATCTGATCGAGAAGGAGATCCAGTCGAATGGCGTACGGAATTTGCAGGCTTACATCCCCGCAGAGCGAACGGGTTTGCATGACGCCCCGGATCCACGGGGAGAAGGCCGGTATCAGGCGCTGCTGGCGGATCGGCAGCAGCTGGCCGCCGCGATCGAGACCGTCGAGACGATCGAGGAGAATGAGGATGAGGAGTCGGCCGAGGAGGAAGCGGGGCTAACGGAGCCGGCTTCTTCTTCCGAGCCCGATGAGGCGGAAGAGATCGACGATGAGGATATCGAGGCTTGGAGTTGATGCCGATACTCAGGTTGTTATGTGGGGCGATACCTGTATTCCGCAATGCTGGGTAATACTCGGGAACGCTAGGTAATACTATGTAACACTTAGTAATACCGCGTAATATCAGGTAATGCTGAGTTATACCGGGTGATCGAGCAATAAGAAGTGGCATGATGAAACATCGAGGGCCTTCTAGTGTTACTTAGTAATGCTGAGTAATACCTAGTAATTCCGAGTAATACCAAATGATTCTGAGCGATACCGTAAGCGTGATAGTGACATTAAGCAATACAAAGCAACACCGAATAAGAGGATCAAATTTCCGGACAAGCGATGACCGGCATTTTATACGTAAGCGAAGCAGCTGGCTACCGAATACAGGTAGCCTTTCTTCGTTTGTTTACGATCCTTCCTCTCCGGTGTATCATCGAGGAAGAATGGAATAATCTTGCTGTCAGGGGGAGGGTGTTGGCTATGAACAGAGCGCTGATCGCCGCTGCCGAACGCGGAGACTTGAAGGATGTCGCGCGGCTGGTGGAAGACGGGGCTGATATTAACGGTCAGGATAGCCGAGGGAGAACCGCCATTATGGCTGCAACGCATGCGAACAAGCCGGAAATCGTTCGATGGCTGATTGCTGCCGGAGCGGATATCAATCTGCAAGACAAGATCAATGACAACCCTTTCCTGTATGCCGGCGCTGAAGGATTGCTGGACATCCTGAAGCTCCTTATTGCAGCAGGGGCGGATACCCGGTTAACGAACCGATACGGGGGAAACGCACTCATACCCGCGGCAGAGAAAGGCCATGTCGAGAACGTACGCGCGCTGCTCGCAACGACCGACGTGAACATCGATCATATCAACCGTTTAGGCTGGACTGCGCTGCTTGAAGTCGTCATTCTGACTCCCGGCGGACCGAAGCATCAACAGATTGCCCGGCTTCTTATTGACCATGGAGCCGATGTGAACATCGCCGATCGGGACGGGATAACGCCATTGCAGCATGCAAGGCGGAATCGTATGGCCGAAATCGCACAGATGCTGCAGCAGGCGGGAGCGCGATAACGAGGGGGATCCGATGAATCGATTATCGATGCAAACAACCGATAAGGTTAAGGGGAATATAGATAAAATCGCAGAACTATTCCCGGGTGTAGTGAAGGAAGCGAGAACTGCGGACGGGCAAGTCAGACAGGCGATCGACTTTGACCTCTTGCGGCAGGAGCTGTCCGATGTTCTAGTCGAAGGAACCAAAGAACGCTACCAATTGACATGGCCGGGCAAGAAGGAGACGATTCTCTCCGCCAATGCGCCTGTGCAGATGACGCTGCGGCCCATTATCCACGATAGCATGTGCTGGAACAGCACGCGGAACCTGTATATCGAGGGTGAGAATCTGCAAATACTCAAGCTGCTGCAGCGATCGTACCTGAATAAAGTGAAATGCATCTATGTCGATCCGCCGTACAATACCGGGAAGGATTTTATTTATAAAGACGACTATAAGAGCCACGGCGACTGGCTGTCGGACATGCACCCCAGACTGAGAATTGCCCGGGAACTGCTGAAGGAAGACGGCGTGATGTTCATTAGCATCGACGACATCGAAATGGCAAATCTGAAGATGCTTTGCGACGAAGTATTCGGTGCCGACAACTTCGTAGCCAACCTGATCTGGGCGAATAAGGAGGGCGGCGGAGGTTCGGACAGCAAACACTTCCGGGTGAAACACGAATATATTCTGTGTTACGCCAAGTCCGTGAAGCATCTATCCATCAAAGGCGTACGGATATCGAACGAAAGCCGGTATACGCTGCAAGACGAGCATGCGGAGAAACGCGGCAGCTATTATTTGCAGAAATTAAACCAAGCCAGCATACAATACTCGGCCTCGCTGGACTATCCCATTACGGCTCCCGACGGCAGGCAGATCAGACCTGCCATAGGCAGTAAACAGGCGTGCTGGAGATGGTCGGAGGCCAAAGTAAAGTGGGGCCTGGACAACGGTTTTATCGTCATGAAGAAGGATCATAAGGGCGATTGGCAAGTGTACAGCAAGCAATACATGAATGTGGATAATCAAGATGAACCGATCGTCAGAACCAACCGGCCGTTAGGATTGATCGAGGAGTATTCAAGCACGCAAGCATCCAAGAAGCTGGAGCTCTTATTCGGGGCGAAGGTTTTTGACTATTCCAAACCATACGAACTCATTCAATTCTTATTGTCGCTGACAACGGAAGCAGACGATCTGATCGTCGATTTCTTCTCCGGATCCGCAACGACGGCGCATGCGGTCATGCAGCTGAATGCCGAGGACGGCGGGCACCGCAAATATATCATGATCCAGCTTCCGGAAGAGACGGCTGAAGGATCAGAGGCCCGCAGAGCCGGCTACGCCAACATTTGCGAAATCGGCAAGGAACGTATACGCCGCGCCGGGAGCAAGATGAAGGAGGGGACCTCCGCGGACATCGATTACGGATTCCGTGTGTACCGGCTTGACGACACCAATATGACAGAGGCGTATGATAGGCCGGACAGTCTGGGCTTTGACGGCCCGGCAATCAGCACGATCAAGGAAGAGCGTACGGGGGAAGACGTGCTTGTCCAGGCGATGCTGGGGCTTGGTCTCGAGCTATCGTTACCGATGGGGAGGAAGACGAGCGAGGGCAAGACCGTGTACGATGTAGACGGAAACGCGCTATTGGCCTGTTTCGACCGCGATCTGCCGGAATCGGTCATCGAAGCCATTGCCGAGCAGCAACCGCTTCGTGTCGTTTTCCGCGAAAGCGCATTCAAGGACGATGCCGCGCGCATACGCTTGGAGGAACGCTTCACCCTGCTCTCGCCCTGCTCCGAGATTAGCATACTGTAGGAGAGGCGAGGGGCGCTAATCATGAACCGGACTGCTTCAAGGAGGCAGCAAGCATGCAGCAAGCGCACCGAATCATTGAAGCATTCGGTTGGGATTACAGGGATATACAATCATAGCATCGATTAGTTATCGAGTCATCGGGTTATCGAGTTACCGAGTCATCGAACCATCAAACCATCGAAGCATTAAATTACTGAATTACCTTGCCGAACGCTTCGATAATGTCGGGGCGGAAGAAGCTGCCCGACATCTTGCGAATCTCTTCGTAAGCCGCCTGTTCCGACATGACCTGCCGGTAAGACCTCGGCGTAGTGATCGCAATGAAAACCTCGACAATACCGAGCATCTGGGAGAGCACGGGAATTTGCTCGCCACTCAACCGGAACGGATAGCCGGTGCCATCGACCTTCTCGTGATGATACAGAAATACCTGCTCTACTTCCTCGAATCCGGGGATTCCCGCGCAAAGCTCTTTCGCCATATAGCAATGCTCCTGCACCACTTCAAGCTCGAATTCCGATAATTTGCCTTCCTTCTCGAACATATAATCGGGAAGCTTAACCCGGCTCACGAAGTGAAGGAGAGACAGCAGCTCGATCTCCCATTCCTTGGAGGCCTCGCCGCCGTACGTTCGCCAGAGCGCCTTGATTAAGCTGCTCATATCGCTGATTTCCTTGCGCGAGGTTTGGGTTTTGCGTTCCCCCACCGGGATGAAACACTGCAGCGTGTTCAGCACTTGCTGCTTCTGCTGCTGGAAGAACTGCTCTTCATGCTTCTTCTTCAGCTGATGGGCGGCGATCAGAATGATGCCTCCAAGCAGCACGCTCCCGAGCGCAAGCAGCAGCTCCAGAACGATATCCGAGATGGTGACGCTGCCATTCGCCTTCGCGAATGCCGGGATGAACAACGTGTAAACCAGATTATAGAGGAAGAACATACCGGAGGCATAAACGTATTCCTTGAACGAAGCGATGAGGCTGATCAGGATCGGGTAGAACAGGAAAATGCCCCAAATCTGTACGATGAATGCCGGCATGTAGAGCGATATGAAGACCGCTGCCAGCAAGATATACCAGACCGCGAGCAGCTTGCTCAATCCGTGACGCGCAGGCAGATGCCGCTGAACACCGTACATTCCCCAGGAGCTGATTGCAATCGTCAAGGAGATCCATACCGTATCCAAGCTGTCGAAGCCGGCGCGGAAGCTCTTGTCCAACAGGCTGACGACGGCCATGCCGGCAGAGATGCTCCCGATGAGGATCATCAGCATCCGCTGAATGGGCATCGTTAACAAGGCATTAACTTTCATATGCATAGCTCCCGGTGTCGGAAATTTCCGTATTCACTTTGGACTGATAGAAGGGAGAGCCGTCCATGACTTGTTGAATCGCACTCAGGATCTGTTCGGGGTCCGTGTCTTTCATCAAGTAACCGTCGATGCCGGCATGCATGGCGCGGTAAATATCTTCACTCTCGTCGAAGGCCGTCAAAATAATAATCTTGATGAACGGATGGATGGCTTTCAGATGGCGGGCGCCTTCAATGACCGATAGGCCGGGCATTTTCAAATCCGTCAGCAGCAAATCCGGCGACAGCGCCGCGGACCGCTCCAACGCTTCGGATCCATCGGCCGCTTCACCCACGATCGTATAATTGCCGCAGCAGTCCAATAAGAGATGAAGTCCCTGACGGGCTTGCGGACGGTCGTCCGCGATGACCACTTTATACATAAGCCATGCTCCTTTCGCGTGGAATTGCGGCCGTGATGGTTGTTCCTTCGGCGACTTGCGAATGTATGTTCACCGAGCCGTTCAATGCCTTAATGCGATTCGTCATCCCCGCGATTCCGAGTTTGCCCGTAAGCTCGGTCTGCCCCCAATCCATGCCTTTGCCGTCATCGCTGACGAGGACCGTCCATTGGACGCTCGTTACCTCAAGAGTAACTTGAAGCCGCTTGGCTTCGGCATGCTTCATCACGTTGTTGACGGATTCCTCAATGAAGTGATAGAGTGCTTCCTCGATTTCGATTTTCTCCTGCGCGACCCAGCCATTGCTGCGGAAGACGAGCGTGACGCCGCTGTTCGCCGTCATGCGGTTCAGCATGTTTTCGATCGCATCCCGAAGATTGAACCGTCGTTTCTCCCCTTTGAGATCCACGATGAATTTGCGGATATTCCGGTGGCTTTCCTTCACCTTGGTCTCCAGCTCCGCCAAGATCGGTAAGGCTTGGCTTGGACTGTCCTTCTGCACGGCATTCTTCAGTTGGAACAATTGAACGGAGAGGAAGAAGAGCTCTTGCGCGATGCCATCGTGTATATCTTGAGCGATATAGTCCCTTTCAGCAGCTACGGCGCGGGTTCGGATGGCGTTCACTTGATTAATCACGTCGTAATCGCTCATGAATTTCCTCAGGATGAGTTGAACGTAAGTCATTTGCAATTGGGAAAGCTCGTGCTCGTCTGTGTTGATCAGCAGCCATCCGTAGTCGGTTTCATCCGGCATTTGCAGCTTGCGAAGGTAGAGCGGAGTTAACTCGCCAACGGGTGACGGCAGCCGTATGTACGCCTTGGTGCCGGCGGCGGGGTTATTTCGCAGACAATTGGCGAAATACGTATGCATCCAGCTTTGCTCCGGCTCGTGCCCGTTATCCGATGCGTTCGCGCAAATCCAGACATCGCGTCCGCCCAGCAGCTTGCTTAGCGCGGCTTCCGTCTGCCGAACGATTATTTGAAGATCGGAATGAGGCTCCAAGCCGGCAGATGTATAGATATGCGCCAGGCTTCGGAAATGGGCATTCATGTTTCTGGCGTTCATATGCACGGCCATGATTACGCCATAGAAAATAACGACATAGATAACGTAGACGGCATGTTCCCTCAGGTATCGGGGGAGAGCTTCTTCTTCCAGGAGTCCGACGATAATGGGCAGCAGCAGCAAATAGACCAGCGTGATCGGATAATAGTGCTTCCAGGTCGTATGTCTCTTCAGTAGAAACAATCCGGACAGGCTGTAACAAATAAAAGGTCCGTCGATTCCGCCCGAGCTTGCGAGAAGATAGAGTCCGAAGAGAAGGTCAACGGGAATGAAGGCCGCGGCGAGCCTGCGAGAGGCATGCAGATATATCAAGCTAGACGCGGTTAATATACCGATCGCTACCAGGGCAAAGCTGGCCGAGTGGTCATCGGTCTTAACCGAATAGATCGAAAGTCCTAGTATTAAGAAAATACACCTACAGCCTAAAGTAGCGTGAATAATGCCTTTTCGGTGTAAAATCGACACAATTTATTCCCCTAATCTATTTTAGTAGTAGTCAAAAAGTCATAGATGCTATAGAATGGAAATTGGTTCTAGCAGAGGATTATATTTGGTGGTTATATCATATACTTATTTGTTATTGGAGGCTAGAGACATGACTACAATCATTATTCTCGATGACCATCCGCTGGTACGGCAAGGAATTCGCATGGTAGTAGGAACGGGCAGCAAGATGGATATCGTAGGAGAGGCATCGAATGCGAAGGAAGCCTTGGAGATGATGGAGCTCATGCGGCCCGACGTTGTACTCGTTGACCTGAATTTGGGCAAGGATAACGGTCTGGATTTCATTCAACGGGCGCGTACGCTTGGACACCGTTGCAAATTTCTCATACTAACCTCTTCCGCGACCAGCAGCGAGCTGCGGCTTGCGAAATCGCTCGACGTCGAAGGCATTTGCCTGAAAGAAGCGACGCCGGAGGACTTATTATACGCAGTGGAAGTCGTTGCGCGCGGTCGTAAATTCTACGATCCGGTGTTCATGGATAATATGATGGGTCCTACTGCCGAGGAGACGGCATTCGCCGAGCTGACGCCCAAGGAGCTGGAAGTGTTCATTTCGCTCGGTAAAGGGCGTTCCAACAAAGAAATCGCCAGCGAGCTGTATATTACCGAATTCACGGTGAAGAAACATGTCAGCCAGATCTTGTCCAAGCTGAATCTGAGCGATCGTACGCAAGCCGCTTTATACGCATTGTCCAAGGGGCTCGTGCAATTCGAGCTGGTCTAGCCATATCCAATCTATTTTAAATAAGGCAATTCACCGGCGCTTCTCGCCAGGCGAATTGCCTTTTCTTATAGTTTCAAAGGCTTTGCGATGCCGTGCATCGGCCACAAGGAGCAGGCTACGAAACCTTTGATCTCGGATTGATCGACCTGTCCGAGCTTAGGATCCCTGCTGTCGAGGCTTTCGCCGAGGTCGCGATTGTCCCCGGCAACGAACACATGGCCAGGTTCGACCAGGATTTCGGCCATATCCTCGGACTTCCCGTACGTATAAAGCTCCGTTAGCGGTTCGCCGTTGACGTAAATGGTACCATCGTTGATAGCGATCCGGTCTCCGCCGACGGCGATAACCCGTTTGACGATGTTATAGCCCAGAGCCGTGGAGTCGATAACGACAACGTCCCCGTATTTCGGCGACTCGAACAACATAGCTAGCTTATTAATGAACAATACATTGCCGTTGGCTAGCGTAGGATTCATGGAATTGCCGGATACGCGATCTAAGCCGAATAAGTTATGGATGACAAGGAATATGACGCCCAGGACGATGACCAGGCGGAGCCAGCTCCAAAATGTCTTCAAGGGCGAGATGGCTTTGGGCGTATTGTCTGGCGGTTCGGATATAGGCTGCTGCAGTTCCTGCATGGACGATCAGTCACCACCTTGTTGTTGTTGGGCGCTAGCACGAACCACGCCTGTTACGGCGTGGTTCGTGACATGCTTGGTACTATGGGGCCAAGAGGTTACTGCGCTGCATCTTCGGCCGGCTGCGGGGTCTCTTGAGGCTGCTGCGCTGCGCCATCGGCAGGCTGTTGAGTCTCTTGAGGCTGCTGCGCTGCATCTTTGGCAGGCTGTTGAGTCTCTTGAGGCTGCTGTGCTGCATCTTCGGCAGGCTGTTGAGTCTCTTGAGGCTGCTGCGCCGTGTCTTCGGCCGGCTGCGTCGATTCAACGACCGGCGGCGTGTAAACCACGGCAGGCGGGGTGTAGCTGCCGGATAGCGTATCCATTGCTTGCATGGCGCTGTCCGTTATCGTTTGAAGCTTGGCTTGAATTTGCTGGCGATCCTGATCATTGTTAATGTTCATCGATGCGATCAATTCAGCGGCGTGCTTCTGGATGGCTGCGATATATTTCGTTCGCTGCTCTTCCGTAAACGTATCGATCTCCTGTGCGGATGCTTCGAGTCGTAGCTGCAATTCTTTTTTCAACTGGGCCTTCTGCGTGTCCGTTTCGCTTTGGATGGACTGCGTCAAACTCGTGACTGCAAGATCCGTCTTCTTGTTGAACCAGGACTGCAGCGTGCCGGCAATATCGACGTCCGCATAAGCAATACCCATTGTCCCCGTGAAGGTGACCATTAAAAAAACAATACCAGCTGCGACTTTCTTGTTGATCCGTTTATTTCCAAGCTTCCGATTTCCGATCTTCATCTGGATCGCTCCTTCCTGTCATGTTTGATAAAAAATAACGGGGAAGCCCTGTCAGCAGGGCTTCCTTCCGTAGGTTTGCAAGTGAAGCGGTATTAGTTGTCGATTCCGTCAACGATAGCGTCCAGCTCGCCAAGAGCGTTATTCAACACTGTTGTGGCTTTAGCATCGAGCTTGTTTTTAGCATCAGCAACGCCTGTATCTGCCAGAGCTTGCAGCTGCGCTTCAAGGTCTGTGAGTTGGGCATTCAAGTAGTTTTGGATCTCTGTCGTTGCAGTCGATTTTTCACTATTCAAAGCTGTTTGTAAAGCAGTTTTGACATCGTTGATTTTATCAGTTAATTCTTTTTTCTTATTTGTAAGCGTAGCTGCTGTTCTTGAATCTGGATTATTCAAGTCGAGACGTCCTGTGTACACGCCTAAATGGTTTTTAATCGCGTTATTGATATCTGTACGGTTTTGGGTAGCAATTGGTGTAAGCTGAGTATCCGTTGCCGTATTTGTAGTCGATACGAAAGCGTCGAATTGAGCTGGCATGCTGGCAAGAATCTCGCCTTTGGCTCCGTCGAGCTGGTTTCCGTATTGGGTTGTTTGGCTAGTAACGGCTGCATTCACTTCACCGATTTTCTTGTTACCTTCGTCGCGGATGTCGTTCTGTGCTTTTGAAATGATTCCGTCAACGGCCGTTTTATGCGCAGCCAATTTAGTCGTTTTGTAAGTGGCGAAATCGCCGTTGATGGCAGTTTTTACTGTGCCAAGAGCAGCGTCGTACCAGTTGTGAAGTTGTCCGCCTGCATCCGTTGCTGCGAATACTGTACCCATCGATGCGAGCATACCTACTGCGACTACGCCTGCTGCTACTTTAGTTTTGATAAATTTCATTTTCATCAATCTCCTTTGGTTTGGTTTAATGGTTGGTTTCGGAAGCTAATTGCCTAATTGCTGCGTTAACTCGTCGATCGTGTCCACAGCAAGTTGATCAAGCTCTTCGGTACTCGTGCGGTTAACCTCGTCCACGTAGTTGTCGAAAACCTGTTGGAAGCCGGGGTCAGCGGTTAATCCGTCCTTCGCATCATCGATCTGGCCGATGTAGGAACGTCCGGCAGCTTGAAGCTGCTTGGTTACTTCATCGATCCGGGCTCTTGCCGTCGTCGAAATTTCTTTGCGGGCATCGTTCGCCAGTTCCTCCGACCGCTCGTCCAGCTTCGCGGAAGCTTGTACGCGTTTCGCGGCGGCTGAAGTCTTGATCTGATCGGTAACTTGCTGCGAGCGGTTCTCGTACCAGTTGTGCAGAAGTGCGCCACCGTCGGATTTCGCATATACGCAGCCTGTTGCCAGGATGGCCGTGATAGCCGCCGCGGCGGTTATCAGCAGGCAGGTTTTACGTCTCAAAACGGCGCCTCCTTGTCGGTGTTCTTGTTTGTTAAGTTAACTATAGTGGATGCGACGATCTGTCACATCGGTCAACGGAGTAATCTTATAGGTGGCCGATCGTGTAAGCGGATGGTAGACTTTGGTACCAGGCGCCAGCATTTTCAACGGTCGCAGCTGCCTGGGATGACGCACCGCATATAAAAGAGCAAAAGGCATCCCCACCGGGTGCCTTTTGCTCTTATCTGCTACTTATCCGCTACGTATCCGTTCCTATATCCGCTCCTATAGAAGAAGCGTTTATTTGAGGAGCCGCATATTCTTCCTGTACTGGCCCGGCCTGATGCCGGTGCCGCGCATGAAGGCCACGCTCATATATTCGGTATGCTTGAACCCGGCGCGTTCGGCTATGGCGGCCAGGCTCAGCTTCGTTTCTTCTAAGAGGCGTTTGACCAGTTTGATTTTGACGGCCAGAATTTCATCGTGCGGGGTGCGGCCGAGCTCCTTCTGAAACCGGCTTTCCAGCTTGCGGCGCGAAACGGAGCAATGGTCGAGAATATCCTGCACCTGAATGTCTTCATGCGCATGGTTGCGAATAAACCGGATAGCGTCGGAGACGATCTTATCCTCTACGGCCAGTACATCCGATGATAATCGGACTTGAATGCTGATCGGCTCGATCAGCTCGATTTGGTTGTCCAACGACTCGCCCGCCATCATGCGGTCAAGCAGCTCGGCCGCGCGATAACCGGTCCTCAGCGCGTTTGTCTGGATGCTGGATAAGGGCGGATTGGACAATTCGCACAAGAGCGCATCGTTATCCACGCCGATGACGGCCACCTCGTCGGGAACCGAGACCCCGGCGAGCCGGCAAGCTTCGAGCAGCTGTTGGCCGCGAATGTCGTAGCAAGCCATAATGCCGATCGGCTTGGGCAGCTCCTTCAGCCATTGGAACAGCTCCTCTTTGTTCGAATGCCAAGACTGCTCATGCAAGGCATCCGCCGGAGTAATGAAGCTTTGGCAGGAATAGCCCTTCGACACCAGATAGTCCTCGTAATACGTCCCCCGCAGCGTAGACCACTGAAAATGCGAATCCCCGTAGAAGCCAAAGTGCTCGAAGCCCCGTTCCATAAAATGATCGGCCGCCATGATCGCAATGGATTGGTCGTTGGTTTCCACGCAGGGCAGCGAGGGAATCCGCCTTGAGGCGCTGAGATCGATAGCCGGGAGCCCGGAGTCCCGAATGAACCGCGCCGTCTGGTCATTCTCGATGCGCGCGATAATGCCGTCGCCATGCCAATGGCGCAGCCAGGTCAAGTCAATATGGTTCCGACTGTATTCGCCCAGCGACACGGACCAGGACGAATGCTCGCGAAGATAGGCATTGACGCCGCTCAACAGTCCGCGGGCGTATTCGTTCGACGTTTCAATCAATAAGGCGACCTGCTTGCGTTTCGGCAGCATGAATGCGCTCATCATCCCGACCCCTCTTCCTAATATATCCTACTATACAGGGTCCGAAAGCTTATTTACAGCATCCGATAGATGTAAAAAATCTCATTTTCCAAACAAATAATCGCATCGACTTCTTGGACGCCAACGCATACAGTTAAAGTATTAAGAGCGCTTACAGGGAGGATGACCCGAATGAGTCAACGACTACGCGTAGCCATTGTCGGGCTGGGCTTCGGCTCGGAGTTTATTCCGATTTATCAGAACCATCCGCACGCCGAGATGTATGCGATCTGTCAGCGTACGACGGAGAAGCTGAATCAAATCGGCGACCACTTCGGCATTGCCGTCCGCTATTCCGACTTCGACGAGATGCTGAAAGACGAGAACATCGACGCCGTTCATATTAATTCCCCGATTCCGAACCATGCGGAACAGAGCATCAAAGCGCTTCTGGCAGGCAAGCATGTCGCTTGTACCGTGCCGATGGCGACGACCGTGGAAGAATGCCGGCGGATCGTGGAGGCGCAGCAGCAGTCAGGGAAGAACTACATGATGATGGAAACCTGCGTCTATACGCGCGAGTTTCTCTACGTCAAAGGCCTGCGCGACGCCGGCAAACTGGGGCGCATTCAGTTTCTGCGCGGGGCGCATCAGCAAGAGATGGCCGGCTGGCCGGGATACTGGGAAGGACTCCCGCCGATGCACTATGCGACGCATGCGGTCAGTCCGCTTCTGGCGCTGGCGGATCAAGAAGCCGACTTCGTATCCTGCCTCGGTTCGGGCCAAATCGCGGAAAACCTGACGGAGAAATACGGATCGCCCTTCGCCGTAGAGTCGGCCTTATTCCGTTTGCGCGATTCCAATCTGGCGATGGAAGTAACGCGTTCCTTATTCGAAACGTCGCGCGAATACGTGGAGAGCTTCGACGTATATGCCGATCGAATGAGCTTCGAATGGCAGCAGCTGGAGGGCGAGTCCCCCGTTATCTTCACCGGAGAGCAGGCCGAGCGGGTTGAAATCCCCGATTATGCGCATCTGCTCCCCGAAGGAATCCGTAAGTACACGACTGAAGGCGTCTACGATGCTGCCGAAAATGTCCACTTATCCTTCACGCAAGGCAGCGGCCACGGGGGATCGCATCCGCACTTGGCGCATGAGTTTATTATGAGCATCGTCGAGGAACGCGCCGCCTTCCCGGATGTCTATACGTCGGCGAATTGGACCTGTGCCGGCATTTGCGCCCACGAATCGGCAATGCGCAATGGCGAGCAGGTCAAGCTTCCGGTATTTCCAAGAAGATAAGGGAGGGCAGCGCGATGCAAACGTCCCAATTAAGAGCGGAAAGCACGGAAACGTGCATCCGGATTTACCGCGGCAATGAAGCCGTGCCGATTCTCGAACAGCATGCCCAGTCGGACAAGCGTCCGTATATCCATCCGATACTTGCTCCGGACGGCAACGGAATTCTAACCGAGGACGTGCCTTCGCACCATCCTTGGCAGCATGGGCTCTATATCGGATTGAACGATGTGAACGGCGTCGGATTTTGGACGGAAGGGCTGTTGAACGATCCTAATGACGGGAGCTTCCGGCCTCTGCCGCTGCAACCAGCCGTCGTTGACGGATGCCGCGTTTCTTGGGAAGTGGAGACGCTCTACCTGGATCCGGCAGGCAAGCCGCTGCTGATGGAATTACAGCAGTGGCGGCTGGAAGATCAAGGCGGCCGCTACAGCATTGATTTCGACTGGTCCTTGAAGGCGGCCGTCGATCTGACGTTCGGGCAATACGCGTACGGCGGGCTTTTCCTGCGCATGCCTTATCGGCGTGAACTTGGCGGTCAAGTGCTGAATAGCGAAGGTCAAATCAATGAAGAAGGCGAAGGACAGCGCGCGCGCTGGTCGGCTTGCTGCATGCCGATCGAAGGCCGTGCCGATCAGGCGGGTTTCGCGTTCATGGATCATCCGGGCAACGCCGAGCATCCCGTGCCATGGCGCGTGGATTACGAATTGGGCATCTCGCCGAGCAGATGCATCACGGGACCGTGGCAGCTGGCCAAAGATGAAGTGGAAACCTCTCGCTATCGGATTATCGTCTTCTGCGGCAGTACCGATCCGGACGAACTGAATGCAGGCTGGCAAGCATTCGCCGCCGCCAATTGAATCTAAAGGAGAAGGATATCCTATGAGAACCGTCATTATCGTTCATCCCCGTTTCGAAGTCGTATGGCCGTGGACAGTCGATCATTTCCACAAGCTGTTTGCCGCGCAGGGTCCCGCCGAACTCATTCGTCTGCAGGCCGACGAGTCAGGCAAGCTGGGTCAGCTCGTTCCGGACCCGGGCAGCGTAACGCGATTGGTCTCGCTGACCGTCGACGTGACGACCGATTGCCTGCGCGCCTTCGGCAGCTTGAGAGAAGCGGCAATCCTGACAGACGCCTATGGCGGCTCGCTGTCCGACGAGCAGAAGCAGCTGTTAGCCGACGCCGAAGTCCGTTTATACCGTCAACCGAGCGAAGGCTATTGGGGCCAATCGGTATCCGAGTTCGGCTTGGCGTTAACGTTGTGCGGGCTGCGGAGAATTCCGCAGACCCATCATGAAATTCTGACGAGCTTGCAGCCTTGGGACTACGAGCCGATCACCGGCGTGAGCAATCCGCCAGTAAGAGGGCATCAGTTCGGCGATGATCCGAACTTCACGAACGGCACGATTGAAGGCAAGCGCATCCGTATCGTCGGCGCAGGGAACATTGCTTCCCGCTATGCCAGCTTCGTTCATATGCTGGGAGCCGATGTCGCGGCATGGGATCCGTTCGCGCCGGAGCCTTCCTTCCACCGGGCGGGCGCCCGGAAAGAATGGCATCTCGAGCGGCTCGTCCAGGATGCCGAGATTTTCGTGCCGATGGTGCCGTTAACGCCTCAAACGAGGGGACTGGTGACCGCGGAAATGATTCACGCCCTGCCAAAAGGCTGCTTGGTCGTATTGGCGACGCGTGCCGACATTTGCGACATGAAGGCGATTCGCGAGCGCGTGGTGAACGATGAAATCAGCCTTGCCGCCGACGTGTTCGATATCGAGCCGCTGCCGCTGGATGACGAACTGCTGGGCAGGCATAATGTCGTGCACACGCCGCATAACGCAGGCCGCACGGTGCAAGCGAACCAGCGCTGGGCGGAGAAACTGTTCGAACAATTTCTTCCCCAATAAGCATGGCGGATGCAAGCATACAAGGAAGAACCCGGCAGGCGCTGCCGGGTTCTTCTTCGTGTCGCGCACCGCTCAGGGAGGCGGGCGCTGGATCCGGCTTATATTTACGGCCGTTCCGTGCCGCCTTCCGCTGTTCCGCCTTCCCGTTCTGACGTTCCGTCCGGCCGTGCCGCCGTTTCACCATCCCGCCTTCCGCCCAGCCGTCCCGCCTTCCGCCGTTCCGCGTTCCACCATGCCCGTTCCGCCCGGCCGTTCCGCCGTTTCGCGCCAGCCTGTTCGAAGCCGCCCGTTCCGCATTCCATTAACGCATTAATGTGTCAAACCGGGAATTGTGGTAAGTTAGTAAAAGCGAGTTTTGAATACGGGTTTCGTGCCTTACGGAAAGGATGTATTTTCAGCATGCTTGAGCCCAATGCTTCTGTTATTAAACAGCCCTATTACATGAATTACTGGTTGTCGCGCGTCATATCCTCGACTTCCTTCCAGATGCTCTCCGTGGCGATCGGCTGGCAAATGTACGTGCTGACCAAGGACGCCTTCAGTCTCGGTCTGGTTGGCCTTGCCCAGTTTCTTCCCATGGTACTGCTTACCTTCGTCGTCGGCCATGTCGCGGACCGCTTCGACCGCAGGCTGATCGTCGCCTGTTGTCTGTTCGTTGAAAGCGGAATTGCCGCCTTGCTGCTGTTCGGCAGCATCGAAGGGTGGCTGGGCCGGGAGCAAATACTGGTCGCGGCCGCGCTGCTCGGCGCCTGCCGCTCGTTCGAAGGGCCGGCCTCCTCGGCGCTGCTGCCCCAGCTGATACCGAAGGAATTGCTGCAGCAAGCCATTTCGTGGAGCACCTCGGCCGGGCAGACGGCGCAGATTATCGGACCGGCGCTGGGCGGATTGCTGATTTCGGCCGGAGCGAATTACGTGTATGCGACGTCTGCCATCGTGCTGCTTGCCGCGGGGATTCTCGCGTTCGTCATTCGCGTCGAGCATGGCAGGCAGCAAGTGGCGCGCCCCACGCTGCGCTCCATGTTCTCGGGCCTAGGGTTCGTCTATCGCCATCCGGTCATTCTCGGAACGATCTCGCTCGATCTGTTCGCCGTTCTGCTCGGCGGGGCGACGGCGCTGCTGCCGATATTCGCGCAGGATATTTTGCATACGGGACCTTGGGGTCTCGGGCTGATGCGGACGGCGCCGGCGGTCGGCGCGCTGCTCATGTCGCTCGTCATCGGATACTTCCCGCTTAAGAAAGCGGTGGGGCCGCTGTTGTTCGGTGCGCTTGGCATCTTCGGCTTATCGACCATGCTCTTCGCCGTATCGAAGAATCTGACCCTGTCGATCATCGCGCTGCTGCTCATTGGCGCTTCGGACGTGGTCAGCGTCGTCATTCGGTCGTCGCTCGTGCAATTGCAAACGCCGGACGAGATGCGCGGAAGGGTGAATGCGGTCAACTCGCTGTTCATCGGGACCTCGAATCAGCTTGGCGAATTCGAATCGGGCACCTTGGCCGGGCTTGTCGGGACGGTACCGGCCGCCTTCATCGGCGGCGTCGGCACGCTTGTCGTCGCGGGGCTGTGGATGGTGCTGTTCCCGTCGCTGAGGCGGATCCGGTCGCTGTCCGGTTGATCGTTGCTCGCTTTGTCCGGGGCTGGCGTATTCGTCCAGCCTCTATTCTATTGCTATTCCTTATCGACCGGCTGCCGAATCCGGTCCTCGTAATAATCGAAAAACAACTGCTTATGCGTGCCCCTGACCGCATAGAATACATCCTCGATCCGTTTCCCTCTGCGGCGAAGCTCGTTTTCGAGCCACTCGCGGGTCAATCCGTTCATCGTTAAGTTTTGCTCCATCAAAGCGCCGTCCATGATCAGTTCAATGGGGAACGACAAGCTGCCTCCGCCGAGCTTCAAGTCTCGCTTGGTAACGAACTGGTAATCGTCTTTCTTCAAGATCGACAGCACCCCGTTATCTTCCAGTACGGCGTACTCCACTTCGCCCATATTGAAGATGCCTTTTTCCCGCAGCGCTTGATCCAAGGAATCCAGCGTGTAACGGACCTTCTTCATGTTGCCCTCCAGAATTTTACCTCCTTCTATTAAGACGGTTGGAGAACCGGAAATCCAATTGCGCCATTTCCTGCTCTTCAGTGCGATTACGGATAGCAGAACAGACGTGATGCCCATGACAATAAGCGCCAGTACCATGTGCGTCGACTTGAGCTTGGTATTGAACGCCAGGTTGGCTGCAATGGCGCCGATGGTAATGCTGGTCACGAAATCCAGGAACGTCATATTGGAAATCGTCTGTTTGCCGAGAATATTAGCCATGATCAAGAGCAATAGGATAGCGATAATAGCTCTAATCAAGATATCCCAATAGGTATGCAAGCGCAGAACCTCCTTTTTACCACTATCTCCAATCGGCAGCCAAAACAACCGGGCGCAGACCTTCCCCGTTAGATCATATCCGAATGGAAACAACGTCAATGCAGCCCTATTGCAGCGTATCATTTAAAACTGCATGCTCAGGGATATACCATTAGTTTACAAACGTTTGCTACAATAGAACTAATAAGCATGCATTATTCCGAATAGAGGTCATACTCATGAAAAATATGAACTTCCAAGTGAATTTACAAGGCGTCATCGATTTATTATCCAACCACTTATACTCCGATCCCGGCGTCTTCGTACGGGAATTGCTGCAGAACGGCGTCGATGCGATCACGGCGAGGAAGAAACTCGGGGAACCGTTCGACGAATCGGTGAAAGTCGAAGTATTCTCCTCGTACACCATCTCCTTCACCGACAGCGGCAGCGGCTTGACGGAAGAGGACATCGAACAATTCCTTGCGCGAATCGGAAGCTCCGCGAAGCGGGACAACCTAGATGCGGCGGATGATTATATCGGCCAGTTCGGCGTCGGTCTGCTGGCCTGCTTCGTCGTCAGCGATGAAATCGTGCTGATTACCCGTTCCGCGCTCGGAGGCGATGCGCTGGAATGGCGGGGCCGGCCGGATGGCACGTACGTCATCAAGAAAGTAAAGCGGCAGGTGCCGATCGGAACGACCGTGTATCTGAAAGCGAAAGCGAACTACGAGGAATATTTCGAGTACTACCGCATCCGCGGCTTGTTGAACAAATACGGGAAGTACCTCAAGACGCCGATTACGCTCACGGAGGACAAATACGAGCAGACCGTGAACGTGCCGCAGCCTCCCTGGGAGATGGAGAAGCAGGAAGCGATGGCGGCTTACGGCGGCTCTTGAAGCCTGGGCAGCCAAGCGGTGCCTTAGGGGACTAGTTCGTATACGGGTAAAAATAAGATCGAGATCAGGCTGGTGCTGAGTTGAAAACAAGAATGCAAGGGGCGGAAATAACGAAGTACGCCGGCGGAGAACCGGCACAAGCGGGGCACCGCACGGCGCCGGACGGTTTGAGCGGCGGATTGTATGGACGGGACCGCGAGGTGGCGCGGATTCGGGAAGCGTTTCATTGGACGACGCTGGGCTCGACGCAGCTGATCAGCGTGTCGGGGCCGTCGGGGATCGGGAAGACCGCGGTCATCCAGGAGGCGCTTCATAAGATCTCGCTGGAGGAAGCGTATCTGATAGCCGGCAAATTCGAATCCCTGCAGCAGGATACGCCGATGTCTCCGCTCATCGGGGCATTCCGGGAACTGACGGAACAGTTGTTGAACGAGGACAAGCGGAGCTTGGAGCAATGGCGGGAAGCGATTCTTCAGGCGCTCGGCGTCAATGCCGCCGTCATCACGGACGTCATACCGGAGATGGAACGGATTATTGGCCGTCAAGCGTCCGTGGAGCAGCTGCCGCTGGAAGAGGCGATGGAGCGGTTTCAATTCGTCTTTCGCCGGTTCATCCAGGTGTTCTGCCATCAGAAGCATCCGCTCGTGCTGGTCATGGACGATTTGCAATGGGCGGACGAGGCTTCGTGGCGGATGATTCGCTCCTTCATGTCGGACCCGCAAAGTCAGAGCTTGCTGCTGATCGGGGCATTCCGGGACACCGGCGAGATCGGCCGGATCGAGGAGGAGCTGGGGGCGATCGCCTCGTCCGGGGTGACGGTGCAGTCCTTGCCGCTCGGGCCGCTCGGCCCTGTCGAATTGACCCGGATCGTAGGCGACACGCTGGGCGTGAGCGACGGCATAGCCGATGATATCGCGCATACGCTGCTGCTGAGATCGGATGGTAACCCGTTCCTGTTCCGGCGGCTGCTGCAGCGGAGCATGGAGGAAGAAGTGCTTCGTTACGACGAGCCGGGCGGCGGCTGGGTCTGGAACTGGAAGGAACCCGATCCGGCGGCTGGTTCGGCGCATGCCGACCTGCTGTTGAATTATATGACCGACAGCATCAACCGTCTTCCGGCGGATACGCGCCAAGCGCTGCTGGAGGCCTCCTGTCTGGGGGGCGAAAGCCCGCTGGCGCTGCTCGCTTCCTGGCGCGGGGAAACGCCGGAACGCACGCTGGACGTGCTTCGGCCGGCCATGGAGCGGCAGCTTATCATGTACGCGGGTTCCGGAACGCCGGAAACGGCGGGCGGCGGCCGCACTAGCGATCCCGGCGCCGAGCGGATGGAGGAAGGCCGAATCCGCTTCGTTCACGACCGTCTGCAGGAAGCGGCGAACGCGCTGTTCGATACGCCGCGGAGCGAAGAGGTGCATTGGCATGCGGGCCGGTATTGGCTGCGCCATTCCGATCCGGCTCTGCGCGAGCGGCATGTATTCGATGCGGCGGGCCATCTGAATAAAGGCAGCAGGCTCGCCCGATTGCCGGAGGATCGGAACAATCTCATCCGGGCCAACGCCGGCGCGGGCGGCAAGGCCAAGTCCGCAACGGCCTACGAAGCAGCGGCCGCATATTTCGGCGCGGCGGCCGCCTTCATCACCGAGGAGCATTGGGAGCGGGATTTCGACTTCTGCTTCGATCTGTTCGTCGATCTGCTCGAATGCGAGTACATGAACGGCTGGCAGCCGTCGACCTACGATACGTTCCATGCCCTGCTGGGAAGGGCCCGCACGGCCTACGAGCGCATGCGCGTGCAGCATATTGAAATCAACCGGCTGCTGCATACGGAGCGAATGGCCGACGGCATCGAGCTCGGCATCGCGTGTCTGCGGGATCTGGGCATTCATGTCTCCGTCAATACGGGGAAAACCAAGCTGTTCGCGGAGCTGCTTGTGACGAAGGAGCATCTGCGCCGCAAGATCGGCCGGCTGAGGGCCAAATCGTCGGTGTCCGATCCCGTCATTACCGTCGCCTTGCAGGTTCTGACGCAGCTGTCGGGCGCGGCATTCATCTGCGACCGGCCGCTATTCCGCGCGCTGACGTTCAAATGCGTGAGGCTTTCGCTCAAGTATGGGAATTTCCCGCATGCGGCGGCGGTATTCGGCAGCTTGGGAGGCATTCTCAACCAGGCGCTCGGCGACCTCGAGCTGGCCCGGGCTTCGCTCAAGGAGGGCATGAGAATCGCCGTCACGTACAAGCAGCCTTCGATTCTGTGCAGGGCGCATCTGACGATGGGCGTGATGTTCTTCATTATGGAGGACGAAGACAAGGATCTGCACGCGCATTTCCGAAAATCGATCGATTACGGACTGGAAGCCGGCGATCTGTTTTTTACCGGTCATTCGGTCGTCATGCTGCTCGTCAATCTGCATATGGTCGGCAAGCTGGACCGGTTAGAGGCGGTCGTCCCGGAGTACAAGAAGATGCTGGCCGACACGCAAAATCATTACCTGCTTCCCTATATCACGATCATAGAACGATGGCTGCATGCGTTGAAGGGTACGGGCGCCGAACCGGGTGCCAACCAGGACGACCAGGAGCTGCTGCTGCGGATAGGCCGCTCGGGCATGGAATCGAATCTTCTCTATCAGTACGGATTATCCCTGCTTCAGGAAGGATATACGCTGGGCGACCGCGACCTGGCAATCCGCGGCGCGGATATGGCGCGGAAGCATGAGCAGGATGCCACGCATTACCTGCACCGGTCCGAATACGAGCTGTATTACGGGCTGACGCTGCTGAACCAAGGCCCGGGATTAAGCGCGGCCGATACTAGAGCGTTGGCGGCTTGCCGGAGAAGCCTGCGCCGGTCCGCGGCCAAGTGTCCCGAACACATCCGGCACAAGTCGCTGCTGCTGGAATCGAGCTATGCCGAGGCGCGGGGGAAGCTGGATGCCGCGGGACGCCTGTACGACGATGCCATCCGGGAAGCGCGGCGCAGCGGGTATGAGCATCATGCCGCGCTCGCATGCGAATGCGCGGGGCGGATGTACGTGGCGCAGTCGCGGGAAACGACAGCGAAGGGGTATCTGATCGAGGCGCATGCGCTCTACAGGCAGTGGGGGGCAGCGCGCAAAGCCGATCAAATCCGGGAGCAATACGCCGCGTACTGCAAGGAACTGGCTTGGGAAGAGGTTGCCGCCGCCGCTGTCAGCGCGCCGACCGCCGCGATGTCGGTGCAAGAGAGCGGCGCCGTCGCGGCAGGGCCGGATCTGTCCGTCGTGCAGCAGGCATTCCAATCGATGGCCGCCGAGTCCGACCAGCGCGCGCTGATCGAGAATTCGATTCGGACGGTGATGGAGTTCGCGGGGGCGCAGCGCGGCTGCATCGTCATGGAGCATGCCAAGCGGCTGACGGTCGAACTGGCGGCCGATCAAGAAGGCGGGATACTTCGGCAGCCGGTTCCCGTGGAACGGTTCGATGAGGTTTGCCTGCCGGCCGTTCGCTATACGGCGAATACGGGCGAGATCTTGCTGATCGAGCATGCGGCTGCGGGAGGACGCCTGGCGCGCGATCCCTATGTGATGAGCTGTCAGATCCAGTCGATGCTCTGCCTGCCGCTGCATTTCCAGAACCGGCTGACGGCGGTGCTGTATTTGGAAAACAACCGCCGGCAGGGCGCGTTTCGGGCCGAGCAGCTCGATATGCTGCGCATGCTGGCGACGCAGACGGTGTTCCTGCTGAAGCTGTTTCCGTATGATGACGGGCAGGCAGCGCCGGTCAACGATACTGGGGCCGATACGAAGACTGCATCGGGCCAGGCCGACGCGGAATCGGCGGGGCTCATGGATCCGTTAACGAAGCGGGAGCTCGAGGTGCTGCAGTTCATGTCGCTGGGGATGACGAACCAAGAGATTGCCCAGCAGCTGCATATCGCAGTGGGAACCGTTAAGTTGCATACGAACCGGATTTTCAGCAAAATGAACGTCAACCGCCGAGCCAAAGCCGTGCTCGAAGCCAAACGAATGAAGCTGCTGAACGATAACGACGCGGGAAGCGAGTAAGCGCTAGTTTATTGGCCAATACGGTACGAAGCCGTGAATAACTCCTAATAAGGAGGATATTCACGGCTTTTTTCGCGGTTTTTTTGTCGAATTTTGCAAAGATATACCTTTAGTTATACGACAAACGACGCAGCCGCATCGTAGATTAAGACTTGAATCAAGACTCGAAACGCGCCAAAAGGAGACACCGACTGATGAGAATACAAGCGATTCTGATCGTTTCCATCTTACTCGTATTCCTGACCTCCTGCTCGAATGCAACCGACATGCGCGAGGAGCGGGAGAGCACGCTAAGCAAGCAGAAGGGCGATATCCTCGTGGGCGTGGCCTGGCCGTTCGCGGATCGCAACGAAGGGTTTCGCGAGGGGCTTGAGCTGGCCCTGGGCGAGATTAACAAGAAGGGCGTGCTGGGCAGCAAGATCCGGCTGGTGGAGAAGGACGACAAGTCTTCCGTTACGGACGGCCTGACGATCGCCCAGTCGTTCGCGAACGATCCGGAGCTGACGGCCGTCATCGGCCACCGCAGCTCGGTCGTCACCGTGCCCGCAGCCAAAGTATACGATCATGCGGGGCTGCCGCTGATCGCGCCGTCTTCCACGGCTCCCGGGCTGACGGCAGCCGGGCTCGACCGCGTGTTCCGCACGATTCCCGACGATACGCGGCTCGGCAAGACCATGGCCGATTACGCCAATGCCAAGCATTATAAGCGCGTGGCGATTTTCTACACGAACGACGAGTATGGCCGCGGTTTGGCGAATGCCTTCGAGGACGGAGCCAAGGCGGCGGGGATGCAGACGATCGACCGGCTGTCCGACTATAAAGACTTGAACGACCTGCGCCGCATCGCGGACAAATGGAAGCTGCTCGGCTGCGACGCGGTCTTCTTGGCCGAAGTGATGCCGGATGGGGCGGCGTTCGTCGCAGACCTGCGGAAGGCGGGGCTGGAAGTGCCCGTCATCGGCGGCGACGGCCTGGATTCCGCCGCGCTGCCCGCTGCGGCGGGCGGAGCCGCCGAAGGAATGGTCGTCGCCTCGATCTTCAATCCGTTCGCGGCCGACGACACGGCGCAAGCGTTCGTGAAACAGTATGAAAGCACCTATAACGCGGAACCGGGCAAACTGGCGGCGCAGGGCTATGACGCCTTGAAATTGCTGGCGTATGCGCTGGACAAGGCAGGCACGCGCGAGCCGTCGAAGCTGGCCAAGACGCTGAAGGAGACGAAAGGCTGGCAGGGCGCGTCCGGTCTCCATACCTTCGACGACAACGGCGACGTCAGCGACATGCCGATTGTATTGAAGCAGGTCGAAGGCGGCACGTTCCACTATCTCAATTAAAGGAGCACAAGCGGATGAAAACCGACGTTTTTCGCAAGGTGTCCGTCGAACGGCTGTCTTCGCCGGAACAGCTGGACACGTTGATGAAGGTGACTTCCCCGAGAGGCTGGCTTGCGCTGGCCGCGCTCGGCGTGCTGCTCGCTGCCGCAATCGTCTGGGGTTTTGCAGGTACGATGAGTACGAAGATCACGTCGCAGGGCGTCTTGATACGACCGGGCGGCTTGCAAACGATCTTCGTCGACTCGGGCGGGACGCTCACCGATATCCGGGTGGTCGAGAACGATTACGTGCATAAAGGGGACGTGGTGGCCCGGGTCGAGCAGCCGGCGCTGCTCGCGAAGCTGGGACAGCTGAACCAATCGCTGCAGCTCGCGGAAGCCGGCTACCGGCAGAAGGCGTCTGCAGCCCTGGCCGCGCAGATCGAAGAACTGCGGGCGGCTATCGCCGCGGCGCAATTGGATTACGCCAACGCGTCCCGAATCGTCAGTCCATTGACCGGCCGCGTGCTGGAGGTGCGATCCAAAACGGGTTCATCCATCGGCGCCGGCATGCCGCTGCTGACGGTCGAATCGGGCGACAAGCAGGTGAAAGCATTGCAGGCGGTCCTGTATCTGCCGCTGCAGCAAGGGAAGACGATTCTTCCGGGCATGCTGGCGGAAATTTCGCCGAGCTCCGTCAACCGGGAAGAGTTCGGCTTCATCCGGGGCCGGGTGACGTCCGTCTCGGAGTTTCCGGTGACGGCGCAGTCGATGCTGCTCACGCTCGGCAACGAGGCGCTCGTGCAGGAGCTCGCCGGACGGGGGGCGGCATTGCTGGAAGTCCGCATCGAACCGATTCCGGATCCGCGGACGGTCAGCGGCTTTAATTGGTCTACCGGAGAAGGGCCGCCGGTCGAAGTCGACAGCGGCACCCTGATGAACGCTTCGATTATCGTGAAGCAGCAGAAGCCGATCACGTCCGTTATTCCGCAGATCAAGTGAAAATGGAGCTGACAATCCGATGGAAACGAAGGGGAGCAGAGAGAATAAGCCCGCCGCGCCAAAGCGGGTCAAGACGCCGACCGTTCTCCAGATGGAGGCCGTGGAGTGCGGCGCCGCCGCGCTGGCCATCGTGCTGGGCTACTTCGGGAGCCATCTTCCGCTGGAAGAGCTGCGCGTAGAGTGCGGCGTCTCCAGGGACGGGAGCAAGGCGAACAACATTCTGAAGGCGGCGCGCAAATTCGGGTTGACCGCCAAGGGCTATAAGAAGAATCCGGAAGACCTTCGGAACATGACGTTTCCGTTGATCATTCATTGGAACTTCAACCATTTCCTCGTGCTGGAAGGCTTCAAGGGCGACCGCGTGTACTTGAACGATCCGGCCGCCGGGCCACGAATCGTATCCGCGGAGGAGTTCGATATGTCGTTCACGGGGGTGGTGCTGACCTTCGCGCCTTCGGAACAATACGTGCGTACAGGCGCGCAGACCGGGATGCTGAAGGCGCTCGGCAGCCGGCTGAAGGGCTCCGAGTCCGCGCTGGCCTACGTGGTGCTGGCGGGATTGTTCCTGGTCGTTCCGGGGCTGGTCGTACCGGTATTCACGAAAGTGCTGATCGACAATATATTGCTTGGCGGCCTGCATAATTGGCTCGTGCCGCTGCTGATCGGCATGGGGGCGACGGCGCTGATGCGCGCCGCGCTCACCTGGCTGCAGCGCTACTATTTGCTCCGGCTGGAAATGAAGTTCTCGCTGAGCACGTCCGGACGTTTCTTCTGGCATGTGCTGCGGCTGCCGATCGAATTCTTCTCCCAGCGATACAGCGGGGAGATCGGTTCGAGGGTGATGATCAACGACCGCGTGGCCCAGCTGTTGTCGGGCGACCTGGCCGTAGCGATGCTGAACGCCGTCATGATCGCGTTCTATCTGCTGCTCATGCTGCAGTACAGCCTGCTGCTGACGGGCATCGCCTTGGCGGTGGCCCTGGCGAACGTGCTCTTCCTGCGCTTCGTATCCAAGCAGCGGGTAGACCAGAACATGCGGCTGCTGCAGGAATCGGGCAAAATGCAGGGCGTGTCCATGGGCGGCTTGCAGCTTATCGAAACGTTGAAATCAAGCGGGTCGGAGTCCGACTTCTTCTCGAAATGGTCGGGGTATCAGAGCAAACTGCTGCAGTCGCAGCAGCAGCTCGGCGCTTCGTCCGGCTTGCTGTCGGCCGTGCCCGGCCTGCTGTCGGGCATCAGCACGGCGGTCATTCTGTCCGTCGGCGGGCTGCAAGTCATGAACGGCGCCTTGACGGTCGGGATGCTCGTCGCCTTCCAAAGCTTGATGGCGAGCTTCATTGATCCGGTCAATCAGTTGGTGCAGCTGGGCAGTTCCTTGCAGGAAGCGCAGGGCGGCTTGAAACGGCTCGACGATGTACTGAACTATCGAATCGATGCCCAGCTTGCGGCGGCGCCCGGAGAATCATCGCGGGAATCAAGCCCAGGCGGGATGGAAACAGCGGCCGCGAAGGACGGGGCCGGACCGGTTGACGAGGCGCCGAACGCGAAGCTCGCGGGGTTCGTGGAGCTCCGGCAAGTGACGTTCGGTTATAACCGGCTGGAAGGCCCGCTGATCGAGAATTTCAGCCTGAAGCTGAAGCCGGGCACGCGCGTTGCGCTCGTGGGCGGCTCGGGCAGCGGGAAGTCGACGGTGGCGAAGCTGGTCGCCGGCATTTATGAGCCCTGGTCGGGGGAGATCGCATTCGACGGCGCAACGCGCAGACAGCTTCCGCGGGAGCTCGTCGGCAACTCCGTAGCGGTCGTGGACCAGGAAATCCACCTCTTCGAAGGCACGATCAAAGACAATCTGTCCTTGTGGGATGCGACCATACCGGAGACGGAAATCGTGCGAGCGGCCAAGGATGCCCGCATCCACGACGATATCAGCTCCCGCAGCGGCGGCTACGATCATCCCATCGAGGAGGGCGGCGGCAACTTCAGCGGCGGGCAGCGGCAGCGGCTGGAAATCGCCAGAGCGCTGGCCGGCAATCCGTCCGTGCTGATCCTCGACGAAGCGACGAGCGCGCTGGATCCGAAGACGGAACAGCTCGTGGACGCCAGCATCCGGAGGCGGGGCTGCACCTGCCTGATCGTCGCGCACCGGCTGAGCACCATTCGCGATGCGGACGAGATCATCGTCATGCACCGGGGCAAAGTCACGGAACGGGGCAGTCACCAGGAATTGCTTGCGAAGAACGGTGCTTACGCCAGGCTGATCCAGGAGCATTGACCTTACATCCTTATATCGGAACGGAAGGAGCGGAAGACCGTGAAACTGACGGAGGAACAACCCGAACTGCAGCGGCTGTTTGCGGCGCAGGGCGCCGAAATGGAGGCCGAGGGCAACCGGCCCTTGATCGTCCGCGACGAGGCCTATGTCTGGCTGGTGCAAACCGGCCATGCGGATGCGTTTGCCGTATCGCTGCACGAGGAGGAAGTGGTTCGTCAGCGGCGCTTCTTGTTCGGCGTCGAGCCGGGCCAGCTGCTATTCGGCTATTGCGGCGAGGATGACGGCCGGAACAGCTCGGCGGGCATCCTGATCGCCGGGTTGACAGGGACGCGGCTGCTTCGGATGGACAAGGCCGCTTTCGACCGCGCCTTGTCCGAATCGCCGCGCTTGCGCGAAGAAGCCGCCGTGCGGATCGATGCCTGGGTCCGCAATTGGTCCGTTGCTTTGGCGAAATCGGCACCGGCAGAGCAGGCGATTGAACTTGCGCCCGGCATGACGGCCGAGGCCGGGGAGCATGCGGTGCTGCGCACGGCCGCCTTAGTATGGGTTCGCTTGCAGGCTGGCAGGCTGCATTGGATGGGCAGCGGCGATCTTGCGGTCGACCGGCCGGGCCAGCTGTTCCCGCTGGCGGCAGCAAGCTGGCTGGTGGCGGAAGAACCGTCCAGCTTATCCGCCTGCGGCACGCTGGAGTGGCTGGGTCAAGACCCGGCGCTCGAAGGGTTGTCCGGCTATCACCGCTGCATTGCGGCCTGCTTGCGTCAGATGTACGTCTTCGAAGAGCGGTTCGAGCGGGAGCGGCTCAAACGCAAGACGGAACAAGACGAAGCCGTGATGGAGCGGGCGATTCGGCGACTAGCTTCCGTTACCGGGAGCGCGGACGGCGCGCAGGCGGCCGATCAGCGGACGGGCGACAGCCTGTATGCGGCTGCCCGGCTTGTGGGAGAAGCAGCCGGCGCCGACGTTAAACCGGCCAGTGCCGAGCGGATGCGGAAGGCGCGCGATCCCGTCAGCGAAATCGCCAAAGCATCCGGTTTCCGCTCGCGTCAGGTCATGCTGAAGGACGACTGGTGGCGGACGGATAACGGACCGCTGCTGTCTTTCATGGAAGAGGGCGGCCGCCCGGTCGCCCTGCTGCCGAACGGGGCGGCCGGTTACCGGCTGATCGACCCCGAGAACGGCACGGAAACGATCGTGACGGAGGAGCTGGCGGGGAGGCTCGAGACCGCGGCGCATATGTTCTATCGGCCGTTCCCGACGCATCCGCTGTCGGTCTGGGACATTCTCAAATTCGGCTCCCACCGGACGATCCGGAAGGATTTCGCCAGGGTGCTCCTGCTCGGCATCGCAAGCGGACTGCTCGGGATGTTCGTTCCGATCGCGAACGGCATCTTGTTCGATACCGTCATTCCGGCAGCCGATCAAGGGCCGCTGCTGCAGATCGGCCTCATTCTGCTCTCCATGACGGCGGCTACGGCCTTGTTCGAAATTACGCGCTCGATGGCGATTCTGCGCATCGAAGGGAAGATGGACGGCTCCATCCAGGCGGCGGTTTGGGATCGGCTGCTGAATATGCCGGCGTCGTTCTTCCGTCAGTTTACGGCAGGCGACTTGTCGAGCAGGGCCAACAGCATCGGCACCATTCGGAAACTGCTGTCCGGCGTGGCGGTAACGGCGATCTTCTCGGGCCTGTTCTCCAGCTTCAACTTCTTCCTGCTGTTTCATTACGACGTGAAGCTGGCGATTACGGCCGCGTTTCTCGTGCTCGTTCCGATGCTGGTCACCGTTGGCGTCGGCATCCTGCAGGTTCGCAAGCAGCGCGTGCTTCTTCGCGTGCAGGGCAGGCTCGCGGGAACCGTCCTGCAGATCATCGACGGCATCTCGAAGTTCCGGATGGCGGGCGCGGAGAAGCGGGCCTTCTTCTTATGGGCCAAGCTGTTCGGCGAGATGAAACAAACCTCGTTCCAAGCGAGGACAATCAGCAATATCCATGCCGTATTCAATGCATTCTTCCCTATTATTACCTCGGTCGTCCTGTTTTATTTGGTCGGGACGAACGCGCAGAGCTTAAGCGCGGGGCAGTTTATCGCGTTCTTCTCGGCCTTCTCTTCCTTCCTGGGGGCAATGCTCGCCATGTCGACCGCCATCGTATCCATGATCAACATCGTGCCGCTGTTCGAGCGCACGAAGCCGATTCTGCATACGGTGCCCGAAGTGAACGAGGCGATGGACGATCCGGGCGAGCTCTCGGGCGGCATTGAAGTCCGGCACGTTAACTTCCGTTACGCCGCGGAGCAGCCGTTCGTGCTGAACGATCTGTCGTTGACCATCCGTCCGGGCGAATTCGTCGCGCTGGTCGGCGCATCGGGATGCGGCAAGTCCTCCTTGCTGCGGCTGCTGCTCGGATTCGAGAAAGCGGAGGCAGGCTCGATCTTCTATGACGGGCAGGACGTGAAGTCGCTCGATATCCGCAACGTCCGCAATCAGCTCGGCGTGGTGCTGCAGCACGGCAAGGTCATGGCAGGCGATATTTACGCCAACATTGTCGGTTCGTCTAACCTCACGCATGAGGATGCTTGGGAAGCCGCTCGCATGGCGGGGCTCGACCAGGACATCCAGCAGATGCCGATGGGCATGCACACCGTCATCTCCGAAGGCGGCGGCACGTTGTCGGGCGGCCAGCGGCAGCGCCTGCTTATTGCGCGGGCACTCGCCAGAAGGCCGAAGATTCTCTTCTTCGACGAGGCGACGAGCGCGCTGGACAATCGTACGCAGGCCGTCGTCAGCGAAAGCCTCGAGAAGCTGCGCGCGACGCGCGTCGTGATCGCCCACCGCCTGAGCACGATCATGAACGCGGACCGGATCTTCGTCCTGGACAAAGGCCGGCTGGTTCAAGCGGGAACCTACGCGGATTTGATGGAGCAGGAAGGTTTGTTCGCGGAGCTCGCCAAGCGGCAGCTGGCTTAAGAACCGAAGGCGGTATCGGGCCGCTGCCTGGCGATCCATCGTGTTTGCCAGGCGGATGATCAATCCATTTTAGGAGGAATTATCGATGAGTTGGACCCAGGAAACGTTCCAGGAAGCAGTAAGGAAAGTAAGTGAACGGGCGGCGGTCGACGCGGCCTTCAGAAGCCTGTGCGTCAGCGACATCCATGCGGCGATTCAACAGGAGAGCGGCATCGAAGTGCCGTCAAGCTTCAAGATCGGCGTGCTCGATCCTTCGGCGAATCAGCTCAATATCGTCATCCCTCCGGTCGCGCTGGAAGAAGGCGAGCTGCAAGAAGACGAGCTGGAGAGCGTAGCGGGCGGAGTCAAAGGAACGCTGGCCGACGGCTCCGGTGAAATCCCGAGAGACAGCGTGGGGATCATTCCCGAGCTGCCCGGTTCGGGCGGCATGATTTTTTTCGGCAGCTTTCCCAAGTAAACCGTGAATCATCGCGGCATTTCGGAGTTGACCTGAATGAGGTGCAATGGGCTTGCGGGCGAGTCGGAGATGATCGGATTCGCCCCGCAATGCGGGCTGCCGCGGAGGATTCCTATTCATTGGCGGCAGCCATAACGAGCGTTCATGCTCCCGGCCACTCGCCGGGTTTATGATAAATATGATTTATTAGGAGGCGTCTTTGATGAGTTGGTCAAAAGAAGCGGTCGAAGAAGCAATAAGCAAAGTCGGAGCAAGAGCGAAGACGGATTTGGAATTCAGAAGCCTGTGCGTGAGCAACATTCATGCGGCCATTCAGCAAGAAACCGGTCTTGAAGTGCCGGCTAGCTTCAAAATCGGCGTGCTGGATCAATCGGCGAACCAACTGAACATTATTTTGCCTCCGATCGCCAAGGAAGAAGACGAGTTACTGGAAAGCGAACTGGAAAGCGTGGCGGGCGGCAGCAAATCCGGTGCGACCGATTTCTTCGAAGGCATCGCGGTCGGGATCGTTTCCGTTGCGGTCGGCGAGCAGGTCGATAGCAATTCTTCCGAAGGAACGGCGGGCAATATTATCGGTCAAGTTATCGGTTCGCCGATTCGTATCATTTCCTAATCCATTATTACAAAGCGGAGGTAGCTTATGAGCTGGACGAAAGAAGCAGTCGAGGAAGCGGTAAGAAAAGTTGGCGCAAGAGCGGCAACGGATTTGGAATTCAGAAGCCTGTGCGTTAGCAATATCCATGCGGCGATTCAGCAAGAAAGCGGCATCGAGGTGCCGGCCAGCTTCACGATCGGCGTGCTGGATCAATCGGCGAACCAGCTGAACATTATTCTGCCTCCTGTCGCAAGGGAAGCGGACGAGCTGCTCGAGAGCGAACTGGAAAGCGTGGCGGGCGGCAGCAAAGCCGGCGCGAACGACTTCTTCAGCGGCGTAGGATCGGGTGCGCTGGCGATGTTCGGCGAAGACACCGGCTTCCGCGGCAACAGCTCCGAAGCGACTGCCGGCGCTGCAATCGGCGCCATTCTGATGTTGCCTGCTGCACTGGCTCAATAATCCGTTGACGTCCGTGCCGGCGAATTTGCCATTGTTTTGACAATATGGCCTGGCTGCGGAGAATCCCGAGAGATCGGGGTTCTTCCCGCAAGCGGCGTATGCGCCGCTGCCGGGAAAGATTGAACCGCTCCATTAACTCGGACCATAATTGGCGATTCGGTGCGCTTGAGCGTGCGTGAACGTTCTTCCACATATATGCATTTACTCGGACGGCAGGAGGCTGAAGTCGTGATCCGGAAACGCATTTCCTTCTCTCTTCACTGGCTGCGGTCGATATGGGCCATTATCGCGGCCATCGGCGCCGGTGTCATGGCAGGCTTGTATCAGCCTCGTTTTGCCGGGGAGCTGATTCCTTACGGGAACTTATATTTATCCTTTCTGAAAATGTGCGTCATCCCGATCATGGTCACCGCCATCGTATCCAGCGTCGGGCGGCTGTTCATGTCGAAGGGGACGGGCAAGGTGCTGCGGCGGATGATCCTCGTCTTTCTGGCCGGACTGCTCTTGGCCGGCATTCTTGGACTAGGAGCGGGCCTGCTTGGCAAGCCCGGCGAAGGCTTCTCTTCGAATCAGCGTACGGTGCTGGGGCAGGAGGTCTTGGACAGGGAGCCGGCTGCCGAATCGGCGGATGCCGCAGCATCGGGGAACGGACTGCTCCAATTCGTGTTCGACCTCATTCCGTCCAACATCTTCATTGCGCTCGGACAGGGCAACAGCCTGCAAATCCTCTTCTTCTCCGTTGTGGTCGGCATTGCCGTCGGGCTGCTCTCGGTTCACTCGGGCGATCAATTCCTCTTCATGACGGATCTGCTGTTCAAAGCCTTTCAACGCATTATCTCATGGGCGATGTACGTGCTGCCGTTCGGGATGTTCTGCATGATGGCCGGCCAGATCGCCGGCGCGGGGGCAGACCTGCTGCTGGCCATGGTCAAATACATCGCCTGCATCTATGGCGCCTGCCTGGTGCTGCTGCTGGCCGGCATCTGGATCGTGTCGGCTGCGTTAAGGAGGCCGCTTCTATCCGTCGTACGCGGCTTGAAGGAACCGCTCTGGATCGCATTCGGCACGCAGAACAGCATCGCCACGATGCCGTACGTGCTGGAAACGCTGAAGAGCCGATTCAGGCTGAATGCGAATACGGTCAATCTGGTCGTGCCGCTCGGCATCGTGCTATGCCGGTACAGCATGGTGCTGACGTATACGACGGGCATCGTGTTCATTGCGCAATTATACGGCGTATCGTTAGGGCCGCAAGGGCTGCTGGTCGCGTTGTTCGGTTCGATTCTGACGGCTGTCGCCGGTGCGGGGTCTCCGGGCATCGTGTCCATCGCCATGATCTCGCTGATCGCGAATCCGCTGCATCTTCCGTACGCCACGGGGGTCATTCTGTTGATGGCCGTGAATCCCATTATCGACCCCGGCGTGACGACGGCGAGCGTCATGATGAACTGCGTCTCGACCGTCATGATTGCCGGAGCGGAGGAAGATGCGGAAGGAACTCGATTCGACGAGTCGGCTAAGGAGCGCGGCAGTGCTTTGCAAACGGAATAAGCGAGGGGGATGTTCATGTTAATCGTCAAGCGGTTGGACCCAGCGGCGTGCATGCCCTATGAGACGCTGACTTATCATTACGCGCGTTCGCTGCTGTACCGGGAGGATGGAGGCCGGACGAGCTTCGCCGTCGGGGCGGAATGGACGGAATGGTCGGAAGGGACAAGCAAAGCGAAGGCGGTCGGCCTGGTCGTCATTCATTTCCGGGAGGACGGCGGGAACGCGGAGGTCGTCTCGGTCTTCGTCAAAGCGGCCTATCGCCGGCAAGGCATCGGGACGGCGCTGCTTCGCGAAGCGGAACGGATTCTCCGGGACATGCCATGCGAGCGGCTGTCGTTTACGTATTATTCGGGCAAGGCCATTACGCCTGCCGTGGAAGCTTTTCTGCATCGCGAAGGCTGGTCTGAACCCGTTTCGGAGGGAAAAGTGTACCAGACCGACAAACGCATCGCGGATGCGGCTTGGATTCGGAAGACCGCCATGCCGAAGGGCATGCGTTCCTTCTATTGGCACGAGATCGGCCCGGAGGAGAAGGCGCGCCTGCTGGAAGCGGAGGGCAGCCTGTACCCGGCTTTTCTCTCGCCGTTCAAATCCAAGCTGCCGGCGGAGGAGAGCAACAGCCTCGGCCTGCGGCTTCACGGGGAAACGGTGGGCTGGTGCATGACCTATCGCATCGCCGACGATACCGTGCTCTACGACAGCGTTTATGTAACGCCGGAGCTGCGCTTGTCCGGCTGTGCATTCATGCTGATCGCGCAATCGATCTCCATCCAGCTGGAACGCGGCATCCCCAAAGCGATCTTCGCCGTGAATAACGAAGCGCCGTTCATGCGCAAAATGCTGGATCGCTGGCTTATGCCTTATGCGACGGGCGTTTCGGAGCGACGGGCGGCGTATAAAACAATCATGACGACAAGGGGGCAGGCGCATGGCGGCAGCATTGGATAGACGGCGCGTCGCGATTACCGGCATGGGCATTCTCGGCGCCCTCGGCGATACCTTCGAAGACGTGCTATCCCGCATGCGGGAAGGCGAGACGGGCATCGGACCGATCGGGCGGTTTCCGACGGCCCGGCTGCACAGCGGGATCGGCGCCGAGCTGAGAACGGACAAGGCGGCGACGTTCTTCACGGAGGCGCAGCGGCAGAAGTACGATCTCTGCGCGCAGTACGCGATCATGGCCGCGGATCAAGCGCTTCGGGACAGCGGGCTGCCTCGGGGGCCGGCGAAAGGAACGCGGATGGGCGCCGCGCTCGGCACGTGCAACGGCGGCATATTATCGCTGGAAGCGCAATGGACGGTAACGGAGCTGGATGACGAGCGGACGGGGCGCTATCCGTTCTACCAGCAGGGGGACGACGTTGCGGATTATTTCCGGCTGAACGGACCCGTAACGACCATCCATACGGCTTGCGCGGCGAGCGGCAATGCCATCGGCTACGCGTACGACATGATTCGCTGGGGCTATGCGGATACCATGCTGGCCGGCGGTTCCGATCCTTTATCGCACGCGGTGTATGCCGGCTTCAACGTGCTGCGGGCATTAAATCCCGCGCCGGCTTCCCCGTTCGCCAGCCATTTCGGACTGAGCTTGGGCGAAGGAGCGGCGTTCGTCGTGCTGGAGCCGCTGGAGCGCGCGCTGGAACGGGGGGCGACGATCTATGCGGAGCTGTGCGGCTACGGGCTGAGCAACGATGCCTACCATGAGACGGCGCCCGACCCGGAAGGCCGGGGAATCGGGACGGCTGCCGCGATGGCTTTGCGCCATTCGGGTGTATCCCCATCGCAAATCGAATACATCAATGCGCACGGAACGGGTACGCAGGCTAACGATCAAGCGGAGATCAAAGGGCTGCGCAGCGTATTCGGGGAACGTTTGGACGGCATTCCGCTCAGCTCGAGCAAAGCGTATTTCGGCCATGCGCTCGGGGCTGCGGCCGTCATTGAATTGACCACCTCGCTGTATGCGATCCGACATGGCCTGCTGCCGGCGACGCTGCATTACGACGAGCCGAGGGCAGGCTGCGAAGGGCTGAACATCATCGCCAACGATATGGCCGAGGGCAAGCCGCGCTTCATCATGAACAACAATTCGGCATTCGGCGGCCATAATTCGTCCATCGTGGCCAAGACAAGCTTGGCTGACGATGAAGCGGCGGTCGTGTCTGCGTATAACCCGAAACGAAGGATCGGCATCGTCGGCATCGGTGCCGTTATCGGCAGCAGCGTGCGGCAAGGGAGCGTCTCCGACCCAATTCGCCGCGCCGACCAAGACGCGGCAGAGCTGCCGAAGGCGGGGGCATGCACGTTCTCGTTGAAGGCGTTCGATCCAAGCCGGTACGAACGGCGGATGAACCGGTTGTGCCAATTCAGCATCGGCGCGGTACGGACGGCGATCGCGGATGCGGGCTGGGCTGACGGCGGGCAGGCGCTCGACGGCCCGCCCGAGCGGGCGATCGGCTTTATCTGCGGCACCTCGCGGGGAAGCACCGATAGTATCGGCAAGTTTCTGAACAGCGTGTTCATGAACGGGCCGGAATTCGCGAGCAGCATTTATTTTCCGTATACGGTCATCAACTCGATCGCCGGCAAAACGGCGGAGAAGCTGGCGCTCGGCGGCTTCAGCAGCTCGCTCAGCAGCGGCGGGGCAGAAGGCATCATGGCCGCGGCTTATGCCTGCGGCAGCATTCGCAGCGGCGTGCACGACCGGTTCCTTATCGCCGCCGGCGAGGAACGGTCGGGCCTCTCGGAGCAGATCGACCGGGCCAAAGGCTTGACGGAGAGCCGCTTCCGCCCGCTCGAGGGCAGCGTTTGCCTGGCTTTGACGGATTTGGATGTCGCCTTGCAGGGCGGGCAGCCGGTCATGGCGGAACTGCAAGGCTTCGGCATGGCTTATGGAGAAGGTGCGCTGGCAGCCGCCATCGATGGCGCGCTGACGGAAGCGGGATTGCTGCCGGAGCAGGTCGAAGGCGTGCTGCTCGACGGTGCGGGCCGTCCGGGCGAGTGGGAAGCTCAGCTGCAGATCGTGCGCGCGCGGCTTGCGGGACCGGACATCCTGATCGAAAGCGTGAACGAGCGATACGGGTACGGCGAATCGGTCGGTTCCATGCTGGCGCTCGAAGCTGCCGCCGAATGGGTGAAACCCGGCGCGATGCGGCATGTGCTGGCCATAGGCATATCGGTGAACGGCAATGCGGCTGCCGCCGTAATCGGGGCGGTCGACAAACAATCAGATGAAGCGGAGGAGATCGCATGAAGAACTGGAGCACGATTTCATTGGAGGAGATCAAGGAGACGGTGAAGCAGAAGCTGCTGATCGAGCGGCTGGAGCTGGAAGACGTGACGGCGGCGGACATCGATGACGACATGCCTTTGTTCGGAGAAGGCCTCGGGCTCGATTCGGTCGAAGCGTTCGAGATCATGGTGGGGCTGGAGGTCGTGTTCGGCGTCATGGTCGAGGGCATTGCCGCGGATCAATTGAAGGAGCATTTGTACAATGCGTCTTCCATCGCCAAGTTCATCGAAGCCAGCGTCCGGGAGCAGGCCGAGCTTCGGCCGGCGGCCGGAAGCCTATGAACAATGAAGACGGCGCGCTGACGCTTCAGAATCGGGTTGCCGTCATAACGGGGGCTACGCGGGGCATCGGAAGAGCGGTGTGGGAACGGTTCGCGGAAGCGGGAGCGACCGTTATCGGCGTCTATGCCAGGAGCGGGGAGATTGCGGCGAAGCTGGAGGCGGAGATGGCGTCGAGGTCGATTGCCGGCCGCTTCTATCGGGGCTCGGTGGATGACCCGGTCTTCGTAAGAACGCTAATGCGGCAGGTGAAGGCGCAGTTCGGGCGCATCGATATCCTGGTGAACAATGCCGGCATCACGCGGGATAATTTGGCCATGCGGATGACCGTCGAAGAATGGGATGCCGTGCTGCATACGAATTTGCAGGGCACCTTGCTGTGCGCCGCGGAAGCAATCCCGTACATGCGGCAGCAGGGCGGCGGCGCTGTCATTAATGTCGTTTCCGTCTCCGGCCTCCATGGCAGGGAAGCGCAGGTAAACTACAGCACGGCCAAAGGTGCCGTGGTCGGCCTGACGAAGCTGCTGGCCCGGCGTCATGCGCGGGAAGGCATCCGCGTCAACGCGGTAGCGCCCGGCATGATCGCCACCGAGATGACGGAGCAGATCCCTCCTGCCAAGCTGGATAATTTCCTCCATCACACGAATCTGGGACGCCAAGGCACGGCCGACGAGATCGCGGCCGCGATCCTTCCGCTAGCCAGCGGTGCATCGGGTTATCTGTCCGGGCAGGTATTGCGAGTGGACGGAGGTTTTCTGCGATGAATGCTGCGATGAATAAGGCGGTCTTGATTACGCCATCCGGCAAGCCGTTCGAGCGGGAAGTGCTGAACGGTCTGCTGGAGCGGGGCTGTTCGGTTGCTTTGCCGGTCGCGGATGCCGAAGAGGCGAATGGGTATATGGAAGGATTGAGCGAATCGAACCGCTCGCGGTTCATTCCGTTGATCGGCGCCTCGGACGACGAGGCGGGAATCGTGGAAACGGTCGGCCGGGCCATTCGTCATATGGGCGGACTGGATATGCTGATCCACGGCGCGGCGATCGTAGACGAAGACGCTTGTTACGACGCCGATCCCGCAGCCTTCGGCCGGCAGACGTCGGCCGCGCTTCGCTCCCGCATGCTCTACAGCCGTGCGGCTGCCGCGCATATGGCTAGGGATAAGAAGGGGCATATCGCCTTCCTCCTGCTCGCGGACAGTCTGTATTACGCGGACTATCCGTCTTCGCCGGTCTTGAACCATGGCACGATCGCCATGATGAAGACGCTGGCGAAGGAGCTGTCGCCGTTCCGAATCGCGGTCAATGCCGTTACGTGCGGCTGTTATGCGGATCCGGAGGAGCGGACGGATCGGAAAGCGCTGAAGCAGAAGCTGGAAATCCATGCGCTGAAGCCGTACTTGCCGCAGCCGCAGGAGCTGGTTGCCGCTTCGCTCGACTGGCTGCTCCATGTACCCGAGCGTCTCGTAAGCGGGCAGAACATGCATATCGGGGCGGGGATGGATACCTTTATTTAACAGGTGCGGAAAGGGAGGCGTGACAGGTGATTCTAGGTGTCGGCATGGATCTCGTGGACATCGACCGGTTCCATAAGATGGCGAACGAGAATGAGTGGCTGTCGGAGCGCTTGTTGACGGACAACGAAAATATGGCTTTTATGGCGCTGACCCATCCGCATCGCCGCGCGGAATGGCTCGCCGGCCGTTTTGCGGCTAAGGAAGCGCTCATGAAGGCGCTCGGCTTGGCGCTGCCGAAGGGGATCGGCATGCGGGATATCGAGGTGCTGCCCGATCACTGGGGCAAACCGGTGATCGTGCTGTCTCAGGCCGTCCACAGGCAAATGAACGTCCCGTACGTCTGCCATCTTAGCATTACTCATACGGCAACGACTGCTGGGGCGGTCGTCGTCGTCGAGCAGAGGATGGACGTATGATCGCAGGGAGAGGGGGGCAGCCGGAGCTTGTTGCGGGTAAGATGCGCTATCCGTTGGCGTGCCTGCTGCTGTGCGGACTGATGATCCTGACGGCCTGCAGCCCAAGCAGCGCTTCGAACAGTCTCTCCGCTGCGAAGGAAGAGACGAATCCGTTCGTCGTGACGACGGCGAAGCGATCGGTTACGGATGCGGAACTGGCGGCCTTGCCTCCGGGGATGAGAGCCATTCATGAGCGGGGGAAGCTGCGGGTCGCCATGCCTTCAGCCGACCGCAAGCCGTTCTTTTACCGCGATGACGGCGGTCGTCTCGCGGGAAGCGACGTGGAGCTGGCGGCGGATGTCGCGGCCCAAATGGGAGTGGATGTCGAATACGTGCGCACGGCATCTTCCTTCGATGAAGTCGTGAACCAAGTGGCTTCCGGGCAGGCGGACATCGCCTTGTCGAAGCTCAGCGCAACGCTGCCCAGGGCGCAGAAGGTGATGTTCTCGAATCCGTACCTGACGCTGCATCAGGGCCTCCTGCTGAACCGGCTTGCCCTGGCCCGGCTAGGCTCCGCGAGCGCGGACCCGATGGAGCATCTCCGTCAAACGGATATTCGAATCGGCGTCATCGCCGGCACATCGTATGTCAGCTATGCGGGCCTGTTGTTTCCGAAAGCCCGGATCGTCCAGTTTCCGACTCCCCAGGAAGCGATGAATGCAGTGCTCCGGGGAGAGGTTGCGGCGATCTATTACGACGAGCTGCAATTGAAGCAGCTGATTACGGACAATCCGGGCGACTCCATCGACCTGCAGCTGCACATCATGCAGGATCAGGTCGATCTGATCGCGGTGGCCGTGCCGCCGGACGATGCGCAGCTATTGGCGTGGATGAACTTGTATTTGCAAACCAATCAGGCGCGCATCGACAGCCTGTTGAAGTATTACGCAGTGAAATGAGCATACGCCGTATGGAGAGGGCATCCCGGTTTTACCTATCCGAGAACAACGTTTGGTTGTGCGAGTGCGTACCGTGGTCTTATATATCCGTCGAGGAAGGCACCTAGCGTCGAGGTATCTTTCTTTCTGTCCGTTTACCACGCATTCGTTTAGCCCAAGCAGCCCAAGCAAAACGCGCGCCGTTTGAATTTGCTACCATTACGGAACTAGGTGAAGTGACCGATCGGAGGGGGATCTCTTGTCCAAACCAGGCGTTTCCATTATTACGTGCACGAATCACCCCGACTTCTTGATGAACATCCTGAACAACTACCGCAACCAGCGTTACGCGCGCAAAGAATTGATCATCATTATTAATAAAGACAGCATTAACGCAAAGGAATGGCGGCGCAAGGCCGCCGGTTATCCTCATGTAACCATCTACCAAGTACCGGAGCGAATCTCGCTCGGCCAATGCTTGAACTGCGGCATCTGCAGAGCCAAATATCCGCTCATTACGAAATTCGACCACGACGATTTCTATTCGCCGTACTATTTAAGGGAGCAGGTCAATGCGCTCCGGCGCACGCGAAGTCCGGTTGCCGGCAAGCACGCATGCCTGGTCTATCTGGCTGCCAGCAAGAAACTGATCATTCGATCACCCAGGGAAAGAAACCGGTTCGTTGGCTTCATTCAAGGCGGGACGCTCTTGTTCCGCAAGCGTGTCACCCGGAACGTACGCTTCTCGGATATCTCTCTTGGCGAAGACGTTAAATTTCTGCGCGATTGTACGCGTAAAGGCTATTCCATCTACGCCACTTCTCCCTACAACTACGTCTATGTCCGCAGAAAAGATAAACGCACCCATACATGGCGAGTGCCCGACCGCCGCTTCTTGGCCGGCAGCCGGCCCGTCGCCGTGACCGAGCATTTCCGCCGCCTCGCCGTGCGTAAATATTGAATCGGCCGGATGCTTAGATGAGCACTAGCTGCGGAACACGATTCCGAAATTGCACGACTTCATGAATGCCGTACGATTTCAGCAAGTCGAGCGCCTGGCCGAATCCCTGTTCGATGCTGCCGACCCGATGCGCATCCGAGCCCAGCGAGAACCGTTTCCCTCCCAAATCCAAGTACATCTCGATCAAATAGGCGTGCGGATGGATCCACCCTTGCCGAAACAGTCCGGTCGTATTCAGCTCCAGCACTTTCTCCTTGCGTATGATCGTTTTGAACAAGTCGTAGAGAATCGAGCGGCAGCGCTCGTAATCCGGGACGCCGACCATCGTCTTCGTATAACGGGCGACGTAATCGAGATGGGCAACCACATCGTAATTATCCATCCGTTCGACGGCTTCGCAGACATGTGAGAAGTACTCTGTCAGAATGCGATCCATCGGTTGGTTGACAAAGGCTTCCTCCGAATAATCGACCACGCCGTTATTATGAGCGGAGAGAAGAACAAGATCGAAGGAATAGCGCTCCAGATAATGATTGATGGCTTCGTGATAGTCCTGCCGGTATCCGACCTCGATGCCTTTCCGAATTTCGATATCATGCGTTTGACGCAATTCGGCTACCTCGCGTTCATAGCTGTCCATATCGATCAGGATGTCTTTCTTGAAAAACTTGCAGTCATAATCGAAATGATCCGTCGTCACGACAGCTGGCTTGCCAAGCTTTACGGCATGGGCAACGATATTTCGCAAGGGTTCTTCCGAGTCAGGCGAGTAGCCGGAATGTACGTGCTGATCCACAATCGTTTTGGGTACTTGCATGAACGTAAACCTTCCTTCGCGATGATTCCCTCAATCAGCCACTACCCAATCAATGCCGGAAGAGGTGAGTTTTTCTTTCCACTCAATCGGGGGATCTATATTGCAAATGACGCAATCGATATCATTATACTCCGCATACGTGTACATGGATTTGACGTCGATCTTCGAATGATCGATCACGACATGCACTTTATTCGAACGCTGGACCATCTTTTTCAGAAAATTGCCCTCATCGATGTCATAGGTGGTAATGCCGTCGGCGATCGAATAACCGTTCGCGCCGATGAAAGCCTTATCGATATGGAATTTCTCCAGCAATTCGATCGTCATCGAGCCCGATGCAAACATTTGATCCGTGTCGATCTCACCTCCGAGAAAAATAAGCTTTCCCGTGAAATACCCGGACTTCTTCCGCTCGATGAGACTATTCAATACCTGGATGCATCCGGTGATGATCGTCAGGTTCTTCTTGTTGAATAAATGGTTGGCGATTTGAATCGTCGTCGTACCTACGCCGAGCGCGATCACATCGTAATCGTTGATCAGTTCAACCGCCTTCATGCCAACGCGCTGCTTCTCCTCGATAAAGACGGAGTTGCGATCGCTATACGGCGCTTCGTAAAGGGTGAAGTTCGGCTTGATTCCGCCCCCGTGCACGATAATCAGCTTATTCTCCCGGCTTAATACGTCGAGATCCCGGCGGATCGTCACTTTGGAAACATTCAATTGTTCGGCGAGTTCGTTGACCGTTACTCTGCCCTTGGCATTCAATTCCGCCAAAATCATGCTCATTCGTTCAACCTGCAGCACAATGCTTCACCTACTCCAATAATGTAATCAACCCGAAATACAGCCGATCTGCATTTCGGGTTGATCTACAGATCGAACGATTAATCCAAATAAATGGGATTGGTAAACGCGAATTTACCAAACTTATCATAACATTCGATTCGGACGAATTTCTCGTCTCCGCGTAATTTTTTGCGAAGCGACGTGATATTCTCGCCCAACTCGATTTGATACTGGCGAAGATCGCCGTTCATGTAGATGCGCTCCACCGGCGAACATTCGAAGATGACTTCGTCATTCTCGATGCGGAAATCGTAAATTTCCGGACCTGTCGAGGAGTAGAAGCTGCCTTCGAGCAATGCGCTGATCACGGCGTTCCGCGTCAGCTCGGGAGCTTTGACAACGACCCAGCCGCCGAAGGAGTCGCAGTAGATGGAGTCAAGCGGATAATTGTTGTGATTATCGTCCGTCGCCGTGCCCCACAGCTTCTTGCCTTTGCGCAGCAGCGTCTCCCACATCACGCGGGAATTGCCCATGTTCTCCATCCATTCCGAGCAATGATTGTAAACTTCCAGCGCGAACAGATTCTCGAGCGCATAGACGTCCTCCCATTCTACCGTGGACCAGTGCGGATGGTTAAACATCACGATATTGCCTCGTGCCACCATGTCGTCGATGAATGCCTGCGCCGTCTCAAAGCCTACGAAATCCGGCCAAACGATGGGCTCCATATGCTTGAGCGGCTCTTTCGTCGCCGCTGCCAGGTGCTCGTCCGTCCCCATAATGACATGGAGATGGAAGATTCGGACATCGTCTTTCGGCATGCGAATGCCCACTTCGCTGGCGGGCAGCAGGATGAAATTCGGTTCGTTCTCCTGCTCGAAGTTGGAGAAGAAGTCATGCTCGGAGTGCGCAATGAAATGATACCCTTTTTGCTTATAAGCCTCGCGGAACTGTTCCGGCGTCAGCTTGCCGTCGGATAAGGTGGTATGTCCGTGCAAATTGCCTTTATACCAGCTGCCGCCGTCCATAAATCCGTTTCTTGTCGCCATGTTGATGCTTCTCTCCCTTACTCCGTTTATTTGTTTTCGTCGATGATTTGCTGCGCTGCTGCCGCGGCATGATGGATAACTTCCTTCGGATCCTTCGAGGTGTCGATCATCGCGCCTTTCAGATCGTCTAGAATAACCGTGTACATGGCCTTCCAGTTTTTCTGCCAAGGGCGGCTGTGCGCGAACTGCAGCTGGTCGATCGCCACTTGATATTGCGGTTTTTCTTGCAGCCATTGCTTCATTTCCGGCGTTTCCAGCGAAGACTTGGTCGTCGGCAAGTAGCCCGACGTCTTGAACAAGCTCGTCACGTTCTCGTCGTTCGCCAAGAAGTCAAGGAATTTACCCGCCGCCTTCTTCTGCTCTTCCGTCGCTTTGTCGAGGACGATCATGTTCGCGCCGCCGGTTACGACCACGTTCTTGCCGCCTTCTTGCGGCTGGAAGGCCACCGCGACGTTGAACTTGGCATTCGTGGTCAGATCGCCCATCGCGCCGACCGAATCCAAATCCATGGCCACCTTGCCGTCAAAGAAGTTTTGTTTAATGAGATCGGATTGATTGTCTTGCGCACTGTAGGCGTTAAGCATCGATTTATCGTTAACCATGTCTTGGAATAACTTAATGATGCCGGTTCCCTTGTCGTTATCGAACACGACCTGCGTGCCGTCCTTGTTGACCATCTCGCCGCCATAGGAGTACACGGCAGACTCCCAGTACCAAGCATCGGAATCCCAGTATCCCGAGAATCCATAGATTCCTTTCGCGGGGTTGCTCAGCTTTTTGGCGTATTCATGAAGTTCCGTCCATGTCTTGGGCCCTTTCGGATCCAATCCGGCTGCCTTCAGCATATCGGCATTCATGTACAGAATAGGCGTGCTGCGGTTCATCGGCGCCGCTTTGAACGCGCCGTCTACATAGCTGGATCGAGTCAAGCCTTCGTTATAGTTGGCGATGGTAGCTGGCGACATATATTTGCCTAAATCCGCCGCGATCGGATTATAGCGGGCCAGGAAGGATTCTTCGATTTGGACGATAACGGGCGTGTTCTTCGCAACGAGCGCGGCCTCTAACTTCTCCGCTACGCCGTCATAGCCGCCTTGACCCGACATGACGATTTCAATATCCGGGTTTTGTTCGTTGAATTTTACGATTTCGTCCGCGATCAGCTTGCCGTTGCCGTTGGTCGGATCCCAGATCGACCAGAAATCGACTTTCACTTTCTCTTTGCCTGCTTCAGGAGTAGCTGCATTCGCATTTGCATTCGAACCGGCTTGCGCATTGTCTGATTTGTTCGACGTGCTGGAACAGCCGGTTACGGCGATTGCCGACGCCAAGATACCCATCATTGCTGCGTGCTTCGCATTCCATTTCATTTGTCGCTAGCCTCCACTTGATTTTTATATTAAGGGTTACTTAATACCGTAGACAAAAGCACTCTTAATGAAGCGGTTCGCCGTCAGATAGAGAACGAGCACCGGGATGATCAACATCATGTTGCCTGCCATGACTTCATTCCAATGGGTGACGCCGCGGGTATCGGCAACCAAGCTTTTAACCGTCATCGGCAAGGTTCGTACGGCTTCCGAATTGGTTAGGACGAGCGGCCAGAAGTAGTCGTTCCACTTGCCGATGCAGGTGAACAAGAGGGTGGTCAATAGGAAGGGCTTCGAGATCGGCACCATGAGCCGGGTAATGATCTGCAGCTCGGAGGCTTGGTCGAGCTTGGCGGCATCCAGCAATTCTTCGGGAATTTGCCGGAATGCCTGCGTCAGGAAGAAGATCGTAAAGGACGAGAACACAAATGGGACGATCAGGCCCCAGTAGGTGTCGAGCCAGTGCAAGTCGCTGACCAGCACGTACATGGGGACGAAGCTCACTTGGGTGGGCAGCACCAAGTCGACCAGGACCAGCGCGAAGAGAATACCGGAGAACCTGAACTTCTTCTTGGCAAAGGCATAGGCAGCCGGTATACAAACGAGCAGCTGTCCGAATGCAACGGAGAGCGTGATGATCACGGAGTTCGTCGCGTAATGGAAGAAATGAATATGAATCCATGCCGTCTTGTAGTTGACGAGCTGCGGGACGTGCGGAATCAAGTCCGGCGGGAATTGGATGGATTCCACGTACGTTTTCAGGGAGGTACTCACTACCCAGGCGAACGGGAACGCGAACGTGAGGACTAACGCAAGGAGCATGAGGACGCGCATGGCTTTGACCGTATATCTCATCGTTACTTCATCCTCTTCTATTGATAGTGGACTTTCTTGGCGAAGAAGTAATAATTCGCGATGGCGACGATGCTCACGAACAGCATGAACAGGACCGAGCCCGCGCTTGCTTTACCGATATTGAACTGTAAGAATCCGATCTGATAGATCCAGTACACGACCAAATTCGTCGAATTCTCCGGTCCGCCCTTGGTCATCAAGCTCACGATATCGAATGAACTGAAGGAAGCGATGGTCGCCGTAATGAACATGAAGAACAGCGTCGGCGACAGCAGCGGCAGCGTAATGCGGAACAGTCTTGTAAATCTCCCGGCATTGTCGAGCTTGGCGGCTTCATAAATGTAGCTGGGGATGGACTGCAGTCCTGCGATCACGATCATTACGCTGTAGCCAAGCCCTTTCCAAATGGTGACGATGATGATGGACATTAGCGACGTATCGGGACTCATCATCCATTTGAGCGTCGGCAGTCCAACCTGATGCAGCACGTAGTTGAGAATGCCCCTGCCCGGATCCATCAGCCACATCCACATCACGGTGATGGAGACGCTGGACAGAATGTGCGGCGTGAAGATAATGCTCTGCACGAGATTGTCCACCCATTTGTTCTCCTGAAAGAAGATTCCTAGCAGAAAGGCGAGTACCATCCCGATCACGACGGTAAAGAGGCTGTAATAGAGCGTGTTTCTCATGACCTTCCAGAACACGGGATCATGAAAAATGTTGATGTAGTTTTTCAATCCGACAAAGTGCTTCGTACCTAGCACGGTATCCCAGTTGAGGAAGCTGACCTGCACCGCGAAGATGGCCGGATATAAGGAAAATACGCATACGAGAATGACGGCCGGCGCAATAAGCACATACGGGTTGCGAAGGATTTTATTAACCATACACATGGCTGGCCATTGGATTGCGAGTCACAGTGACACCCTCCATCGATGAGACCTTGTTCAACGCGGATTCGATCAGCTTCGCATCTCTCGTTCGCTGTTCATTGGTATCGAAGTAGTACAGATCATGCTCGGATATGTAGAGTTCGACCCGTTCTCCCGAATCGAAGTCGATTTCGGTCTTCATGATGATCGTGCCGAGGCCGGTCGCAACGTGGTATAAGTGATCCATTCCCAGCATTTCCTTGGTCATGATGATCCCGGAGGCTTGTACGCCTTGAAAATCCGCCTGCATCGTCTGCTTCACTTTCTGGGGGCGAAAGCCGATCGTGCCGATGGCCGGCAGAAGGACCGTGTTCATGCCCGGATCGCCGATAAAGGTCGCCACGAACAGGTTGGACGGATTTACATACACTTCTTTCGGCGTACCTTGCTGCATGATAATCCCATGATTGAAGATCACGATATCCGTAGCCATCGTCATCGCCTCGATTTGATCGTGCGTGACGAAGATGAACGTGGATTGCAAATTACGGTGCAGCTCAATGAGCTCGCTTCGCATTTGGTTGCGTAACTTGGCGTCCAAATTGGATAACGGTTCATCCATTAGGAACACTTCGGGCTGTTTCGATATCGCTCTGGCCAGCGCAATCCGCTGACGTTGTCCGCCCGATAATGTGGAGGGCTTGGCGTTCACGTAATCCTGCAGACCGACCATGTTCACCACTTGCTCGACTCGTTTCCCGATCTCATCCTTGGGAAGCCTTATATTTTTCAAACCGAACTCGATATTCTTGCGCACTGTCATATGAGGATAGATCGCATAGTTTTGGAATACCATGGCGATGCCTCGTTCGCCCGGTTCCGCCTTCGTGACGTCCTTGTCGCCAATGTACATCTGCCCGGCACTTACCTCCTCGAGTCCCGCGATCATGCGTAGAGCCGTCGTTTTGCCGCAGCCGGATGGGCCGAGAAGCACCGTGAAAGAACGATCTTTAATTTCAAGCTCCAAATTTTCGATGACGGTTTTTCCATTCGAGTACGTCTTCGTAATTTCTTTCATGTGAATGGCAGCCAACCTTCTCACTCCTTCCTGATCCAAACCCTATCTGTGGACGTGTTCTACTATTCGAATGATAAAGTTGCAGTGTAAAATCCAAATCAACTCCGAATTAATATCTTGTTAATTTTACTTTGTTTAATCTTTTTGTTCTTTTATGATTCTTTTTACCTATCATCTAAGGAATATCCAACCCGTTTGATCGGAGAGGTATACGTGAAAACGCAAAAAAGGCACCTGATTAGGTGCCGTCCGCAAGCTTTATTTTCGATTGCCGTATCGACCGTCGGCCGTCTTAATCAGCCGCCATTTCAATTCCCGGCCATGCCCGTCTCCCAAGCGGCATAGATCATGGCGACGGCGCCAGCCCGCGTGAGCGGCTCGGCCGGCTTGAAGCCGTCTTCCGGGAACGCGTTCAGGACCCCGATCTTGAACAGCGCGGCTACCGCCCCGCGGTTGGCAGCGGCAATATCAGCGCCGTCCTTGAAGGCGGATACGTCTTCGTCCGCGAGGTCGAGATGGAGCAGCGAGGCGAGCATGGACGCGCCTTCCTCGCGGGTGACGGCCTGGGCGGGCCGCATCAGGCCGCCGATGCTGTCGACGTATCCCGCCCGGAGAGCAATGGCGAAATCGCCGTCGTACCAGGCATCCCGGCGAAGGTCGGGATAATCCGCAGGGCCTGCATTCGTTAAGGCAAACGCGCGGTTGACGAAGGCGAGGAACTCGGCACGCGAGACGCTCTTGCCCAGCCGGACGGTCCCGTCGGCGTAGCCGTGCAGCCATCCTTTGGCCAGCCAATCATCCGATGTCGACGATGCCCAGAAACGGCTGGATTCCTGGGATGCCGCGCTTGGGGCGGCATAGCCCACAGCAGCGGCACCGGTCACTAAACTGAAGACAATCAGGAAGGAGAAGCTCATTCGTAATCGGCTCATTCGCATCAACGCTCCCTTGTATATAGTTGAATGGAGGGTCATAAAAACGCGGCGAGTGCCGCCAACGGCCAACGGCCGGCGGCCGGCTCACCTTGTGAGTTTCATTGTACGAAATTTATGGTGCGATAGCTGTCGAATGAAAGCGTATACGAAGGATTCCCCGAGCAAGAAGCGAATAGATACAAAGACGGTATCAATTCTTTGCGGAGGTGGCATATGAAAGCGCTGTTTATCGGGGGAACGGGAATTATCAGTTCCGCGATCACGAAACAATTATCGGAGACCGGGTGCGAGCTGTATCTGCTGAACCGGGGCAATCGCAGCGGCAGTCTGCCGAAGAACGTGCACGTTCTTCAAGCGGACATCAACGACGAGGCGCATGTCGCGCAATTGATCGCGGATTTGAATTTCGACGTCGTGGCGGACTTTATCGCCTTCCGCCCTGCGCAGCTGGAGCGGGACTTCCGGCTGTTTAGCGGGAAAACGAAGCAGTTTATCTTCATCAGCTCGGCGTCGGCTTACCAGAAACCGCTGTCCGATTATCGGGTGTCCGAGAGCACGCCGCTCGCGAATCCCTACTGGGAATACTCCAGGAACAAGATTGCCTGCGAAGAATATCTGATGAAGCAGTACCGCGAGAACGGGTTTCCGATTACGATCGTCCGGCCGAGCCATACGTACGACGAGCGCTCCATTCCGCTTGGCGTGCATGGCAGCAAGGGCTCTTGGCAGGTCGCGAAGCGCATGCTCGAGAACAAGCCTGTCATTATACACGGCGATGGCACGTCCTTGTGGACGATGACGCACAACGGCGATTTTGCTCAAGGCTTCATCGGTCTCATGGGCAACCTGCATGCCATCGGAGAGTCGGTGCAAATTACGTCGGATGAAACGGTGACCTGGAACCAGATCTATGCAGCCATTGCCGACGCGCTCGGCGTGAAGCTCCAGGCAGTCCATGTATCGTCGTCGTTCTTGGCGGCTTGCAGCCAAGAGGACTACACGGGCGGCTTGATCGGAGATAAAGCGAACTCCGTCGTATTCGACAATACGAAGCTGAAGCGGCTCGTTCCGGGATTCGCGGCGACCACGCGCTTCGATCAAGGAATCAAAGCGACGGTGAACCATATACTGGCCCATCCTGAACTGCAAACCGAAGACCCGGCCTTCGACGCATGGTGCGATAAAGTGATCGATGCGCTGCACGGGGCGGCCGAGGCGGTCAAGGAATCGCTCGCGATGAAGGAATAAGGACAGCAAGTTATATCTGCCGGCGCAGAGGGTAGCGCGGAGATCAGACAACGACTGGCAGCAGGTCATCATTCATAGTATATGGCGGCGGCCCTGCGTATGCGGGTCTGCCGCTTCCTTAAGGGAGAGGAGCTATTGAAATGCCAAGCCAAAGCCAATCTTATTCATTCCAGCGTCAGATCGAAACTTATTTGCATGCGGACATTATCGTTATCGGAGGGGGCCCTGCGGGCACGGCTGCCGCGATCGGCGCGGCAAGAAGCGGGAAGAAGGTAGCCCTGCTGGAGAAATCGGCGCAATTGGGCGGTATGGGGACGCTCGCTAACGTAAGCATTTTCATGCCTGTCGGCAATGTGACCGGCATCTACCGGGAGATCATCTCCGAGGTGCTGGCGGAATACTTGCCGGCGGATCACGATCAGTCCATCGCGCCGCAATATTCGCCGTTCCTGCTGCGGCAATATTTTAACGAGAAGATGAAGAAAGAGAACGTGCAGGTCTTCTACCATTGCGAATTTATCGGCACGGTTCATGAGGATGGCCGGATCAATGCGGTTATCGTCTCGACGCGCGAAGGGCTGCGGGCTTTCGAAGCCGAGCAGTTCATCGATTGCACGGGCGATGCGCGGGTGGCGATCGACGCGGGCGTCCCTCATCGCACGGGCAGGGAAGAGGATGGCCTCACGCAGCCGATGACGTTAATGTTCATGATGCAGAATACCGGCAAGCCGGTGACGCCCATACTGCCGGAAGGCTGCTACCTCTATAACGAAGTGTCCGATCTGCCGCAAGGACGGAGACTCTATTGGGAGCAAAACAACGACGGTTCGCTGCTCGTCAACATGTCGCGGGTCAAGGCGAACGGCGCGAAGATCGAAGAGATCAACTACGCGGAAGTGGAAGCGCTGCGGCAAGTTTACTCCATCGCGCATTACTTGCAGCGGACGGGGTTCGAGACGTACGCGCTGACGCATATCGCGCCGCAAACGGGCGTCAGGGAGACGAACCAAATCGAGGGGCTCTATACGTTGACCGAGCAGGACGTGGTGAGCGGCACGCGGTTCGCGGACGTGGTCGCGCAGACGAACTATGAAATCGACATCCACAGTCCCGATGCGAAGAAAACGACGGACGAGCGCCATGTCGACGGGTACGACATTCCGTATCGCTGCATGGTGCCCGAGGCGTTCGACAACCTGCTCGTCGCGGGCCGGGCGATCTCCGCGACGCATGTCGCGATGTCGTCCATGCGCGTGCAGGCGACATGTTATGCGCTTGGCCAGGCAGCGGGCGCGGCTGCGGCCATCTCGCTCGATACCGGTTGTTCGATGCGGGACGTTTCCATGCATCAGCTGCACGGCGAGCTGGAACGGCAGGGCGTCCGGTTTCTGGGACAGCGGGCCGGAAGCGTGCAGGCGGCAGATTAACGACAGCTAATAGTAGGATGCCGAGCTGATGCCGCATCCATGCAGCGGGATTCAACCGCATAAGACAAAGCCGCACAAAGCCGCTCCAAGACCTTGGGGCGGCTTTCTTTTTGCTTTTGCGCATGCTTCGCCCTGTTCTGCACGGCAAAAATACCCGTATGGCGACGTGTTGCTTTTTAGGAACAGGCATGTTAAATTAACTTATGTAAAATTAAATTGTGTACAATTGAATTATAATAAATCAAAAGGAGAGAGGCACAATGGAGACACTATATACCGCAATCGCAACAGCAGAAGGTGGAAGAAACGGCAGGGTGGCCTCGTCCGACGGCGTCTTGGACGTCAATGTGCGGATGCCGAAAGCATTGGGCGGAAACGGCGAGGAAGGCACGAATCCGGAGCAATTGTTCGCCGCAGGCTATGCGGCCTGCTTCGACAGCGCGCTGAATTTGGTGGCTCGCATGCGGAAAGTGCAGCATACGGGAACGGACGTTACGGCGCATGTCAGCATTGGCAAAGCGGCGGACGGCGGATTCGAGCTGGCGGCGCAGCTGCATGTGAACGTGGACGGCGTCGATCAGCAGACCGCCGAGGAGCTTGTTCAGGCGGCGCACGGCGTGTGCCCGTATTCCAGGGCGACCCGCGGCAACATTGACGTGAAGCTGGTCGTGAACGGACAGCATTAAGCGCTCGCTGTTTGTCATCATGGACATAATAGAGCATGGCCGAATAGCGTCCTTAACTGCGTGTCTCGCGCAGCGAGGGACGCTTTTTGTTGTGGGCGGGCAGCCGATTCAGCCGATTCATGAACGCGGATGACGGGACGCAGGCATGGTTATTGAAAGTAGCTCTGTATGAAGGTGCGCAGCAGATCGGCCGAGGGCGACAGCGTGCGGCCCTTCAGCCATGCAAGGCCAATCTCGCGGCGGCAGAGCGGCTCCGTTACCCGGAGCTTCTTGATTTTATTGGACGTGATGCCCGTGAACGAGGGAATGAGCGTCACTCCGATACCGGAGGAGACGAGAACCGATACGGTGGCCACGTCCTCGCCTTCGAAGACAATATGCGGCGTGAAGCCGGCTTGCTGACAGAACTGATCCGTCAGCGCGCGCATGCTGTAGCCTTTCTTGAAGCTGATGAACGGATCTTGCGACAGCTCCTCCAAACGGATGGCGTCCCGGTCCGCAAGCCGATGCTTCGCGGGCACGTACACGTACAGCTCCTCGTCGAGCAGCTTTTGCCATTCCAATTGGTTTCGATGGTCGATCGCTCCCAATATGCTGAGATCCGCTTCGCTGTCTAACAGCTGCCGTATGATCCCGGCGGTCGTGTTCTGGAAGAGCTGCAATTTGACTTGCGGATAGAGCTGGTTGAACTTGCCGATGAAGTCCGGCAGCAGACTCAGTCCGAAGGTCATGACGAATGCGAGCGATACTGTGCCGGTGTACGGATCCTTCAACTGCTGGAGCTCGTGGATGCCGTCTTGGATCTCCTGCAGCCCCTTCTCGACCCGGGTCAAGAACAGCCGGCCGTAAGCGTTCAGCTTCACGGAGCGTCCGACGCGGTCGAACAACGAAACGCCGAGCGTCTCCTCCAAGTGGGTGATCGACCGGCTCAGCGCGGGCTGCGATATCGCGAGCCGTTCAGCCGCCCGCGTGAAATGCTCGGTCCGGGCGACCACGCGAAAATATTCAAGCTGCTGCCATTCCACCTTATTCGCGGCCTCCTTTCGTCATACCAGTAACTAAAATGCATCATTTGTATATCAATAATAAATTGGACGTTATGAATTGTCGAGGCGTAAACTAGGTACCAGCCAGAAACAAGAGTTGGGGGTCGGCATTCATATGGCATTCATTGACAAAGGGAGTTCGGCTTACCAGCGCGCGCTGTTCAGCATGCTGCTCGGCAGCATCGTGACATTCGCCGTTCTATATAGTCCGCAAACCTTGCTTGGGGAATTCTCCGAACAATTCCAGGTGTCGCCGTCATCGGCCAGCATGGTGATTTCATTCTCGACCATTTCGCTGGCGTTCTGCATGATGTTCGTCTCGGCCTTCTCGAACGCTTGGGGGAGGAAGAGCATCATGGTCGTCTCGCTGTTCGCGACGTCCGTGCTCGCCATTCTCTCTTCGTTCAGCCATAGCTTTCATCTGCTCCTCGTCCTGCGGCTGCTGCTCGGGATTAGCCTATCGGGGTTCCCGGCGATTGCCATGACTTACTTAAACGAAGAAATCGCGCCGGCCAGCATCGGCAAAGTAATGGGCGTCTACGTGGGCGGAACGGCGATCGGCGGCTTCGTCGGCCGCGTGATCGTCAGCCTGCTGACGGATCTATTCGATTGGCATATCGGGCTGTTGATACTCGGCCTATTCAGCTTCGTCTGCAGCATGCTGTTCTGGCTGTACCTGCCGCGGTCGCGCAACTTCAAGCCGGCGGGCATCTCCTTGCGCATCTGGCTGGACGGGCTGAAGGGCGGTCTATCCAACAAAAAGCTGCTGCCGCTCTATGCGGCCGGCTTCCTGCTGCTCGGCGGCTACGTAACCTTGTTCAACTATATCGGCTACTTGCTCGCCAAGCCTCCGTACGGCTTGAGCCAGACGGTCATCGGCATGCTGTTCGTCTTCCAGTTGGTCGGCTCCTGGAGTTCGTTCCTGTTCGGGAAGCTCGCCGACCGGCACTCGCGCGCGGGGCTGATTGCCCTTGGCGTCATCCTGTCGTTGCTCGGCGCCGCGTTCACGCTCGCCGGCAGTCTCGTCTGGACGATCATCGGCATCGTTCTGTTCGCCTGCGGCTTCTTCGCGGGCCATACGGTCGCAAGCGGCTGGGTGGGCAAGATGGCGCCGCAGCCGTTCAAGGCCTACGCCTCATCGCTTTATCTGCTGTTCTATTATCTGGGTTCCAGCCTGCTCGGCACGACGGGCGGCGCGTTCCTGTCGGCTTACGATTGGCCCGGCGTGATCGGCTTGATCTGCGGCCTGCTCGTCATGGTCATGATTCTAGCGGCCACGCTGGCCGGACGTCTGGGGCTTCGCAGGGTTAGGGAGCAACATTAAAGCAAAGCATGCGTATAGCGCATCATCAAAAAGAAATAAGGATGACATTGCCAGCGCGACGCAGAACGGGATACAATAAAGTGATTGAATCGAACCAAAGGGGGCGGGGGATATGAAGAAGCGACGCATTCGCTGCGAGCGGACGGCTGTTCGTCATTCCTATTCACGTTCTTTCAAACACCGAAGCGCATCGTGCTTTGGTGTTTTTTTATTCTTGCGGAGGTGAGCGGATGGCCAGGTATCGGAGAGTGCTGATCAAGCTTAGCGGCGGGGCGGTTGCGGGAGGTTCGGAATTCGGGTTTGCATCCGAAAGGCTGGAGCATATCGCCAGCGAGATTATGTCGGTGCTCGATCTTGGAGTCGAGGTGGCGATCGTCATCGGCGGCGGTAATATCTTTCGCGGCAATATGGCCGAGACATGGGGCATCGAGCGGGCGGAGGCCGACAACATCGGGACGCTGGCGACGGTCATCAACAGCCTGATGCTTCGCGGCGTATTGAAAGCGAGAACCGGCAAGGAAATTCGCGTCATGACGTCCATACCGGCGACATCGGTAGCGGAGCCTTATATCCGGCTGCGGGCCATGCACCATCTGGAGAAAGGTTATATCGTCATCTTCGCGGGCGGCAACGGGCAGCCGTTCGTGACGACCGATTACCCTTCGGTTCAACGGGCCATCGAAGTGAACTGCGAGGCGCTGTTGGTCGCGAAACAAGGCGTCGACGGCGTGTTTGATGCCGACCCGAAGCGCGACAGCCAAGCGAGGAAGTTCAAATCGCTCCACTACGACGATGTACTGCAGCGGAATTTGACGGTCATGGATCAATCGGCGTTCATTCTGGCGAGAGATTACAAGCTTCCGATGCATGTATTCAATTTCGATCGGCCCGGATCGATGAGGGCGATCTGCGAAGGGGGCGATATCGGAACCGTCATCAGCGGCGATGCAGGACTCGAGTTGGAGTAAACGGCGGAACTTCGATCCTAAGTCCTACGCGGCAGCAGCCGGTCTCGCGGAGAGACCGGTTCTTTTGTCATACCCGCTGAAAGGCGTTCGGGGAAGACGGCCAGCCGCCGTCGGAAGAGACATTTATCGACAAAAAAACGGAAATCGACTACAATACTAGTAAAATCACTCTCTTTTTATCCTTAAAGAATGTTTAAATTTCGTACTTGATGACAGACTTTCCTTCGTTCCGTATGTTATGTTAATGAACGTTTTCGTGCCAACGAACCAATCGGAGCTTCCCGCATGGCTTTCCTTACTCGATCATTCCTCCTATTTGTGTGCCGGCAGAATATCCTCATCCTTCTCAACTCTGTGTTTTTCAGATGATTTGCCTATTATTCTATTGTCCGACTAAATTGAAACCGCTACAGTAATAGAATAAGAACATAATTAAATGTAAAACTTTTACATTTAATACTTTAGAAAAGCGTTAGAGCGCTTTCAAAGCGGCTAGTAGAGGGGGCCCGAAATAGTGATAAGGACGGAGAAGCCTGAATTTATTATGCAATCGAATCGATTTTGTGAGCAAATTGGCATGGATCCGAGGAAGATTCCCTTTCCTCAGAAGATTTTGACACCTGCGGAACTCGGGACTTTAAGAGAAGAGTACGAAGAAATTTTATCGGTGGTCAGTTTCTTCGGCGATAAAGTCTTGCAGCTTCTGCAAGGGACGCCGCTGCTGTTGTCGGTTTGCGACGATCGGGGCTTCGTGCTGCATATGATGGGCGACGAGACGATCAAGAAGACCATTTACGACCTTGGCATCAGCCCGGGCGTCCAATTCACGGAAGCGAGCATGGGAACCAATGTGGTGAACATGTCGCTGAAGTATAATCAGTCGCCCATCGAACTGATCGGCGATGACCATTACCATGAATATCTGCACGGCAGTGCCTGCTATGCGGTCGCATTCCACTATACGGACGTCAATGACCTGCTGGGCACCTTGACGATCATGACCGCCAAGGAATTCCAGAATCCGATGATGATCACGATGCTGGCGACGACGGTCGATTCCATCGAGCGGGAGCTGCTCCTGCGCAAACAGAATCAGAAACTCAATATTTTAAACCAAATCATTATGGATAACACCCGCAACGGCATCGTTCTGACGAGCCGGGAGGGCGAGATCATTACGTTCAACCAATACGCGGAGCTGTTCACCGGCAGAACCAAGGAAGAGATGCTGGGCACGGAGGTCCGCTTCCTCCCGAGCATGGGCGAATATATTTACGAGGTCATCCAGAACGGAACAACCTTCGAAGATATTCAGATGAGCTTCGAGCACAACGAGACCGAAGACCGGCTGGTCTGCTTGTTCGACGCCTTCCCCCTCTATGACGAGAAGAAGAAGCTGCTGGGGGCCTTCGGCCAATTCCGAAGTATCACCGACCGCGTCAAGGCGGAGGAAAGGTACAACTATCTAGCCAATCACGACGACTTAACGAAGCTGCCTAACCGCCGATTCTTTAAGGAGAAGGTGACCTCGCTCATCCACCAGATGCAGGAATGCAACAGGCAGGTCGCCGTCGTATGCCTGGACCTGGACCGGTTCAAAATCATCAACGATACGCTTGGTCACTCCAGCGGCGACACGCTGCTCGTGATGGTTGCCTCGCGGCTGCAAGAAATTCTGGCGCCGGACGAATTGATCGCAAGGATGGGCGGGGATGAATTCATGTTCGCCTTCTCCCAAGCCAATTGCGAGGAAGCAGCCGTGAAGCGGGTCAAGGATATTCTCAACGTGTTCAGCGAGCCGCTTAACCTGAACGGCTATGACTTCCATCTGACGGCAAGCGCGGGCATCTCCATCTACCCGAAGGACGGCCATAATTTGGAAGAGCTGATGATTACGGCGGACACGGCAATGTACAGCGCGAAGAGCCGCGGCTTGAACACCTATGCGTTATATTCGCCCGACATGAACATTACGACCCGCGAGCGGATCGTACTCGAGAGCTCGCTCCGGAAGGCCATCGAGAACAATGAATTCCGGCTGCACTATCAGCCCCAGGTCGACATCAGCACCGGGGAGCTGAAAGGCGTAGAGGCGCTCGTCCGCTGGATGCATCCCATCAAAGGCTTAATACCGCCGAACGATTTTATTCCGATCGCCGAAGAGACGGGGCTCATTCATCAGATCGACACCTGGGTGCTTCGCACCGCCTGCCGGCAGAACAAGCAATGGCAGGATGAGGGGCTGCCTCCGTTTCGCGTTTCCGTCAATCTGTCCTCCATGGAATTTCTGGACGAAGGACTCGTCGACGTAGTCAAGTCCGCGCTGGACGAATCCGGCCTGGACCCGAAGTATTTGGACCTCGAGATTACCGAGACGATGACGATGAACGTCGAGCATGCCATTCCGATGCTGCGCAATCTGCACTCCTTGGGCATTCAAATCAGTATCGACGATTTCGGAACCGGCTACAGCTCCTTGAGCTACCTGAAGAATTTCTCCATTAACCGGTTGAAGATCGACCAGAGCTTCGTGAGAGACATCAGCAAAGAAGAGAATGGGACGAGCATCGTCAGCGTTATTATCGCAATGGCCCATAGCATGAATTTGGAAGTCGTCGCGGAAGGCGTGGAGGAGAAAGAACAGCTGCGCTTCTTGCAGGTACAGAAATGCGATGAAGTGCAGGGTTATTACTTCAGCCGGCCTATTCCCGCGGAGGAATTCGGGCAGTCCTTTCCAGAGCTGGTAGTCAAAATGAAAAAGCTGTACTGATATCGATTAGGGGGATTACGCGCAATGCCGACAGTAAGCAATGTTCTTGTTAAGCATTTGTCCCAGTGGGGAGTAACCCACGCGTTCGGAATTCCAGGAAAGCCCATCACGCCTCTTATACTTGAAATGGATCATGCGGGGATTACTTTCGTGCTCAGCAAACACGAGGAAGGAGCCGGCCTGGAGGCAGCGGGCTATTCCCTTGTGCGGGAAGGCCTCGGCGTCGCCGTCGGCACGGCCGGTCCGGGCGGCATCAATATGCTGACCGCGGCAGGACAGGCGCTCTTCACGAATTTGCCCGTGTTATTCATTACCGGCTCCCCTCCGATCGGAGAAATCGGTAAAGTGCTTGGCCAGGACAGCACGATGTTCGGGACGGACCTTGTCAAAATGTTCGAGCCCGTGACGAAATTCAGCGCCCGCGTGGATCGCGGCGACCTGCTCAGAGTATACCTGGAGCATGCGATGGACCGCGCGTTTACCGGCGTCCGTGGGCCTGTCCATCTGTGCATACCTCATGATGTCCTGTCGGAACAAATCGCGGATTTCGATCTGCCGCTTCCTGATGCCTATCCGTCGACCATCGCATCGAACCTGGATATGGCGGCATCGCTGCTCGCCGATGCGAAGCGCCCGCTGCTGTTTCTCGGAGGAGCGCTGCATGCGCAGCATGCCTACCGCGAAGTCGAGGCTTTCGCCAAGAAGTGGTCGCTGCCCGTGGCGACGACGCCTGGAGGCAAAGGGGTGTTCCGTACGGATCACCCGCTGCATCTCGGCCCGTATGGATTGGGCGGAAATGCCCGCACGGAGGCGTATCTGAACAAAGGCGTCGATCTGATGATCGTCGTCGGGAGCCAGCTAAGCGACTTGGAGATTCCGGGGCTTTCCCCATCGATGTATCCGAAGCATGTCATCCACTTCGATCACGATTCGCGGTTTATCGGACGGGCATTGCCCGTGCCGACGACGCCGGTGCTTGGGAACATTCGCGCGAATTTGCAGGCGATGCTGAAATTTGCCGACATTCACGTCCCGCCGCGGGAGCTGCCCGCAGCCGAAGAGGCGGATTATGAGCAAGAGCCCGGTCCTTATCTCCGCGGCAAGCAAGTGATGGAGGTGCTGCGCGAACAACTGCCTGCGGATACGCTCGTTTACGGCGACGCCGGCAGTCACTCGTTCTACGCGATCAAGCATTTCGATATCCAGGTGCCGGGTACGTTTTATTTCGAAGAAGTCTACGCCACCATGGGAAGGGCGATCGGCTACGCGGTCGGCGCGAAGTTCGGAGCGCCCGAACGAACCGTTGCCTGTCTGACCGGCGACGGCTGCATGTTCATGAACGGCACGGAAGTGTCGACGGCGGCGAATTACGATGCGCCCGTTCTCTTCCTGGTCGCGAACAACTCGAGCATCGATATGGTCGACAAAGGGATGGCGCGGCATTTGGGCAAAGCGGTCGGGACAACGTACAAGGTGCCGCTGGATGCGGCCAAGTTCGGGGAAGCGCTCGGCGCCAAGGGGTATCGCTGCGAGACGACGGATGAATTGCGGTCGGCGCTCGCGGACGCGCTGCAATCGAATCGAACCTGCGTCATCGATATCATCATGGATCCGCAAGAAATACCCCCGACCATGAAGCGGGGATAAGGAGGTAACGGCATGGAACCGAATCAAACCAATCAAGAGCGTTATGAAGCAGGCATTAAGACGCTGCAGACCATGGTCGGCGATCATGGCGTGCAAATGATCCAGCAAATCGGCGAGTTTTTCCCCGATTTCGGGCACACGTTAATCTCCTTCGGCTTCGGCGATCTGTACTCGCGAGATACGCTCACCTTGAAGGAGCGCGAGATCATAACGATTACTTCGCTGATTACGCAAGGTGCGATGGAGCAGCTGCCGTTCCATGTCCATGCCGCGCTCAATGTCGGCATGCAACCGCAGGAAGTGCTTGAGATCGTGCTGCACTGCGGCGGATATGCCGGATTTCCGAAGGCATGCGGCGCGTTGGACGTGGTACGGAAAGTGTTCCAGGAACGCGGTATTCTTCAGGCCGTCTAATGAACGGGGAAAACAACAAGCCTTGTTATGAGCCGCGTTGAACCGCCGCTTTGATTCAATTTGAGCGTTTCGGGCTGTTTGGCTGGCCTCATTCGTTGATCGTTAATATGCTCGGCCGTCTCTACCGGCGGCGTGGATCCCCGTCTCTCCCTATGGAGAGGCGGGGATTATTTGTGCTGCGGAACGCCGTCCTCCAGGCTGGAGAGATAGGCGGCATACTCCATCGGCCGCCGATAGATGCGCTGCTCGAAAGCGATGCCCTTCAGATCGCTATAGACGCTCTTATGGGGCTTGCCGTTCAGCTCGATGATCCAGAGCTTCTTGCGGGTATCGACAATGAAATCGACGCTGAGCTCGCCGAGCAGGCCCAGCTGCGTTTCGGCTGCCTGCGCGGCGCCGCGGCTTGCGGCTTCCAGTGTCCGCGCGCTCTCCCCGATCTCGCCCGGCTCGAAGATGACGGGCAGGATCTCGGCCGCATCCGCAACGGCTTCGCAGACGGCGGTGTTGAAGAAGCGACGGTGCGCGAAACGGGTGACGATGTTGGTGATCGCCCATTCGCCCTTGCCGTTCTTCTGCATGAGCACCCGGATGTCGAAATGCCGCTGGCTCAGCAGATGGCTGCGAATGCCTTGCTGGATCAGGAACCGCTGCTCGCCCAGATGCTTATCCAGCAGCGTTTGCAATTCCTCGGTGCCCGCGCAGATATAAGTCGCCGAAAGACTGTGCATCGCCACATGAATCTCGCCATTCTCCTTCCATTCGATGCGATAGACGAATTTGCCCATGGAGCCGTGCAGCGGCTTGATGAACATCAGGCGATACCGTTTCAGCAGCGCGGGCAGTGCCTCTCTGTTGTACAAGAAAGTATCCGGCACATAAGGGGCGACGACGGACGGCTTCAGGAAGTTGTACAGGTACCATTTATTGAAGAAATTGATGACATTGAAGCATTTATTCTTCCCGATGGCTTCCTCCAAGCGCTGGACGGTGGCCGTTTTCTTATTGAAGCAGCGATTGTAGACGACGCGCGGGAAAGGGAAGGCACGCTGCTTCCAGCCGTCTTTATAACGGCTTAATCCGATGATCCGCCGTTCGCTCCATATCATATCGTCCGGACAGAAGGCGTACAGCCGAATATTCGGAGCGCAGTAGCGTTGGTACAGGCGTAAAGTTCGTTCTCTGCTGCTTCTTGTCGAAACCATGATCGCAATTAGTGTGAGGTTCTCCATTCGTGTCACTCCCTGGCAGACAATCCTCTACCATCTAATGCGATTGCTGCAAATCGGCATGGGACAACTGGCCTGCTAGGACACAAAATCAGCAGATGTTCCGGATGAGACGCCTATTTTTGACAGCGGACCGATAAGGTGTTCTGAGATTATGGAAATGTTTGTATGCTAACATGAGGCTAAATGAGGAGGAGTGCAGATGGGGAAATTTCCAGGACCTCCAGGACCTCCGGGACCCCCTGGGCCACCGGGACCGCGCGGGGCGACAGGACCGGCAGGTGATCCGGGGGCAAACGGGTTAAGAGGGGCGACCGGCGCAACCGGAGCTGCGGGAGCGGCAGGTCTGATAGGAGCAACGGGCGCAACGGGTTCTACGGGAGCGGCGGGAACTGCGGGAGCGGCAGGTGCGACGGGAGCAACCGGAGCAACCGGAAGTACGGGAACAGCCGGGACGGCAGGAGCGGTCGGCGCAACAGGTGCAACAGGCGCAACGGGTGCAACGGGCTTCACGGGCACGGCAGGATTAGCTGGCGCGACGGGGACGACGGGGACGACGGGCGCGACAGGCACAGGCGCAACAGGCACGACCGGTGCGACCGGCGCAACTGGTGCAACAGGCGCAACGGGCGCGACGGGGATAACAGGAACGACAGGAGAAACCGGGGCGACGGGTATACCGGGATCGGGTGCCATCATTCCGTTCGCGTCGGGCATACCGGCCGTATTAACGACGATTCTTGGCGGACTGGTCGGTACGACAAGCCTTGTAGGATTCGGCAACTCGATTGCAGGGGTAGCTCTTGCAGGCACGACTATCGATTTGACCGGGGCCGCAGGCACCTTGTTGAACTTTGCCTTCTCCGTGCCGAGAGACGGGACGATTACATCCGTGGCTGCGTATTTCAGCACGACGCTGGCGCTCTCGCTTATCGGGTCGACTGTAACGATCACGGCACAGTTATACAGCTCGACGACGCCGAATAACATCTTCTCTCCGGTAGCGGGTACCGAGGTCACCTTGGCGCCGGCGCTTACCGGAGTCATCGCCATTGGCGACATCTCCAACGGGATCGTTACCGGATTAGCGATTCCGGTAACGGCGGAGACGCGTCTGCTGATGGTATTCTCCGCCACGGCCGCAGGCGTTACCTTGATCAACACTGTCGCGGGTTATGCGAGCGCGGGAGTGGCCATCAATTAATCGGCTACCCCGCTTGATCAACCGGTTTTCACAGTGAATCATTTAGACTCGCAGAGGTGCAGCGATGCCCTTTGCGGGTCTTTTTGGCCTGCATGGAAGCGGCACGGCGTAACGGTCCCGGATAGGGGAGCCGACATCGGACAAGCCAAGCGCGACAAGGATTGTAACCCGCTTGGTCATTATTGATCTCATGGCTTAAATCGGCTGATTCCGGTCAAGAACGACACATTGTCCGCTTGTCAGGGCCGCTTGTCAATTGCTCGCCGGGCCTGTTGTTATGCGCTTTCAGGGCAAGCGCAAAACGACATATTTACGCAGCTTTAACACTTCCGCTATCGTAATGGATGTAAGCGTTAGCACGGCCGGTGTATCGCAACGGCGGCGGCTGGTAAATGATAACCAAATCAGGAAGAGTTATGAAAGGAGAGATCCTATGCAGGATACAAGAACGGCGATTGCCGGCGGCTCGGCGTTGACAACGAAACGGACGTCGAAGCGTACGAGACGTACATGGAAAGGAATTATCCAGAACTGGGAGCTGTACCTTTTTATCGCTCCGGCGCTGATTTACTTCCTTGTCTTTTGTTACGGTCCGATGTACGGCATTCAAATCGCATTTAAAAACTTCATCCCGACGAAAGGGATTACGGGAAGCCCGTGGGTAGGCTTTGACCACTTCGTGCGCTTCTTTCATTCCTATTACTTCTGGGACCTCTTATGGAACACGCTCAGCATTAGCTTATATTCCTTAGCTGTCGGTTTTCCGATCCCAATCATTCTGGCGCTCGCCTTCAATGAGGTTCGGAACGGCTTCTTCAAGAAAATGGCGCAAACGGTTACGTACGCGCCGCACTTCATCTCGATGGTCGTTATGGCGGGCATGATCATAACCTTCGTGTCCCCGTCGACCGGGATACTTACGCATATCATCGAAGGACTTGGCTTCCAATCGCCCGATTTCCTTACCGATCCGCGCTGGTTTAAGACCATGTACGTATTCTCGGACGTGTGGCAGAGCGCCGGATGGGGCACGATTATCTATTTGGCGGCATTGTCGGCCGTAGATCCCGGGCTTCATGAAGCCGCTATTATCGACGGCGCTTCGAGGTTCCAGCGCGTCCGTCATATCAACATTCCGACGATTGTCCCTACAATGATGATCCTGCTCATCCTGAGCATCGGCAACCTGCTTGGCGTTGGCTTCGAGAAGATCCTGCTGCTTCAAAACCCGCTCAATATGACTTCCTCGGACGTCATCTCGACATTCGTTTACCGGTCGGGACTCGTGAGCGCCCAGTACAGTTTCTCGACGGCAATCGGTTTGTTCAACTCCGTGGTCAATGCGGTGCTGCTCATCGTCGTCAATCAGATCGTTCGCCGCGCGAGCGATAACAGTTTGTGGTAGTGAGGGGGAGGATTCTGCATGCTAGCAGGCGTTAAAGAAAGCGGACGGGACAAAGTATTCTTGATTTGCAATTATATCTACGTATTTCTGGCGTTTATCGTCGTATTTTATCCGCTCGTCTATATGCTCAGCGCATCGATCAGCGATCCTAAGATGGTCGGGTCCGGCGAGATGTGGCTGTGGCCGAGGGGCATTACGTTCGACGGCTACAAAAGGGTCTTCGAGAATGCGAACATTTGGATCGGCTATAAGAACACGATTATCTACACCGTTCTCGGAACGGCGATTAACTTGGCGGTGACACTGCCCGCAGCCTATGCGCTGAGCCGCAAAGATTTCGTCGGCCGCAACCTCTTCATGGGGTTGTTCATGGTCACGATGTTCTTCGGCGGCGGACTTGTACCCACCTACCTGCTGGTGAAGAAGCTTCACCTGATCAACACGATGTGGGCGATCTTCCTGCCGTCGGCGGCATCCATCTGGAACATTATCGTCGCCCGCACCTTCTTCCAGAGCACGCTTCCGAAGGAATTGCAGGAGGCCGCTCAGATCGACGGCTGCACGAACCTGCGGTTGTTCATGAAGATCATCCTGCCGCTGTCGATGCCGATTATCGCGGTCATGGCTTTGTTCTACGGGGTCGGCAACTGGAACAACTACTTCTCGGCGATGATTTATTTGAACGATGCGGCGAAATACCCGCTGCAGCTGGTACTGCGTCAAATTCTCGTGCTGCAGGATATGGCCGCTCAGGGCGGCGGAGCGATCGATTCCTCCACGGCTTCCGCGATGAACAACAAGGCGGAAATCGCCGCGCTCGTCAAATATGCCGTTATCATCGTGGCGACGGTTCCCGTAATTGCGATTTATCCGTTCTTGCAGCGCTATTTCGTTCAGGGTGTTATGATCGGTTCAGTCAAAGGCTGATTCGTTCTTGCCATAATCGTGCACCAAGTAAAAATAGGGAGTTGTTGTCATGAAAAAGATTCGCAAGGCATCATTGATTCTCCTCAGTCTCACGGCATCCGCAGTGCTGCTTCAAGCCTGCGGTTCCAATGCGGAAGACGGTAGCAACGGCGCGGCAAACGCCGGCTCGAACGCGAATGCCAGCGATGGGGGCGTAAAGAAAGAAGGCTTCCCGATCGTGGACAAGCCGCTGACGCTCAAGCTGATGTCGCAGGACGTCGGCGTTGCGGACTGGAGCAAGATGCCGGTCATGCAAGAGATGGAGAAATTGTCCGGCATCCATATGGAATACCAGAATGCGCCGGTGGACAGCTTCGTGACGAAGAAGAACCTCGTGTTCGCGAGCGGCGATCTGCCGGATATCTTCTACGCGGCGGAACTGACGCCTGCCGAGCAAGTAACCTACGGAACGCAAGGCGTGCTCGTGCCGCTGGAGAAGTACATCGATGAGGGCTACGCGCCGAACATCAAGAAAATCTTCGATGAGCATCCGGACATCCGCAAGTCGTTCACGACGCCGGACGGCCATATGTATGCCCTGCCGAACATCGATCTGTCCGCCGTATGGTACCGCGGTCCGATGTGGTACAACGGCAAATTCCTGAAGGCGCTGAACGCGACGGAGCCGAAGACGACCGATGAGCTGTACGCGTACCTGAAACGCGTCAAAACCGAAGATCCGAACGGCAATGGCAAAGCAGACGAAATTCCGCTGACTTCCGTCAAGCTGGACGATCTGCGCATGTACTTCCTCGGCTTCTGGGGCATCTACAACGAGGTGTACTATGCCGACAAGGATGGCAAAGTTCACTACACGCCGCAAGAAGAGGGCTATAAAGGCTATCTGACGTTCTTGAACAAACTGTGGAAAGAGGATCTGCTGGACCACGAGACGTTCTCGCAAACGGACGATCAGAAGACGGCCAAAGGCAAGAACAACCAAGTCGCATTGTTCAACAACTGGTTCCCGTACTTCATGCTGGGCGGCGAGCCAAGCGGCGACAACCCGCTGATGACGCCGGTAAGCAGCGAAATTCCTGGCTCCCCGGTATACGGCAAGCATCCGGGTCTTTCCTCGAATGGCGCTTTCGCCATCTCCAGCTCGAATCCGAATCCGGAAGCGTCGATGCGCTGGATCGATTACCAATACGGCTACGAAGGCGCAACGCTGTTCTCGCAAGGTCCGGAGAACACGCTGTGGAAATACACGAATAAAGAAACGCATGAGAAAGAATGGCTGCCGGTTGAAGGCGACCGCGAAGAAGCACGCGGCAAGCTGACGCCGAACTATGGCATTCCGTCCCCGGGCATGGCTTCGGCCGAGCTGACCAAGGGCCTGAAGAGCGACTTCGACGCATGGCTGGACAAAGAAAACGCCGAGAAGCTCCTTCCGATCGCGAAAGCGCCGTTCCCGAATGTGTACCTGACGAACGACCAACAGACGGAAGCAACGACGCTGCTGTCCGACCTGAGCACGTACGTTACTCAGATGGAAGCCAAATTCGTAACGGGACAAGAGCCGCTTGCGAACTGGGATAAATACGTAGCGCAACTCAAAAAAATGGGCAGCGACAAAATCGTCGAGCTTTACCAAAGCGCGTACGACACTTGGAACGCAAGCAAATAATCCCATTACATGATGAAAAAGCAAATAGCCAACCGTTCCCGGCCGCTTGACCGGGGGTTGGCTATTGCTCTATTCTTCCTCGATTTCGGACAATTGCCTTGCTTGTTCGTTCTCCGAGAATAGCTTGCGATACTGTCCCGGCGTATAGCCGGTTTCTTTTTTGAACTTGCGAGTGAAGTTAGGCGTATCTTGGTAGCCGACGCGAAGAATGATGTCCTTCAGCGGGTCGCTTGTCGTCCGCAGCTGCAGGATGACCGTCTCGAGCCGCTTCTGCCAGATGTACTGAATGAAATTCTGTCCGATCTTCTCTTTGAAGGAACGGCTGACATGCGATGGCGAGACGCTGAATGCGAAGGCGACGGACTCGAGGCTCAGCGAGTGATCCGTGTACCGCTCGTCGATGTAGGCCGCGATGCGATCCATCAAGGACTGTTCTTCCTTCCGGTTGTTCTGCTCCACTTGATTGCAGATGCGGGAGGCCAGCGTCAGGAAGGTGCGTTCCAGCTCGTCCAGGGAATTCCCGTAGATCGCGGCGGGGGTTATATCCTGAACGACGCTGTGGATGCCGAGCTCGGATGCGGTTTTCAGCATCGTATTCAATAGATCGAAGCAAATGCAGCGCGTGAGCAGCGCGGAAACGTGCGTCGCATGCAGGTTCAGAAACGCCGAACTGATAATTTGAACGGCGATGTCGTAGTTGCCCTGCTTCAAGCTCTGGGAGAGCTTCATCAAGGTGTTGTTCGGAATCCAATCCTCTTGATTCGGCGCATCGGAGAGCTTCTCGAAATAAGTGACGGCACCGGGTTCGGCCGATGAGCGGAGCTCGTAGGCCGAACAGGCCTCGATGAAGGACTGGTTCAGCTGGTCCGGGCTCTCGTAGCAAGTGCCGACGCCGATCATCGGGATATCGTCCATGACGTCCTGTAACCGGCTTCGAATGGCTTCGATGATATCGTGGACGCGGTTGAACGTTTCTGCTTGGCCATCTTCCGGATTGAAGCTGACGATAAGTCCCAGCTGATCCAGCTGCGGAAGCTCGACGCCGTATCCGATCGCTTGCAGTTCAGGAAACTCGATCTGATTCAGCAGCTTGACCAAATCCCGCCACTCGTGCCCGTCGTTCGATGCACCGCTGCCGCTGCTCGATCCGATGACAGCGACGAAATGGTTCGAACGGTCGAAGCGCAGATCGAACGCTTGCTGCAGCTCGGGCGGCAGGCTTTGGACATTGCCGTACTTCAGCAGCATCGACAAGAAATGATTGCGGGCGAAGGGCTCCTGCAGATCGATGCGCGAGCTGTATTCTTGCAGCGCGGAACGTATCCGGTCAAGCTCGTTGCCGCGCCCCGCGGCCGCGTCCTGCAGGCGTTGCTCGCCCGACTTGGAAGCGGCGAAGTCCACCAGCATCGAGATAGGCTGGTACTGCATTCTGGCGAGCACGAGCGCGATGGCCGCTCCGACAAGAACGATGATGCTGAACAGCAGGATGATGAAGCTGCGCACATGCAGCACGCTGCTGAAGAATTGCGCGCTCGGCATCGCCGTCACGTACGTCCAGCCGTTATTGTCCGATTTGACGGAGACGACGGAATGCGCCTTGCCGTTGATGGTCTGTTCGTGGATGCCGGGCTCAAGACGGATCAGCGATTTCGCCGCCGTGCTGGACATTGCTTCTCCATGGCGGTTATCGACAAGGACATGGCCTTCGTTATCGAGAATATAAGTAAGGCCTTGATAGTTTCCGAGTATGGAATCGATCAGGCTGGTAAGCTCGGCTTCCCGAATCAGATACATGACCGTGCCATGCGGCGTCGGATTGTTCGGCGTGATCGGAATCAGGTAGGCCAGCATGCTCTCGGCGAAATTCGAAGATTTCGTCAACGTATCGGCAGGCCGCATCGTCGGAAATTTGACCGTATTCAGATCCTGGAACAGCTTGTCCGTCGGCCAGTTTCCGAAGTTGAATACATTGGCGAAGACGTCTAGATTGTAGAGGCCTTTACTGGAATAGATTTTCTCGTCCTTATGAAAATAGAGAAAAATCTCGCCGATCATCGAACTGGTCGACTTGTACTGATCCAAGCCTTGAATCGCTTCGCCGCTGTAGATCGGATCATGAACGCGGTAAGGCGTAAGCCGGTTATCGTAGGAGATGCGGGACGCGATCTCGTTCAGTTCCTTGATCCGGCCGTCGACGATGACCTTGGCCTGCGTCAGCTGATTCAGCCGGGATTGCTCGATTTCGGACCGCAGGTTGCTGACGGCGTTGTTGTAGATGAAGATCGTCATCAGTATTAAGGGGATTAGCAAGATAAACATATAGGACCAGATGTATTTCAAGAATAGCTTTGATTTAAAGTAGTTCTTCGTCAATCATGCTGCCTCCTGTGCGTCCTGTCGTTGATAGTCTTACCAATCATATCAATATTTTATTTCTTTGCACATAGCGAAGGAAGGCAAACCGAAACGGAGGATAAGTATATGAACAGAGGCGGAGTGCCGGAACCAAACATCGTCTACGCGCCCGAACGCTATCTGTGCCAGCGCGCGCAGGGACCGCTCGTGCTGGACGGCCGTGTCGATAAGCCGTTCTGGGCGGCCGCGGAATGGACGGGGGAGTTCGTCGATATCGAGGGCGATCTTCGTCCGAAGCCGGCCAAGCAGACGCGGGTGAAAATGCTGTGGGACGACGAGTATTTCTATTTCGCGGCGGAGCTGATCGAGGATCAGATCTGGGCAACGTTGACGGAGCGCGATTCGGTCATCTTCTACGACAACGACTTCGAGATCTTCATCGATCCCGACGGCGATAGCCATAACTACTACGAGTTCGAGATCAACGCGCTGAATACGGTATGGGACCTGCTGCTGGTCAAGCCTTACCGGGACGGCGGACCGCCGGTGAACGGCTGGGATATCGCAGGCTTGAAGACCGCCGTGCATATCGACGGCGAGCTGAACAACCCTGCCGCGGCCAACCGCAAGTGGAGTCTCGAAGCGGCCATGCCGTGGGCGAGCTTGCGGGAATGCGCGGCGGAGGGACGGCCGCCGGCAGCAGGCGAGTTCTGGCGCGTCAATTTCTCGCGCGTCGAGTGGCAGGCCGAGGTGCACGAGGGACAGTACCGCAAAGTGATCAATCCGGAGACGGGCAAGCCGTTTCCCGAAGATAATTGGGTATGGTCGCCGATGGGCATCGTCAACATGCACTATCCGGAGCTGTGGGGTTATGTCGTATTCGCGGATGGGAGCGGGGCGCCGTCGGCGTTCGAGCTGCCGGCGGACGAGCGGATCAAATGGGACCTGCGCCGCCTCTATTACCGCGAACGCAATTATTTCGAAGCGCATGGCAAATTCACGAACGACGCGAAGCTGCTGATGGGCGAGGATTCGTGGATCATCGAGCCCGTCATCGAGACGACCAGCGGCTTGTTTCAAATTAAAGCGCCGTCCGCGGATGGACAAGCAGTCATTTGCATCCGCGAAGACGGGAAGCTATGGAGGGAATAAACGGGATGACACTGTCAACGTCGATCTTCTCGCTGGATCAAGAGACAATGGACCAAATCGAACGCAAATTCCGCGTGAAGCAGCAGCTTGCCGAGGCTAGGCAGCAGGAGCTGTTCGGCATTTTCCAAGAAGAGCTGACGGATGAGGAAACGTGGGCGCTCAAGTACATGTTCGCGTTCATGCCGGTCAACGATATGGCGGATTACGACGGTTCCTTATTCTTAAATCATGTTCGCCAGTCATTGGACATCCGCAGACAGGTGCCGTGGGGGTCGCGCGTGCCGGATCATCTTTTCCTGCATTATGTGCTGCCTTACCGGGTCAACACGGAGAATATCGAAGATTCGCGCGGCATCCTATACCGTGAATTGGCGGAGCGGACGGCTTCCTTATCGATGGCGGAGGCCATCTTGGAGACGAACTACTGGTGTCAGGAGAAAGCGACCTACATCGGCAGCGATCTGCGGACGCTGTCGCCGCTCTCCATGATTCGCAACGCGCGCGGACGCTGCGGCGAGGAGTCGACGCTGGCCGTGGCCGCGCTTCGCAGCATCGGCATTCCCGCCCGCCAGGTGTATACGCCGCGCTGGGCTCATTGCGATGACAACCATGCGTGGGTAGAAGCCTGGGCAGACGGACAATGGCATTACATCGGGGCCTGCGAGCCGGAAGCCCGGCTCGACCAGGGCTGGTTTACGCCGCCCGCCCGCCGGGCCATGCTCGTCAATACGCGGATTTTCGCGGATTATCCGGGGCCCGAGGACATTACGCTTGCCCACGAATGGTTCACGGAGATCAACCTGCTCGATAACTATGCGCCGACCCGCACGATTCAGGTGACGGTGAAGGACATGCAAGGCGCGCCTGCCGCGGGGGCGGAGGTCCGCTTCGAGCTGTACAACATGGCTGAGTTGTTCCCGATTGCCGCCGTGCTCGCGAACGATGAAGGCCAGGCTGCTTTTAAGACCGGTCTTGGCGACCTGGTCATCCGCGCGGTGAAGGACGGCTATTGGGCGGAGGCGAAAATCTCGGTTCCGGATTGCGGCGCGGTAGAGCTCGTCCTGAATGCTTCGGAGCAGCCGGCAGGCAGCGTCGATTTCGATATGGTGCCGCCGCCGGAACGCGAGGGAGAACCGGTGGAAGCACTGCCGGAAGCGAAGATCCAGCGGCATAACGGCCGTCTGGAAGAAGGAACGAAGTGCCGCACCTCGTACGAGGAGAATTTCCTCGGGGAGGCGGACGCCAGAGCGCTTGCCGAAGAGGCAGGATTGCCTGCGGACCGGGTATGGAGCGTCATTCAGAAGGCGCGGGGCAACAGCCGGGAAATCGCGGCCTTCCTGCGGGAACAGTCGGGGGCGTTCGGCGAATGGCCCTTGCGCTTGCTCGAAACGCTGAACGACAAAGATCTGATCGACACGTTCCGCCCTGCGCTCGAGGATCATTTGACCGGGGCGCTTGCGAACCGCGGCACGCTGGACGAAGACGAATTTGTCCGCTATGTGCTCTGTCCGCGGGTGCTGAACGAAATGCTGGTTCCTTACCGGCAGCTGCTGCAGGGCGCGTTCACGGCAGAGGAGGTCGCCGCGTTCCGTGCCGATCCTTCGGCGCTGGTCCGCAGCCTGCAGCAGGGATTCGGCGTTTGGACGGACCTGCCGAACCTGATGGGACGGGGAAATCCGGCCGGAACGTACAAGCTGAAGCTGGGAGATCCGCTGTCGCTCGATATTCTGTTCGTCGCCATCTGCCGCAGCTTGGGTATTCCGGCGCGCCTGCATCCGAGCGAACAGCGGGCGCAGTATTTGCAGCAAGGCGGCTGGCAGGACGCGGCGGTTACGGATACGAATACGGAGAAGGGTACGAATACGAGCATGGGTACGAATACGGAGAAGGGTACGAATACGAGCATGGGTACGGATACGGGGAAATCCTCCGGCGAACATGCGCCTAGAACGCTGGGTCGGCTGCAGCTGATCAAGGACACGGCGGCATCGCAGGATGCGCCGGTCGCCTCTTATGCGGAGAACTTCACCTTTGCCCGGCTGGAGAACGGCGCCTACAAGACGCTGGTGTACCCGGACGGGAAGAAGGACGTCTATGACGAACCGTTCGAAGCGGAACCGGGTCAGTACCGGTTGACGACAGGCATTCGACTGAAGGACGGCACGGTGCGCGTGCGTTTGGCGTATTTCATCGTGCGGGCCGGAGAAACGACGGAAGTCGCCCTGACGTTCCGGGAGACGACGACGGATATCCCGGTACTCGGCACATTCGATCGCAGCAGGGCGATTACGCTGCTGGATGGTGCGCCGGCCGAGCTTCGGCAGCTCCTTGGCGCCGGAATCGCGATAACCGCTTGGATCGAGCCGGAGCGGGAGCCGACCAAGCATCTGTTCCGCGAGCTGAGCGAGCTGGCCGAGCCGCTTAACCAGCTGGGGACGCCGATCGTGCTGCTCATCGGCGATACGGAGATGACCGCTTCGTTCGACCCGGCCGACTATCCGAAGCTGCCGTCGCGCACGGTATTCGTGCGCGATGCGAGCCGCGAGGCCTTGCCGGACCTGATCGTCCGATCGTCGGCGAACGAAGCCGGATTCCCGCATCTGTTCGTCGTGGACGACGAGAATCGAATCCGTTACACCGCCTCCGGATACAAAATCGGCACCGGAAAAGAAGCGCTGCAAGTCATGACCGGCCTTATACATCAATAGATAGAGAGCGGAGTGGATGAGAAATGGACAAGCAATATTTTAAAGTAGGTTATGTGAGCGATTCGGCGCTTTCCGAGATGACGCGGGAGGATCTGCTGAAACTGACGCACATCAACGTGGCATTCGGCCATGTTCGCCAGGACGAAATCGTCACGGAGCATGTGAAGAACATCGACGCAATCTATACGATCAAGCGCGAGCACCCGGAGCTGAAGGTGATCTTGTCCGTCGGCGGCTGGAGCGCGGGCGGCTTCTCCGAAGCGGCTTCGACCGAAGCGGGCAGGGAGAAGATGGCTGCCTCGGCGGTTCGTGTCGTTCGGACGCTTCCTTTCGACGGGATCGACTTGGATTGGGAGTATCCGTGCTACGGCGAGGCGGAGATCGCTTCGAGTCCGGCGGATAAACAGAATTTCACGCTGCTGCTTCGCGCCATTCGCGAAGCGCTGAACGTTCAAGGTTCCGAGGACGGCCGCTACTACATGCTCACGATCGCAGCCGGTGCGGACCAGTACTACGTGGACGGCACGGAGATGGATCAAGCGCAGCAGTATCTGGACTACGTGCAGCTGATGACGTACGATATGCGCGGCGGTTTCCAAGTGCTGACCGGCCATCACTCCAATCTCTACACGCCGACGGGAGACCTGTTCCGCATCAGCACGGACGCATCCGTGCAAATTTTCGTTCGTGCCGGCGTGCCGAAGGAGAAAATCGTCATCGGAGCGGCCTTCTATTCCCGCAAGTGGAACAACGTGCCGAACCGCAATAACGGCTTGCATCAGATGGCCGGCACCACGGGTGGCTACGGTCCTTCCTTCACCGAATTGGACGCGGAGTATATCAATAAGCAAGGGTACGTCCGCCATTGGGACAGCGAGGCCCGCGCGCCGTATTTGTTCGACGGGTCGACCTTCATTTCGTACGAGGACGAGCAATCGATTCAATGCAAATGCGAGTATGTCATGGACGAGGGACTTGCGGGCATCATGTTCTGGGAGTACAGCTGCGACGAGACGCATCGCCTGCTGAACGCGATTCATCAAGGGTTCGAGAAGTAGAGCGTCGGCAAGGTTAGACTGCGAGAAGGCATTAAGCTCCCTCTATACCATTATTAAAGAAAGACTGCTGGCGGCGCCCAGCAGTCTTTTTGCTATGTGAGCTCGGGAGTCTGCATTGTGAAACCTTGATCGTTTACAGGATTCCCGTTGGCGAAGTTCCGCAGCAGCCTGCTCTTTTCCTATCCAAGTAACGGGATCGTGAAACGTGGTATCATAACGTGAAATGCAAAGAAAAAAGGAGCACTCATCCAAATGATCGAAAAAATAAAAACGTGGGCCAAACAACTAAAAAGAAAGGTCTTTGTACTTTATTTTGCATATAAGGATGATCGTACGCCTTGGTTTGTAAAAGCCTTCGCCATATGTGTTGTAGCATATGCCTTTAGCCCAATCGACCTGATTCCAGACTTTATCCCGATAGTAGGATATCTGGACGATGTGATACTGATTCCGCTTGGCGTTGCTCTCGCACTGAAAATGATACCAGATACGGTGATTCGAGATTGTACGGTAAAGGCCGAGAACCGATTACAGAATGGAAAGCCGAAAAATTGGCTTGCCGGAAGTATAATTATTGTAGTGTGGATAGCGGTTTTCTTTTGGATTTCTTCCGTAATCTATCGTCATTTCTGAAGGTTGTCCTTACCCTACGATTCCCCGGTCAGATACGCTCGGGTTCGGATGAAGCGCGTAAGGAAAAAAGAAGACCATCCCATTCGGCGGGATGGCCTTCTTGCATCTTGCAATGACGCATTGCAATTCGAAATTGCAATTCGAAATTGCAATTCGAAATTGCAATTAGAAATTGCAATTAGAAATCAAAGTTATCCGGGTCCGGACCGACGCGACGGTCTTCGTTCAGCGCATCGATGCGGGCCATGTCTTCGCCGGACAGCTCGAAATCGTAGATGGACGCGTTCTCGGCAATGCGATGTGCCTTCGTCGATTTCGGGATGGTCACGACGCCGTGCTGGAGATCCCAGCGGAGAATGATTTGCGTGACGGACTTGCCGTGTTTGGCCGCGAGCTCGACCAGCGTTTCGTTGTCCAGCAGGCCGCCCTGCATGAGCGGGGACCAGGCTTCGAGCTGAATGCCTTGTGCTTTCGTATAATCGCGCAGCGCTTGCTGGGACAGACGAGGATGGAATTCCACCTGGTTGACCATCGGCTTGATTTCCGCGTCTTTCAGCAGTTCTTCCAAGTGATGCACATGGAAGTTGCTGACGCCGATTGCCTTCACGCGGCCGGCTTTGTACAACGTCTCCAGCGCGCGCCAGGTTTCTTTGAACTTGCCTTCCACAGGCCAGTGGATCAAGTACAGGTCAAGACTGTCCAAACCGAGCTTGCTCAAGCTTGTCTCGTAGGCGGCCAGCGTCGAATCATAGCCTTGGTCGGCATTCCAAACTTTGGAGGTCACGAACAGCTCTTCTCTGCGGAGGTTGTTCTCTTCAAGCGCCTCGCGGATCGCCTGGCCGACGCCTTGCTCGTTGCCGTAAATAGCGGCCGTATCGATGCTGCGATAACCGAAGGCGATCGCGGATTTCACCGCTTGCACCAGTTCCTCCCCTTCTTCGACTTTGAAGACGCCTAGACCGAACCCTGGCATTTGAACGCCGTTATGAAGCTTTACTGTGTCTTGTAGATTTCTCAACATATGAATCTTCCTCTCTCGGTTGCTATCGGGTATTCAAATAAATCGTTCGCCCAGCAAAGCTTGTGCCCGCCGGGCAGCGGTACAGCGAGCGGCAAGTCGGCTTACTTAGCTTGCTTGCGCATGCCGAGGACCGGCAGCGGCCGACTGGTCGCGGCGTTCCAAGCGCTTCGCCCATGCCGTGAGCGCCACCGCTACGGCGACCATGATCGCGCCGACCCATGCCGTATCGACGAGTCCCAAGGAATTGGCGACGATGCCTCCCATATAAGCCCCAATCGCGATGCCCGCGTTGAACGCGGCGATATTGAGGGCGGATGCAACGTCCTTCGCCTGCGGAACGAACCGTTCGGCCAAGATGACGACGTAAACCTGCAGGCCGGGCACGTTCATGAAGGCGAACAAGCCCATGAAGAAGATCGTAATCAGCCCGGCGACCCCGTATGGCGCGGTAAATGCCAGCGCGATTAGAACGACGGCCTGCAGGGCAAACATATAGAGCAGCGCCGAGGCCGGATTGCGGTTGGCGGCTTTGCCTCCGATTAGGTTGCCTACAGCGATAGCAATCCCATACATAAGCAGGATGACGGCTACCGTGCTTTCCCGGAAACCGGTCACTTCATGCAGCAGCGGCGAAAGGTAAGTGAAGACGACGAACGTCCCGCCGTACCCGAAAGCCGTCATCAGGAAGACGAGCAGCAATCTGCCGTTCTTGACGAGCTTCACTTGGTCGCTCAGCCGAATGCGGTTCCCTTGGCGCAGATTGGACGGCACCAGCAGCCAGTTGGCCAGGAAAGCGATGACCCCGATCGCGACGATGGCGAAGAAGGCCGCCCGCCAGCCGAGCTGCTGGCCGATGAAAGTACCGATCGGCACGCCGGTCACCGTCGCGACGGTCAATCCGGAGAACATGATGGAGATGGCGCTTGCCCGGCGGTTCTCCGGTACGAGCTCGGCCGCCAGCGTAGAGCCGATGGACATGAAGATGCCGTGCGCGAACGCCGAGATGACGCGCGCGGTCAATAGGACGGCGATGCTGCCGGCCAAGGCGGCCAGCAAGTTTCCCGCGATGAACACGATCATGATCGCAAGCAGGAGCGTTTTGCGCGAAACCTGCGAGGTCAGCGAAGTGAGCACCGGAGCGCCGACGGTGACGCCGAGCGCATAGAGGGTCACCGTCAAGCCCGCTGTCGTAATAGATCTATGAAAATCCTCTGCGATTAGCGGCAGCAGCCCGACGCTGATGAATTCCGTCGTTCCGATCGCAAAGGCGCTGATCGCCAACGCTAGTAATGCAAATGTGCTGCTTCGATTGCCAGCTGTCATGAAATTCCCTCCTCGATATTGCTCGTTATTGCGGTGTCCGGCCAATGAGTGTTATTATACGGGTTAAGGTTTGGCGTGAGTAGTACGTACTTATTTGTGATATAGTCACCAAAAAGTAACTTTTGCGCTGCTAAAGGAGGAAACGGCTGTGGCGAAAGAAGGAGCGGTCAAGAAGAAGTACAATATCTCGGTCGAGGCGACGCTTGAAGTCATCGGCGGGAAGTGGAAATGCGTGATTTTGTGCCATCTGACGCACGGGAAGAAACGGACAAGCGATCTAAAACGGCTTATGCCCGGCATTACGCAGAAGATGCTGATCCAGCAGCTGCGGGAGCTCGAAAGCGACGGCATCATCAATCGTAACGTGTACAATCAGGTGCCGCCCAAGGTCGAATACGAGCTGAGCACCTATGGCTGGAGCTTGAAATCGGTGCTGGATCTCCTATGTAACTGGGGAGAGAAACACATCATTAAAGAATACGGCGATAAGTCGGTCATGCTCGAGGACAATGTTCTTAATGAACTGGAAACGCTCGAGGAAGCGGATGAGATGGTCACGAGCTAGCTCGGCGCTGGTCCGGGGAATCCGAGTGGATAGATGAACAGGAGAAACGGCTCCCGATCGATCGATTCGGAAATTGGGGGCTGTTTTGCCTGCGATCGCCATTTGACAGTGTTTTTTTTGCTCTCTATAATACCTATAGGGGTATATGCATAGATGAATGTTATAGATATATGGCGAAGGGCTGGTGCAAGCGATGGGCTATACGTACACGGATGAAATGAAAACACGGCTCAGAAGAATCGAGGGCCAAGTGCGGGGCGTGCTGCGTCTGATGGATGAGGGCAAGTCGTGCAAGGACGTCGTCAGCCAGTTGTCCGCCGTGCGGAACGCCTCGGATAAGGCGATCGCCCAGATCGTAGCCGAGAACTTGAAGCAGTGTCTATTGGAAGAGCAAGCCGCGGGCAACGATGTGGACAAGCTGGTCAGGGAAGCCGTGGAGCTGCTTGTAAAGAGCCGGTAACGGACTGCATTAGAACTGCAATTAGAACTGCAATTAGAACTGCAATTAGAAGGAATGGAGCGTGAATTGGAATGGCTTTTAAAATCCCACAGGAAATAACGCCGCAGGAAGTGGAAGCGCGCTTGCTGCAGGGAGAGCAGTTATATATGCTGGACGTCCGCGAGCCGGATGAATGGGCGGCCGGCCATGTCGCGGGAACCGTGAACTTCCCGCTCAGCCAGCTGGCCGAGCGGCAGCATGAGCTTGCGCCCGGGCGCGAGACCATCGTCATGTGCCGAAGCGGCGGACGCAGCGGGCTTGCGTGCGAGCTGCTGAGCGAGAAGGGTTTTCGGGTCGTGAATATGACGGGCGGGCTGAACGCCTGGACGGGCAGCTTGGCATAGAATAACGACAACGAAGCAGGAGGCAACAGGAGTATGAAAACGATAATTGACGTGCTGTTCATCCTCGCGATTGCATGGTTCATCTATTCGAGGTTCGGACCGGCGAAAGGGCTGCGGACGTTGAAGGAGCCGGAATTCCGCACGGCCGCCGAACAAACGGGAAGCAGCCTGCTTGTCGATGTCCGCGAACCGGCCGAATTCAAGAGCGGGTTCATTGCGGGCGCGCGGAATATTCCGCTGTCCCAGCTCGGCCGGCGCTTGAACGAATTGCCGAAGGATCGCGACCTTCTGCTCTATTGCAGAAGCGGCATGCGGAGCAAGCAGGCGGCGCGGATGCTGCAGAAGAACGGGTTCACCCGGTTAAGCCATCTGCAGGGCGGAATCGGCGCTTGGAGCCAGCCGTTGGACAGACGCGGGTAGCATCGGACAAAGCTAATGGCAGTTTCGTTCCGCTGGAGACAGGGTTGGGACGGAAATGAAATACCTCGCCGGATTGCCGGCGGGGTATTTTTTATTCATTTTCCATGCTGCATTGTTGAACAATAACGAACATAGCTGAAGATAACGGTGTTGAAAAAAGGAACAAAGCGGAATATAATCGAATCACAGTCAATCAAAACGGATGATTCGGGAGGAAAGCTGAATGACGCAGGATACGTCAGGAATATTCGCCGAAGAGCGGAGGGAGCAGATCCTGGCTCAGCTGGAGCAGGAGAAGCGGGTGCTCGCCAAGGATTTAGCCGAGAAGTTTCAAATATCCATCGATTCCATTCGCCGCGACTTGTCGATCATGGAGAAACAGGGCCTGCTCAAGAAAACGCATGGCGGGGCTATCTCTTCGCGGAAAGTCAGGCAGGTTCCGCGGCCGCCGGAAATGCGGTACGGAGAGGGCTCCCCGCAGGGAAACGCGATCGCGAAGCTGGCCGTTTCCTATTTACGGGCAAACGACACCGTGTTTATCGGCAGCGGAGCGATTTCGTACGTACTGCTGAAGTATTTGCCCGAGGGCATGCCGCTTACGATCGTCACGAACAGCATTCGGGTTGCGGACACGCTGCGCGAGCGGGAAGCGATCGAGACGTATTTGATCGGGGGCAGGGTGAAGCCTTCCGGCAACATTACCGATGTCATCGCGAATGAATTCATTCGGCAGTTTAAGTTCGATATCAGCTTCATGACGGGCGGCGGCGTCTCGGAGCAAGGCATCTTCGCCTCTACCCCCGAGGTGGCGGCTTTCCTGCGTGCGGTTGCGTCGGCGTCGCGCCGGCGAATCGGCATTACCACGCATCGTTCGCTCGGCAATGACGGATTTGCCCGAGCCGGGCAGATCGGGGATCTGGATATGCTCATTACGGATTGGGATGCCGACCCGGAGGCGATTGAGCGGATTCAGACGCTGGGCGTCAAAGTCATCGTAGCGCAGAAGGATGAAGAAGATCATGAGCATGTCTAGAACGGAGAGATCGATATGCAGGATTTTCGCGGATTAGGCTTGGGCGCGGGAAGCGGCGGGGGCCCGGGCGGCGGCGGCAACCGCTGGCGCATGCGGGAGCTTGCCCAGAACGAGCATTTCGACTGGGCGATCTTTCGGCGTGCGCTGCGCGCCTTCGTTCCGTATTGGCCGTATACCATCATCGTAACGATCGTCATTCTGGCCGCCTCGTTCGGCGGCGTTGTTCCGGCCTGGCTGACGCAGCGAATCATTGACGACGGAATCCAGAAGCACAGCATGTCCATCATTGTGGAATACACGCTGGCGCTCATTCTGATTTCTATCGCGACGGGCCTGCTCGGGGTGCTGCAGACATGGCTCAGCAATCTGATCGCCCAGAACGTAATGGCGGACTACAGGATCGCGCTGTTCCGGCATCTTCAACGCCAGACGGTCGGGTTCTTCGCTTCCCGGCAGGCGGGCGATCTCGTGTCGCGCGTAACCAACGATGTCACCGCCATTCAGAGCGTGGTGACGACGACGCTCGTCGGCTTCGTCAGCAATCTGCTGAACATTGCGGCGACGCTGTTCCTGATGTTCAGCATGAACTGGCGGCTTGCGATCCTGGCCGTCATCGTCGTGCCCGGCTTCGTCATTCCGACCCAGCGCGTCGGCAAGTCGCGGCAGAAGCTGCAGGGACATATCCAGAATTATTTGTCCAAAATGACCGTGCAGCTCAGCGAATCGTTGGGCGTCAGCGGCGCCTTGCTCATTCGCATCTTCAATCGGCAGGGAGCCGAGGAGCAGGAATTTGCCGAATCTAACCGTACGCTGCGCGATCTGCAGGTGCGACAGGCGCTGATCGGCCGGTGGCTGTTCATGTGGCTCAATATGTTCTCGTCGATCGGTCCGGCGCTGCTCTGGATGTACGGCGGCTGGCTGGTCGTGCAGAACGAGATCGGGCTCGGCGTGATCGTGGCTTTCACGGCATTGCTCTCCAGGCTCTACGGACCGCTGAGTCAGCTCGCGCAGCTGCATGTCAGCATCCTGTCTTCCGTGGCGCTGTTCCGGCGCATCTACGGCATCATGGATGTGGTGCCCGAGGTGCAGGACGGACCGCTGACGATTCCGGACAACAGCGTCGCGGGCCGAATCCGACTGGACGGGATTTCATTCTCTTATCTGCCGGATAAGCCGGAACATCATCAGGAAGCGCAAGCGCAAGGGAATGCGGGCAAGGAACGTCCTGCTTCCAGCGCGGGAGCGGAGACGAGAAGAGCTAAGCCACCGATTCAGTCCGCGCCGACCGAGGTCCGATGGGCGCTGCAGGATATAGACCTGGCGATCGAGCCCGGCGAGACGGTGGCGCTCGTCGGCCCGAGCGGCGCAGGCAAGACGACGCTGCTCAATCTGATTCCGCGCTTCTCCGATCCGGCGAACGGACGGGTTTATCTGGACGGAATGGATACGCAAACGCTGACGCTGCATGCGCTCCGCGCCCAGATGGGACTCGTTCCGCAGGATCCGTTCTTCTTCCATGATACGGTTGCGAGTAATTTGCGCCTGGCCAAGGATACGGCAACAGCGGCGGAGATGGAGGCCGCGTGCCGAGCGGCGCAAATCCACGATACGATCATGGCGCTGCCCGAAGGCTACGAGACGGTCGTCGGCGAGCGGGGATACCGGTTATCGGGCGGCGAACGCCAGCGCCTCGCCATCGCGCGCGTCTTGCTCCAAGGACCGAAGATCGTCCTGCTCGACGAGGCGACGAGCGCGCTCGATACGGTAATCGAACGCAAGATCCAGGATGCGCTGGCCGTCCTGCTCGAAGGCCGAACGGCGCTCGTGATCGCGCACCGGCTTTCCACGATTCTGAAAGCGGATAAGATCGTCGTCATGGAGAAAGGGCGCATCGGAGCCATCGGTACCCATGCGGAGCTGGTGGAACGGAATCCGCTGTACAAAGAGCTGTATGAAACCCAGTTCCATATCGAAGGCGAGCTGCACCAGCAAGTTCCGGAGAGTTCATAAGTTCGAAATTAACCCGGAGAGTTCGTAAGTTCGTATTTAAGAGGAGATCATTGCCCACGGGTGATGGTCTCCTTTTTCGATAGGCGGTTCTTCAAGCGTATGATGAATGCTTCCACAGGGTAAAGTAACGTCAGATCATGTGCGCAAATGGCTAACCAAAAGTTAACGTTGACGTTAACGTTAATTCGGAATATGCTTAATATATAGAACGCCGCTGTACAGAAGAAGGGGGCATTACGATGGATACTTTTAAAATCGACGACGTCGCCAAGGAATGCGGGATGACGAAACGGACCATTCGCTACTATGAGGAAATCGGCCTGATCCCGCCTCCGGAACGCAGCGAGGGCGGCATACGGATTTATACCCGCGGACACATTGAACGGTTGAAGCAGGTCGTCAACGCCCGCGATGTGCTTGGTTTCTCGCTTCAGGAAATTCTGGACTTCGTGGCGGTTCGCGAGATCTTGGACGAGCAGAAGCAGAAATATTGGAAAACCGAGGAGCTGGAGGCGAAATTGGCGCAGCTTCGCGAGATTGAAACCACGGTCGCGCAGCAGCTCGCCATGGTGGATCAGAAGCTCGACAAGATGGCCGAGTTTCGCCAAGAACTCGAACGCAGTCAGAAACGCGTAACGGACGGCATCGCCAGACTTACGCAAGAAAGGGAGTCTTAATCCACATGCAAACCTCAGCGACCAGTCATAGCAAGACTGCCACGAAGTCGCAAACGAAGAAAGTCAGTATGTTCAGTCAGCCTATCGGCGTCTGGGCGGTCGTATTCGCCAGTATCATCGCCTTCATGGGTCTCGGTCTCGTCGATCCGATTCTCCCGGCTATCGCCGCGAAGCTTCACGCTTCCAGCAGCGACGTTACCTTATTGTTCACGAGCTACAATGCCGTCATGGCAATCGCGATGCTGATTACAGGCGTCCTTTCATCCCGGATCGGCATGAAAGGAACGCTGCTCATGGGGATTATCGTCATCGCGGTCTTCGCCGCGCTCGGCGGCATGTCCAACAGCATTTGGGCGCTGGTCTGGCTTCGCGGCGGCTGGGGACTCGGCAATGCGATGTTCGTGGCGACGGCGCTCGCCGCGATCGTATCGATGTCCAAGACAGGCGTCGGCAAGTCGATCATTTTGTTCGAAGTCGCGGTAGGGTTGGGCATTTCCGTCGGTCCGCTGCTTGGCGGAGAGCTGGGCTCTATCTCCTGGCGGGGCCCGTTCTTCGGCGTCGCCTGCCTCATGGTTCTTGCGTTCCTGCTGGTCACGCTCCTAATGCCGAAACGCTCCAAATCGGTGCCCGTTACTCAAGCATCTACGGCAAGCAAGAAGAAAGCATCGCTCGCCGATCCTTTCCGCGCCTTGAAATTCCGTGCGCTCCGCACGTTCGGGATTGCGGCAGCCCTTTATAATTTCGGTTTCTTCACCTTGCTTGTATACGCGGCGCTCGTTCTTGGCCACCTGGGTCTGGATGAGCATCAACTTGGTCTCGTCTTCCTTGGCTGGGGGCTGATGCTGGCCTTCACGTCCGTCTTCACGGCACCTATGCTGCAGAGACGGTTCGGCACGCTGCCTTCCATGGTCGTGCAATTGCTCTTGTTTGCCGCGACGCTGTTCGTCATGGCGATCTGGACAACGGACAAAACGGTCGTCATCGTCATGGTTATCGTGGCCGGCGCGTTCCTTGGCAACAACAATACGCTGATTACGACGGCGGTCATGAACGCGGCGCCGGTTGAACGTCCTACCGCCTCGGCGGCTTACAGCTTCCTGCGCTTCATCGGCGGCGCGATCGCTCCATACCTGGCCGGCAAGCTGGCGGAATGGTTCAATCCGCATATGCCGTTTATCGTCGGCGGCGCGTTCGTCGTCATTGCCTCGCTCTATCTGCTCGTAAACACGAAGCATCTGAAACACGTCGATAATGTCGAGAGCGCGCACTAATTCAAACTTATATGTTCTCCATGCATGAATAGGAAAAAGCCTTGAGCGGCGGACGCTCAAGGCTTTTTTTGCGTACTGCTCTTCCGCCCCGAGACCGACGGCCAACGTGCGGTTTCTGTGCTACGATGGGAGGATGATAGACAGGATGACAGGCGGCCGTCCCGATGGATGGCCGCCGGACGAGGAGCGTGTTCGGGACGTTGAAGATGACTAGAAGCTGGTGGCTGCTCGTAATTGTTTCTTTGGGCGTTATGATTCCTTTTGCCGCTCCGTATTTGACGTTCGATGCGGCGAACAGCCGCGTGAACATCGCGCCGGGTAGCGTGCAGTATCCGCTGCTCGTCACGCATATTTTGCTGGCGGCCGCGGCGCTGCTAACGGGCTTCACGCAGTTTATCCCGCGCATTCGAACGGAGCGGCCGCAGCTGCACCGCTTGCTCGGGAGGATCTACGTCGGCAGCGTTCTGATCAGCGCGCTGCTTGCGCTGCCGCTCGTAGGATACATGGACGATTTCGCGAAGGCGACGGGCTTCGCGGCATTGGCGCTGATCTGGTTGTTCACGACCTATAAGGGATATCGCGCAGCCGTAAGACGAGACTTCGGCGCCCACCGCAGATGGATGATCCGGAGCTTCGGCATCACCCTGGTCGCCGTGAGCGGGCGTTTGCTCGTGCCGATCCTGCTGTTGACCTATGCTTTGCTGCACGGCTTCTCGCTTCCCGAAGGCAGAGAGGGTATGGTGGAGGATGTGCTGAACGTGAATATATGGGCCGGCCTGATTGCGAACCTGATGATTGTCGAATGGGCGGTATTAAAGCCGAAGGAACAGAAGGCTTAGGCCGAGCTTGTGCGAGCAAGGCTGACCCGGTTTCGCGAGAGTCGATCGGCTCGTCCCCAAGTGCAAAGATCCTGAGATGCCGGTCGATTGACCAGCAACCTTTTCCCCGCACGCCCGTCTATCTATTTATTGAGGGCGGATTTCCCAATTGCAGGGAATGGCTGAAAAAAGGGAGCGTGTGGGGTTGGTATACAGAGCAGTGCTTTCCATCGCATTAGCGGCGATGATTCTGTGGCAGGTCATTCCCGCTGGACAAGCGGAGGCGGAGCAAACCTATGATGGGATAAGCGCTGCAGAACAGCTGCGGGGCATGAATTTTCTGAATCAAATGCGTGAGGATATGGGGCTCCCCGGGCTTGTCCTGGATCCTTCGCTGACGAAAGCGGCCATCGATCATGCCCGTTATGCGGATGCGCATTACACGCTGAAGTCACCCGGACGTTCGGCGGAAACCGCGGGCATGACGCACTTTACCAAGGAGACGCCGGCAGACCGCGCGGCCTCCGCGGGTTACAAGGAAGCGGGCATGGACATTCAAGAAACGGTCTATATGGATGACAGGCCCTACGATGTATTCGATCTGGGTCAGCATATGCGCGATCTGTCGCTGGTACATGAGCGGCGCGTTATTCTTACGAATCCGGGAACGGCGGCCGTCGGTATCGCCAGAATCGGCAAAGCGACTGTGGTTGTCGGCGCGATCAAGAGCAAAGCGGATGCGAATGCTCCCTTGCAAGTGGCGCTGTATCCCTATGACGGCATGGAAGGGGCGATGATCGAAACGGATGGCTTCATGGACCCCCAACATCCGCTGGAGGGCGAAGGCATGACGATTACGGTGCACAGCAGCCGGTCCGACGTATCCGGGATGACGGCGACGCTGCAGCGGAAGGCGGGCAGCCGGACGATCGTCGTTCCGCTGCAAGTGACGGCGACCGGATCCGGGGCTTATGAATTGAAAGCGGACCGTCTGCTGCGGACTGGCGCGGAGTACGCGGTTCATGTCTCCTTCCAGGCCGGCAGCGAGACCGCGGTGCGGGACTGGACTTTCACGACGAGTTCGTTTCCGGCCGAGATGTATATCGACGACATGCCGCTTATCGGCAGCTACAATCTGGTTCGCATCGATCCGAATGGCCGGGTATATGTGCCGATCCGGTTTCTGTCGGAGCGGTTCGGAGCCAAAGTGGCGTGGGATAAAGCGACGCAGACGGTTACGATTACGAAGGACGGACTGAACATGCGGATGACGGTCGGCAACGGCACTGCTTACGTAAACGGGAAAGCCATTCCGCTGGACAGTCCGCCAAAGCTGGAGCTGTACACCACGACCATTCCGCTGCGATTCATAGCCGAGGCTTTCGGATATGAGGTCAATTACTTCGAGAAAGACCGGTCCGTGGAAATCTGGACCGGGTTCACGGACCCGGTGCAGCCGCCTGCGGCCGCAAGCAAGCAGGCCAGCTAGCAGCCAGCTAGCAGAAAGGCCGCGTCTCATCGTATCCGCGACGGGAGGCAGGGCAAGGAAGGGGAGAGAGAGCCAGTGGAGAAAGGGTCTCAACGTTATAAAGTGATCATTCCGATCGTCGTTGTCATCGGCTTCGTGCTGCTGCTCGCCATTCCGGCGCCTACGCCGGAGCTGGCCGTCAGGAAGGATTTGCTGCTCTCCTTCCATCCCGTCAAAGCGGTATCCGCCCGTGTCACGGAAGGGTCCATTAAGAACGATCCGCAATACGGCGACCTCTACTACGCGTCGAACGCAGAGGCATCGTTCATCTATGTGAAGAAGCTTAAGCTTGGCTTCGGCTGGTATGTGGCATCGAAGGGAACCGGACCGTGACCGATTGCGGATGGGCTAGCCTGCCCATCTATGCTACGATAATCGGGTAGCTGTCGCGCGGCAGGATGCGCGCACGGGGCAAGGAGGATGATGATCAACATGTACCAATATATCGATCAACGCTACGAAGGCGTCAACTTCGGCGGCCGGGATTTGCGGGACGGGGAACTCGTTCGCTGCACGTTCGAGCGCTGCACGTTCGTCGGCGCTTCGATGGAAGAGATCTCGACGACCGGCTGCCGCTTCGTCGACTGTAATTTTACCGGAGCGTCGATGAACGCTTCGACGCACTCGGAATCGGCTTTTCTGAACTGTATTTTTGTCGAAGCGAATCTCTTCGTTTCTGTCTTTACCAGCTGCAAAATGATGGGCTCGGACTTCTCCAAGGCGCAGCTCGACGGATTCACCGCCGCCGGAGGCGATTGGTCGTATACGAACCTGAGGCATGCCCGGTTGTCCAAGCAGGATCTGAGGGGCATTTGCCTGCTGGAGGCCGATCTGTCCGGCGCGAACTTGGAGAAAGCGGATCTGCGGAACAGCGACTTGACGCGGGTCAATCTGTCGCAGACGAAGCTGAAGGGAGCGGACCTGCGCGGTGCCGTCATGGACGGGGTCAATTGGCCGTCCGTCGACGTGAAGGGCGTGCGGATGGATGCGGCCCAAGCCATTCTGTTCCTTCGCTCGCATGGCGCGAAAGTGGATTAGCAGCCCGTCAGGCAGAGATGCGATGATGAATGCGAGCGGCGATATTATTTGGACCCGTTTTGTCGTACTATATAGAGGACTAAGCATAGAAAGAAGGCGCCCAATCGATGAGCGAATTCCTGGAAGCGTTGTTGGAACAAGAAGAAGAGCTGCAATTTGAGTCGTTTACGAACGAAGACGCCTACGAGCTGGGCTGCATCATCGTCAAGCATGCGAAAGACGTGCTTGGCAAAGGCATTGCGGTACATATCGAGAACGGGGAATATCCGCTGTTCACGCACTATATGACGGGCACGTCCAAAGATAATATTTATTGGGTCAACGCGAAGAAAAACGTCGTCCACCACTATGGCCACAGCTCGCTCTATGTCGGCGAAATGTATAAGGCGCAAGGCACGACGTTCAAGGAGGGCTCCGGCCTGTCGCTTGATGAATTCCAAGGCGAAGGCGGCTCGTTCCCGATTATCGTGCGCGGCCAAGGCAAAGTCGGCACCGTAACGGTATCGGGCCTGGCCGGCGAAGAAGATCATCAGGTAGCCGTGGACGGCTTGCGCACGTACCTGACCAGATAGCCGGCCAAGCGAGGAGAAGGGGGGCGGGCGATTATGACTATCCGCGCCATCATTACGGGGGCGACCGGCATGGTCGGGGAAGGCGTGCTGCATGAATGCCTGCAGCACCCCGGCGTGGAACAGGTGCTTGTCATCCATCGGAAGCCGTGCGGCATCAAGCATCCCAAGCTGCGGGAGATCGTGCACGGGGATTTCTATGATATGTCGCCGATCGAAGCGGAGCTGACGGGTTATAATGCCTGCTACTTCTGCCTCGGCGTAACCTCGGTCGGGATGAGCGAAGCGGATTACGCGCGCGTGACGCACGACTTGACGCTGCATGTCGCGGAGCTGCTCGCCCGCCGGAACCCGGACATGGTGTTCTGCTACGTAACGGGTACAGGCACGGACAGCACGGAGAAGGGGCGCAGCATGTGGGCGCGGGTGAAAGGAAAGACCGAGAACGAGCTGCTGCGCCTGCCCTTCAAGCGGGCGTACATGTTCCGTCCCGGATACATTCATCCGACGAAAGGGCTGCAGAACACGCATAAGTATTACCGTGCGCTGATGTGGCTGTACCCGATTCTGAGAATGCTTATGCCGGGCAGCGTCGTCACGCTCCGCGAGCTCGGTCTTGCGATGATTCACGCTGCCAGGGGCTCGTACCCCTCGTCGATTCTAAGCAGCAAGGAAATTCGCGAGCTTGCCGGAATGGACCGGTAACTTGGCAATCGAAGAGGCCCGGCCGCTCGCGTGGAGCAGGCTGGGCTTCTTTCGAATCGGCTTCGCTGCCGCATGCCGGCGATGAGGACGGGGACGATTTCAGTAAGCATGCCCGAATAGGATAAAATAAGAAAAAACCGGCAACGCCGCTTGCCAGCTTAGGAGCGAAAGCATGAAGTCAATGACGATACTGATCGCGGACGACGAGGCGGAGATCGCCGATCTGGTCGAGCTGCATCTGGCCAAGGAAGGCTACCGCTGCATCAAGGCGGTAACAGGTCCCGAAGCCGTCCAAGCCGTCCAGTCGCAGACGGTCGATCTTGCGATTCTCGATATTATGATGCCGGGGTTCGACGGCTACGAAGTGACCCGGCAGATTCGGGAGCATTCCGCGATGCCGATTATTTTCCTCAGCGCCAAGACGAGCGACCTCGACAAAATCACCGGTCTCGTCATCGGCGCCGACGATTACATGACGAAGCCGTTTAACCCGATGGAGCTGGTTGCCCGCGTCAATGCCCAGCTGCGGCGCGCGCTGCAGTTCAACCAGCAGGCGGGCGGCAGCTCGCCCGTGCTGGAGATCGCCGGGCTCGTCGTGGATCCCGACCGGCACACCGTCATGAAGTACGGCAGCCCCGTGGAATTGACGCCGAAGGAATTCGATATTCTGTACCTGCTCGCGAGCCACCCGAAGAAAGTGTTCAGCGGCGAGCTGCTGTTCGAGCGCGTCTGGGGCGAAGCGTATTTCGAAAGCGGCAATACCGTGATGGTTCATATCCGGACGCTGCGCAAGAAATTAGGGGACGACAAGAACAAATGGATCAAGACCGTATGGGGCGTCGGGTACACGTTCAATGGATAGGCCGTCGATCAGTTTCCGTTCCAAGATGCTGCTGCTGCTCGGTCTCAGCATGCTGCTGTCCGGCATCATCCTGTTCGTGGCCTATCGGTCCTTGGAATCCTATTATTTATCCCACATTCGGTTCGCGGACGATCCGTTGTTCAGGCTGCGGCAGTTCATTGCGAGCTTCGGCGATTTCAAATTCGCCTTGATCCTCATGACTCCGTTCACGATCCTGTTGTTCTACCTGTTCACGAAACCGTACGCGGCGTATTTCACGCACATTTCAACGGGAATCAACCGGCTGGCGAAGGGCGATTTCAGCGGGCGCGTCATCATCCATTCGCAGGATGAGTTCGGCCGCATCGCCGACGACATTAACCTGGCGGGCGAACAGCTGCAGAAGGCGGTGGAACGGGGCGATTTCGCGGAGAACAGCAAGGATCAGCTCGTGCTCAACTTGGCGCATGATCTGCGTACCCCGCTCACGTCGGTGCTCGGGTATTTGGATTTTATATTGCGGGACGAAGGCTTGTCCAAGGAGCAAGCCCGCCATTATACGGGAATCGCCTATGCCAAATCCCGGCGGCTGGAGAAGCTGATCGAGGAACTGTTCGAGGTGACCCGCATGAACCACGGCATGACGCCGCTTCATGTGGCGGACTTGGATTTAAGCGAGCTGCTCGTGCAGCTGAACGAGGAATTGTTCCCGCTCTTCGAGAGCAGGGAACTGACGGTCCGGCTGCATGCCGGGACGCAGGTGCGGATGCAGGGCGACGGAGAGCTGCTGGCCCGCGTGTTCGGGAATTTGCTGACCAATGCCGTCCGCTACGGCGCCGACGGGCAGTTTATCGACATTCACTGCGTCTTGGAGGGAGACGAGGCGGTCGTGCAGGTCGTGAATTACGGCGATTCCATTCCGCCCGAGCAGCTGCCGTATCTCTTCGACATGTTCTTTACCGGCGATCAGGCGCGGACGAACAATAACGGCGGCACCGGCATCGGACTGTTCATCGTCCGCAATATCGTGGAGCAGCATGGCGGTACGATTAAGGTCGACAGCAGCGTCGTGCGTACTTGTTTCGAGGTCCGGCTGCCGACGCGCCAGGGGGAGTCCAATCCGGCTTCGCTCGCGAAAGGCGAGAACGCGGGCATGCCGAGTAACACGAAATAACACCGTCCGGATCCCGTCCGCGCTGCCCGGATTAAGGGAGGTTGACGGGAGAAACGGTTTGATTTAAGATTAGAACGATCATTCGATCTAAACTCTGCGCAAAGGAGGCGGAGATTCGAACATGTTTGAGCGATATAACAAAGTGCAGCAAGCGGTACTTGAAACGACCTTGCATTTGATCATCGATAAAGAGCTGCAGGCGACGTCCATGTCGCTGATCGCGAAGAATTCCGGCGTATCGACGGGCAACATTTATCATTATTTCAGCAGCAAGGAAGACATTATCAACGAATTGTACAAAGCGATCGTCTTGTTCAACGGGGAGTTCGTAACCCGGGATTTGCATGACGGGGACACGGTCCAGGCGCGGTTTCGGCGGGCGTGGAAGAACGTCATCGAGCTCGGCAAGAAGTATCCCAACGGCTTTCGGTTCATTGAGCAGTATTCGTTCTCTCCTTATATTCACGAGGCATCCAAGCTGGAGGCGTACAAGGGCGGCTGGTGCGGACCGCTCGCGAGCTTGTATGAGGAGGCAGTCCATCAGGGGTTATTCATCGATATGGAGCCTCGCATGATGGTGCAAATGCATTACGGGTCCATCGTTTATCTGTTGAAGGGCCATTTGCAGCAGCATATGGAACTGACGGATAACGTGGCGGAGCAGACGATTCTCGCCTGTTGGAACGCGGTAAGCAAGGAAAAGGGTTGGAACGAATAGGTTCTGCCTGCTTCTTTTGCGGTCATTAGATCGAACGTTCGGTTGGTACGGTTGCTGGTGATGCTCTCGCATCGCGTTAGAAGAGATATACCTGGGAAAAGCGGCGGGTGCCGCGGTCGATGCTGGATGGACGTGGTCGTATGCATGTCGTAGTCGTATGCGCACTTTAGAATGAACGTTCGGTCTAGAGTGGCGGGCGAAGGACTTTACGAAACTGATTTCAGGTACTGATTTTACGAAACTGACTTTACTATACCCTGGAGGGATTCACATGGAGAAGAAGACGATTTTCATTACGGGAACGAGTTCGGGATTGGGAAAATTGACGGCGATTCATTTTGCGAAGCTCGGCTGGAACGTTGCCGCGACGATGCGTACGCCGGAGAAGGAACGGGAGCTTAACGCGTACGAGAACATCAAGCTGTTCAAGCTGGACGTGACGAATGTGGCGGAAGTGGAGACTGCCGTGAGCGATGCGATCGCGGCATTCGGCAAGATCGACGTCGTCGTCAACAATGCGGGCATGGGGTCCTACGGGGCGCTGGAATTGGCGACGGAGGAGACGATCGATTGGCAGTTCGCGGTCAACACCCGCGGTCCGATCAACGTCATTCGCAAGTTTCTGCCCCACTTCAGAGCCGTGGGCGGCGGCATGTTCATCAATATCAGCTCCTTCATGGGCTTGACCACGGCGCTTCCGCTCGGCTCGCTGTACAATATGTCCAAGTTCGCGCTGGAAGGCTTGATCGAGGGCCTCTATTACGAGCTCAAACCGCTCAATATCGAGCTGCGGCTCATCGAACAGGGCGGTTCCTCCGGCAACAATTTCGTGAACAGCATCAAGTGGAATAAGGACGAAGCTATCACGGATTACGATGATTACATGAACAAAATCACCGCCATGATGACGAGCCGGGACGAAAGCCAGCTGGACGATCCGCAAATCATCGTGGATGCCATCGCGGCGCAAGCGACCGGGGAAAGCTATCAATTCCGCACCATCGTCGGCGAAGCGGGCAAGAACTTGCTGGCGCTGCGAAATTCGGTTCCGATCGAGGAGTATTTGGAAACGATCGCGAAGAACTATAACTGACCGTATAAGCGAAGAGGGCGACTAGCGCCAGCCGGAATTTAAGAAAAAGTTTATCCTTCCGCCGTTTCTTCTTTAGATGATTGCCTTACACTGACGAGAGTTTAGTGGCGGAAGGGGCAGGCGTACATGAAGAAAATACATTTGGCAGGTCTTGTCTTGCTGGTGTTGATCGTTATACAGGTCGTGCAACATGCGGATAGGGGCCGCGAGAAAGTCGAACCGATGCCGGAGACGAAGCTGCATTCGGTGCAAGCGGGGCATAACCAGCTGTACCGAGGAAATTTGCTGCTTGTGGATCAGGAGCATCCCGTGCACGAGGCCGGCAGGCTGACGGATATCGTCAACGTGTTCGAACATCCGGAGCTGAAGCGCGGTTACGGTTTGATGGATACGACAATTGCGCTCTCCAAGCGCGTTGCCGAGAAGTGGCAGGTGCTGGTGGACGCGGCCGGGGCGGACGGCATCCGTCATTTTGTCATCAACAGCGGATACCGGGACGAAGAGGCGCAGAAGGAGCTCTACGAGGAGAAAGGTTCGGACTATGCGCTGCCGCCGGGGTACAGCGAGCACAACCTGGGACTCTCCATGGATATCGGCTCGACCGAGGAGGAGATGGGCAAGGCGCCCGAGGGCAAATGGCTGAGCAAGAATGCATGGAAATACGGCTTCATTCTGCGCTATCCGAAGAATAAGACGGACATTACCGGCATTCAGTACGAACCGTGGCATTTTCGCTACGTCGGGCTGCCGCATAGCGCGTTGATGCACGAGCATAACTGGACGCTGGAGGAATATCTGTCCGCGCTTAAGGAGCAGAAGACGATGACGGAAGCCTTCGACGGCGTGAACTATACGGTGACGTATTATCCGGCGGCGGCTTCCGGGGAGACGGCGATCAGCGTGCCCATCGAGGGCGCGTACACGGTTTCCGGCGATAACGCTGACGGTATCATCGTTACGGCGCAGAGCGGCAGCGGTCAATAATGGGCCAGGGTCAGGCCGGTCGTTCTTGGTCCGGAAAGGAAATACGTAGCTGCCCGGAGAACTACTAGGGAATGAACGACATCATCCCCGAGGAGGACGTTTCTGGTGATAAAAGCGATCGTATTCGATTTCGACGGCATGATCTACGATACCGAGGTGCCGGAATATAAGGCGCATTGTGAAATTTTCGCTGAGCATGGGCAGGAACTGGAACTGAGTCTCTGGGGGCAATGCGTGGGCACCAATAACAGCGGCTTTAACCCGTACGACCATCTGGAGGCTTGTCTGGGCAAGCCGGTCGACCGGGAGGTGCTTCGCGGCAGATACCAAACCAAATTGGAGCGGCTGCTGGAGCAGGAAACGATCCGGCCGGGCGTGGAGGATTACTTGAAGTCGGCTCAAAAGCTCGGGCTGCGCATCGGATTGGCTTCGAGCGCGAGCAGGGCATGGATAACCGGGCATAACGCCAAGCTGAACGTGCTGCCGTATTTCGAATGCGTTCGGACGCGCGAGGACGTGCGGCTGGTGAAGCCGGATCCCGAGCTGTATGTGCAGGTCATCCGCGAATTCGGCATCGAGCCGCACGAAGCGGTCGCGTTCGAGGATTCGCCGAACGGGGCGAAGGCGGCCAAGGCGGCCGGCATGCGCTGCGTCACGGTTCCCAACGATGTCACCCGTTACCTGACGTTCGGCGAGGTGGATATGCAGCTGCAATCGCTTGCGGATGTGAGCCTGGAGGCGCTGCTGCAGAAGCTTCAAGCGTAGTGTTGCGTTCCTTCAGGGGATAAGCTCCCAAGGAATGGGTTGGGGAGGAATGGTTTACACTAACGACGGATCATCTTCCGCCCAACCCATCGATAAAGGAGTTTTGCATTTCCGATGAAGAACCGATTGCTGCAAGCAAGTCTGCTCGGTTTATCGCTCGCGCTAAGCGCGGCGCCGCTCACGGCGTGGGCCGCGGGGAACGGCGCCCAAGCCCGGGCGGCGACGAGGGCAGACCATTCCGCCGCGCATAAAGTCTGTTTGAGCCCGGCCGCGGTCAAGCTGCAAGAGGACATGCGCAAGCTGTGGACCGAGCACGTAACCTGGACCCGTAACTATATCGTCAGCGCCGTCGCGGGTACGGCCGACCAGCAAGTCATCCTGGCGCGCCTGCTGCAAAATCAGCAGGATATCGGCAATGCGATCAAGCCGTATTACGGCGAGGCGGCCGGCAATAAGCTGGCCGAACTGCTGCGAGAGCATATTCTGCTCGCAGGCAAGATCGTGGAGGCGCTCAAGGCCGGCAATACGGCCGAAGCGGAGAAACAGAACAAGCTGTGGTACCGGAATGCGGACGAGATGGCGAAGTTTCTCAGCAAGGCGAACCCGAACTGGACGGAGAAAGAGCTGAAAGATCTGCTGTACGTCCATCTGCAGCTCGTTGCCGAGGCAGCAGCGACCCGGCTGAAACAAGACTGGGCCGGCGACGTAGCGGCGTTCGACAAAGGCATCAATCACATTATCATGCTGGCCGACGCGTTATCCTCGGGCATCGTGAAACAGTTTCCCCAGCGCTTCTGATCGGGCGCAGGATCGCATCCCCTTTGGGCAAACAGGCACCGGACAAAGCGCCGGCGGTTTGCCCGAAGGGGATTTTTGCCGTTTGATATCCAAATAAGGATACGGATGGAGAAAAGTTATTATTGTGCGGCGCGAAGGGGTGTAATAGAATGGTGGGCATGATAAGGAAATTTTTGATTCTTAGAAGGGGATGTCAACTTGGCAAAAGCATTAACGAAAGCGGTACCTGTCAGTGCGACCGTTTTCCCGATTTTATTCGCGATCAGCATCGTGCATTTATTGAACGACTCGATGCAATCCACCGTTTCGGCGCTGTTTCCGGTCTTGCGTGATTCGATGCATCTCAGCTACAAGCAAATCGGGTTTATCGCCTTCGCGATGAACATTACGGCGGCGGTGATTCAGCCGATGGTCGGCATGTACGCCGATCGCCGTCCCCGTCCTTATATACTTCCTGTGGGGGTATGTTTTACGCTGGTCGGGGTTGCCGCGCTTGCGCTGGCTCCCGAGTATGCTTACATCGTCATTGCCGTGATGATGATGGGCATCGGGTCGGCGATCTTCCATCCCGAGTCCTCGCGCGTCGCTTATATGGCCGCAGGCGGGAAGAGGGGATTGGCGCAGTCGATTTTCCAGGTCGGGGGCAATATCGGAGGCGCGCTCGGACCGATCATGAGCGCCGCGATCTTCGTGCCGCTCGGGCAGATCAGCGTCCTCTGGTTCCTGATCGCCGCGGTTGCCGCGATCATTATTCAAAGCTACGTCGCGCGCTGGTATAGCCAGAACGCGCTGCAGTCCCGCCCGGCGAAGCCGAAGTCCAAGACGTCTTCCGGCGAGAAGAAGGACCGCGCTTCAGGTTTCGGCTTGACGCGCAATCAAGTGATCTGGGCGATTTCCATCCTTGTTTTCCTCGTCTTTACGAAGCATGTGTACATGTCGAGCTTGTCCAGCTATTATAGCTTTTATTTGATCGATTACTATGGTGTTTCGGTACAGCATGCACAGTTATTCTTATTCTCGTTCCTAGCCGCATCGGCGGCGGGAACGTTCTTCGGCGGACCGCTGGCGGACCGTTACGGGCGCAGAAACATCATCTGGTTCTCGATATTGGGGACGGCGCCGTTCTCGATTCTGCTGCCTTACGGCAACTTGTTCTGGACGAGCGTCATGTGCATCTGCGCAGGCTTCGTGCTGTCGTCGGCGTTCTCCATCATCGTCGTGTTCGCGCAGGAACTGATGCCCGGTAAAGTAGGGCTTGTCTCGGGCTTGTTCTTCGGCCTGGCGTTCGGCGTCGGCGGACTCGGTTCGGCCGTTCTCGGCTGGATCGCCGACGCGACGAGCATCGAATACATGATGAAGCTGTGCGCCTACTTACCGCTCCTTGGCATTCTGGCCGTATTTCTGCCGAAAGACGAGAAGGTGCGCGCCTAACGGGTCGTTGGTGCTATTGTTAGGAGCTGCTTCGGCGATAAATGCACGAAGAGGAGGGTACCTGTATAGGTGCCCTCCTCTTCTGCGTTGATGGAGATCTACAGCGTCTGCCCGCTGTCGACCGTGATCAATTGGCCTGTCATCGCTTCCTGTTCCAGCGCGGCGCAGATCAGCTGCGCGACGTCTTCCGGCGTGGAAATGCGCTGCAGCAGCAGGTTAGGCGCGAGCCGTTTCATCTGCTCTTCCCGTCCGGTCCACCATCTGGTCGCAACGGCGCCCGGCACGACGGAATTTACCCGGATATCCGGCGATAGAGCGCGGGCGAGCGATTTCGTCAGCCCGTGGACGGCTGCCTTCGAGACGGCATACGGCAGCGAAGAGCCAAGCCCGGTCTGGCCCGAAATGCTGCCGACGTTCACGATGGCGCCTTGACCGGCCTGCTTCATCCAAGGCGCGGCTGCCCGGGCGCAGCGGAACATGCCTTTCACGTTCACGTCGAACAAGGAATCCCATACGTCGTCCGTGACCGAATCGAGATCGTTCATCGCGATATGGTGCGTGATGCTGGCGTTGTTCACGAGCAGCTGCACGCCGCCGAAAGCCGCGGCCGTCCGCTCGACCATGGCGCGAACCTCGTCGTCCCGGGCGACGTCGGCTTGAACGGCGATGGCATCTCCGCCTTGTTCAAGGATCAGCCGCACGGTGTCTTCCGCGTCCTCCCGCGAGCGGGAGTAGTTGACGCAGACGCGCGCTCCTTTGCCGGCTAGCAGCAGGCTGACCGCTCTGCCGATCCCCGTTCCGCCGCCGGTTACGATCGCCGCTTTATTCTTCAGTTCCATGTGCTCAGCTCCTTAAAAAGATCGTTGGTTTCTGTTATGCCGGCTTCCTGCTGTTAGTTGCTATTGTAACCCTCGAAGGAAGCGATGGGTATGACATTTGTGTCGATCGGGCGAGACAGTGCGGAGCTAAACATCTCATAGTAAACAAACAAGCGCTTCGATCCCCTTGGGACGAAGCGCTTGTTTGTGCGTTTATGGCTTTATAGGTTTATGGGCTTGTGTGCAAGGAAGCAAGCTCGCCTGCGCGAAGCGCCTATATCTTCTTCAGCAGCAGGTAAACGAAATACGGCGCGCCGATCAGCGCGACCACGATACCCGCGGGAATGCCGGAGGCCGTGCCGACGTTGCGTCCGATCGTGTCGGCAAGCACGAGCAGCCAGCCGCCGATCAGGACGGCAATAGGGACGAACAGCTGATTGCGCGGCCCGATCAGCGCCTTCGCGATATGCGGCGCCATGAGCCCGATGAAGGCGATGCCGCCCGTCACCGATACGGCGGATGCCGCCAGCGCGACTGCGGCGAGAAGCAGCGCGAGACGCTCCTTCGACAGGGAGACGCCGACGCCGACGGCGATGGAATCGTCCAGCGCCAGCAGGTTCAGCTTATTCGCCTTGTACATCACGAACGGACCGAGAATGAACACCCAAGGAACGAGCGCCCAGACGAACGGCCAGTCCGTTCCCCAGACGTTGCCGGCCAGCCATTTGGAGATGAAATCGACTTTCTCCCGGTCGGCGGACGAGATCAGCATGATCATGACGCTCGAGAGCGCCATGGAGAAGCCGACGCCGGTCAGGACGAGCCGTACGGGCTGCAGGCCGACATGCCTTTTGAACGAGAACAGATAGATGAGCACCGCCGTTACCAGCGCTCCGCCAAAAGCGATCATCGGCAGCAAGTAAGCGAACGACTCCGAATCGATCGGCATGAACAGGAAGAACAGCGCGACGCCGACGCCGGCGCCGGAATTGATGCCGATGATGCCGGGATCGGCCAAGTCGTTGCGCGTCACGCTCTGCAGAATGGAGCCGGACAGCGCCAGCGCCATGCCCGCCAAGAGCGTGATGAAGATGCGCGGGAGGCGGACGTCGAACAGGACGAAATGCTCCTTGAACGTACCGTGCCCGAATAACGTCGGCAGCAGCCGGTCGTAGGAAAGCTTGGAGTAGCCCAGCCCCATGCTGGCGAATAGAGTCAGCGTGATAAGCGCCATCAGAAGCAAGATAATAAGCCGCTGTTTGCGGATAACTTCGGAACGAATCATTTGAACGCATGGCCTCCCTTCCGCATGATGAAGAGGAAGAAGGGCAGTCCGATCACGGCGACGATCGCGGCGACCGGCGTTTCGTACGGCGCATTGAGCGTCCGGGCGAGCGTGTCGGCCATGAGCATGAAGGCAGCGCCCGATACCGCCGACATCGGCACCACGAAGCGGTAGTCCGTACCGACGATGGAACGCACGATATGCGGAATCATGAGCCCGAGAAACGTCAAGTTGCCGACCAGCGCCACGGAGGCGCCGGCAAGCATGACGGTGACGAGGAACAGCACCGCTTTGATGGCGGCGGTCTTCTGGCCGAGTCCGACGGCAATGTCTTCGCTCAGGCTCAGAATCGTCAATTGCCGCGACATGGCGAGCGCCACGAGGATACCGACCGAGATGAACGGGATGATGACCTGCAATTGGTCCCATGATGCGCCGATCAGGCCGCCGGCCGTCCACATGGAGACGTCTTTGGCTACTTTGAACCCGAGGCCGATACCGTCGGCGGCAGCGTACAGAAACGCCGAAATAGCCGAACCGGCCAGTACGATGCGCAGGGGCGAGAAGCCGCCCTTCTTCGCGGCGCCGACGCCGAGCACGAGCAGGGAACCGACGGCGGCTCCGACGAAGCAGGCGACCGTAATCCAGAAGTAGCCCGCCGACGGCACGAGCGCGATGGTAAATGCCAGTGCTGCGTTAGCACCGGCTGTAAGGCCCAGCAGTCCGGGATCGGCAAGCGGATTGCGCGTCATGCCCTGCATCACGGATCCGGATACGGCAAGCGCCGCTCCGACGAAGATCGCCGCGACTTCGCGCGGCAGCCTGATATCGCGGAGGATGGAGAGGTTCTCGCCCGTCCGGTGGGTCGTAAGCGCGAGCCACACGTCCTTCACCGTCGTGTGGGCGGCGCCGAATACCATGGCGGCGAAGAACATTGCGATGAAGAATACGATTCCCGCTATCAGTTTGTAGGCGAATGGGATGGAGCGAGCGGTTGCATCAGCCATCGCCTTATTTCCCCAGGAAGCTTTTCTTGAAGAAATCAAGCTGGAAGTCCAGCGTGTTCGGGTCGTTGAAATAGAACTCGTTGGCGTTCACTTCAAAGACATGGCCGTTCTTCACGGCAGGAATATTCTTATACGTATCGGTGTTTTGGAACGAATTGTCGGTATCGCTGAATTTGCTCATAATGAGATAGTCGCCCGCGAACTGCGGCATGACTTCCGTGGAAAGCGCGAAGTAGCCGTCTTTGAGCGCAGTGTCTATGACCTTCTGAGGCATCTTCAAGCCCATGGCCTGATACAGGATTTCGGTGCCGCGGCCCCAGTTGTCGCCGTATACGTACAGCTGCTTGTTAAAGTTCTCGATAACGGATACGGTCGCGTTCTCGCCGATCTTCGCTTTGATTTCCTTGCCGGCATCCGCCGCGCGCGTCTTGAAACCGTCGATCCAGGTTTGCGCTTCTTTCTCTTTGTTAAGGGCTTTGCCGATTTCGAGAAACTGCGTCAGGTAGTCGACTTTGCCGTAGGTGTAGAGGATGGTCGGCGCGATTTCCTTGAGCTTATCAAGGTTTTTGACGCCGTCCAGGCCGATGATCAGATCGGGATCGAGCTCGATGATCTTCTCCAGATCCTCGTCGGTCACTTCTTTGGCATCTTTCAGCTTATCGGCGAAACGCGGGTTCTTCATGGACCAGGCATCCGCGCCGACGACGTTGACGCCGAGTTGGATGAGATCGCCGGTGAAGGAAGCCAGAACGACGACGCGCTGCGAGTTGGCAGGCACTTCGACGGGACCGCTCTCGGCTTGGTATGTAATGGTGCCGGAACCGGACGCATCGTCGGCAGCAGTATTGTCAGCAGGGGAAGTGTTGGTGCCGGTTGGAGCGTTGTTCGCAGTGCTGTTAGCGGCAGAATCGTTGCTGCCTGCGGCGGCGTTGCCGGCGTTGTTGGCAGTGTTGGCGGAATTGCCGCATGCGCTTAGGATGAGGATGAGGGCTACGAGAGCCGGAAATAATGCTTTTCTCATAATAGGAGAGCTCCTTTAAAATGGATTATGATGATAAATAGATTGATAATGATTCTCAGTGTTGTCGTTAACAAAGATATATTCATTGATAATGATTGTCAATATCAACTTGTAAAAAGATCCGAGGTCATGTATATTTGAACTTATTGAGAATGATTATCATTACCTGCGGGAGGGATCGGCCATCATGAACGGATCGGATCTATTCGATGTCACCATTATCGGGGGCGGGCCGGCGGGCCTATACTCGGCTTTTTATAGCGGATTGAGAGAAATGAGAACGAAGATTATCGAGTTCCAGCCGCAGCTCGGCGGCAAGGTGCATGTTTATCCGGAGAAAATGATTTGGGATATCGGCGGGCTCACGCCCATCCCGGGAGCCAAGCTGATCGAACAGCTGGTGGAACAGGGGCTGACCTTCGGTCCTGAAGTCGTGTTGAACGAGAAGGTGGAAGCGATCGCCCGCAACGCGGAAGGGATTTTCGAATTGCGGACGACTTCCGGCGCGATTCATTACTCGAAGACCGTCATCGTCGCGGTCGGCAGCGGCATCCTCAATCCGACGAAGCTCGATATCGAGGGCGCGGAGCGGTTCGAGGTCGGCAATTTGCATTATACGGTCAAATCGCTGCGCACCTTCAAGGATAAGACGGTTCTCGTGTCCGGGGGCGGCAACTCCGCCGTCGATTGGGCGAACGAGCTGGAGCCGGTCGCCAAGCAGGTCATCGTCGTTTACCGCAAGGGCGGGCTGAACGGACATGAAGCACAGGTGCAGCAGCTCTTGAACAGCTCTGCGCAGGTCGTCTTCCATTCCTCGATCACGAAGCTGATCGCAAGCGGCAATCACGAGACGATCGAGCGCGTGGAGTTGACGAACCACCAAACGGGCGAAGTGACGACCGTGGAAGCGGAAGAAATCGTCATTAATCACGGCTACGACCGCGATTCGACGCTGCTGCAATCGAGCGATCTGAACATCGAGATGCTGGAAGACTTCTATGTGTCCGGGAGCGTAGGCAGCGAATCTTCCGTGCCGGGGCTGTACGCGGCGGGCGACATCCTCATGCATGACGGCAAGCTGCATCTCATAGCCGGCGCGTTCCAGGATGCGGCGAATGCCGTGAACAGGGCGAAGCAATTCATCCAGCCGGATGCCGAGAAGTTCGCGATGGTGTCGTCGCATAACGATAAGTTCAAGGAGCGCAACCGCGAGCTGGTGAAGCAGCTGGTCAAATAAGGTGCCGCCGGCGCCCGTTGGATCGAGCGGGCCAGTAGCGCCGCCGAGAATGACAAAAAGCTGCCGAAGCCGGCAGCTTTTCAAGAGAGAGACGCTATTCTTCCTTCGCCCCGAAATAAAACACTTCCGGAATATCCCGTACGATCTCCCCATCGGTATGCTTCAACAGCAAATCCGACATGAATTGCTGCCAGCGGATATTGGCCGGGTGGACGCTCAGCTTCGCCATCGCCTGCTCGTAGTTCTCGACTTCCATGTAGGCGAATAGCTTCCCGCCGTCCAGGAAGATGCTGTACGTGCGAATGCCAACCTCCTGAAACGCTTGAAGCAGCTCCGGATCAACCTGCTTATGCCGCTGGATGTACGCTTCACGGTTACGCTCGTCAATTTGCAGAACAAAGGAAATACGCTGCATCGTCTACACTCCCTTTTATAGAATTACACTTCGCATTTGAAGCAGCTCCGCCACTTTCTTCAGCTGGGACGCCTGATTGCCGACCGCGATGGCGCAGTGATGCGTCGGTGCTTGCGCGAACCACTTCTCCATGTATTCATCGGGGTGAACAGAAAACTTCACATGCGTCTGGGTGTTCCCGATTTGCATGATCGGCCCGTCCGTCGCTTCCCCTTCGCTAATAATCATGCCTAATCGGCCATCGCCGGTTTGCGTGATATTAACGGTCGTGACTGCGCCGCGCCGCACCTTCGCTTCTACCGAAACGCCGGTTCCCTTTTTCCCGTGATACAGTCCCATGCCGCGCAGAATCGGCTTTCCTTCGGCAATCGCGATGTGGAACGGCCCGTCATGGCCGAGCAAAATCGTTTCATCGATGTAATCGACGACGACGATCTCCGAGTAACTGCCGCCCGCGCCGAGAATATCGCAGATTTTCATCCCGACGGCGGTCTTCAAATCCCCCTCGCCCGAGCAAGGGATACCGCGCGCGGTCAGCAGGGAATGGCCGACGATGAAGCCGGATTGCAGCTGCTCGTACGGATTGCCGTCCTGTCCGTGGTAGTAGTACGTCAGCGCATCCAGGTCATACGCGCGAACGAGCTTTTCCTGCGCGACCGCGACCGCCGCGGACCATTCCAGCTGCTCCTGCGTGGGCTTCCTCGCGATCGGGTCGGAAGGGGAGTCGCCGCTGATCTCGAACATTTCATAGACCTCGTCCAGCTTCGCTTTGACCTCCTCCGGCGTTACTTCCTTCAGGAATCGGTCCAGATCGCACATCTCGAGCATTTCCACGTGCAGGCCGAGCTGGGCTTGCATCATCGTAAAATCGCTGTACATATCGAGCATCCCGCTGTACGTATTGCCAAGGAACCCGAACCGCGCGTAACGCAGCGAGCGAACGACGCCCGCCGCCTGAATCCATTCCCGTACCTCGCGCATCGCCCGAACGGCCTCGACCCGGTTGTTCGTCACTTCGTCCGTCAAGGAATGCGGCGGCGTATAGTCGAGTCCGAGCAGGCCGTTGATGACGCGAAAGCGTATGCCGGCCCGATTGAAGGCGTTGGCGATTTCCGGCACCGGACATGCGCCGCAGTGCGCAAGCCATTCCCCGGTCGTCGAATCCTGGTAGTTGATCCTGGCGGTCGGCTGCAGATTAAGCACGATGACGGGCTTGGAGCAAATCTGGTGAACGGGCAGCACGGTGGAGCTGGTGGAATAGGTCGCCGAATGGCAGAAGACCAGATCCACGTTCTTCTCGTTGAACCACTCGCCGGCTTCCCGCCCCTTGCCTTCGGAATCGACGAGCCCGAAATTAAAGACTTCGCCATGCTGCGACATTTGCCGTTCTAAGTGGCTGCCATATTCGATGAGCCGCTCCCGGAGTCCGGGGAATTGGGGCCAGTAGGCTTCAAGGCCGATGGAGTATAGGCCGATTCTTGCTTTTTTGCTGGGCTTAATGGGGGTAAGCAGCGTCATAACAAGCACCTCCGATGTGAAAATACTAGATTCATACCCCAATTGTAACCGCTTCCGTTCAGTACTACATCGCGAAATATTGCTTCAAAATAACAGTATCTTGCTATTCGTTCCTGACGTAGCCGATAATGGGGAAAAGGGAAGAAGGGACGTGCATGCATGCCGGAACGTTATATGGAGAAGGCCTCGCATAGCTGGAGCAACAATTCCGTTCGTCTTATCTCCTCGCCCAGCATGGAAGCCAAATCGTCGCTGATGTACGTTCAGGAAGCCGGTTACTTCTGGACGAACCCGCCTTATTTTACGGAGCGGCATCGTTTGCCCTCTTATCTGATCGTCTTCACCGTTTCCGGCGAGGGAAGGCTCGAATACGGCGGTCATGCGCACGCGCTCGGCGCGCAGTCGCTGTTCTTCATCGACTGCATGGCGCATCAGCATTATCGGGCGACGGGAAGCGAGCCGTGGGAGTTCGCTTGGGTTCATTTCTACGGCGGGGCCAGCCGGCACTATTACGACGCCTATTCGAAGAAAGGCGACCCGCTGCTGCAGCTGCAGACAGATTCGCCCGTACTCGGCTATCTGCGGCAGCTCGTTCAACTCCAGGAGCAGAAGACCGTCCACACCGAGCTGCTTGGCGCCCAGCTGCTCACCGACTTGGCCACGGAGCTCGTGATGTCGGCACATGTCCAAGCGTCCGATGCCAAGGCGGCTCCGCCCGCTTACTTGGCGGATATGATTCGGGAGCTGGAACGCCGCTGCACGGAGACGATCCGTCTGGACGAGCTGGCCAAGTCGTTCGCGGTCAGCAAATACCATCTCATCCGGGAGTTCAAGAGGCATATCGGCATGTCGCCGAACGAGTACTTGATCTACCTTCGGATCGTGAGGGCGAAGGAGCTCTTGAAATATTCGGCACTGCCCGTGGCTGCGATCGCAGAGGAGGTCGGCGTCGACAACGTCAGCCATTTCATTAACCTGTTCAAAGCGCGGGAGGGGGTCACGCCGTTAGCTTTCCGGAAGAAATGGACGCTTGCATAGCGCAGAGTCCGGGAACGGCCGTGCCGTGAGCGCTGCGTTGCAAACGAAAAACCGCCCGGATTGCCGGGCGGTTGGTTGCTGGTGGCCGCTAGCTGCTAGCTCTAGCTGTCGCATGCTGCATGCCGGTTGACGCATGCAGCAGGGCTCGAGTACGCCCGCGTGCGGTTAGAACGCTTTGAAGGCGATGAAGACGGCGCCGGCCATCACGGCAAGACCGCCGACCTTGCACATGAAATAATAAAAGTCGCTCGGTTCGGGATCGACATAGTTGAGCCGCTGGGGCGAGAGACGGAACGTCCAGTCTTGGAATTTGCGGTATTGAAACCCGCACCAGCCGTAGATCAGCATGCCGAGCGCAAGAAACAGGAATCCGGGCATGCCGCGTTTAATATGGTAATCCGGGTAAGCCGCGGTTACGAGCGCCGACGGCGGGAAGTCCTCTTCGCCCGGCTGCGGGACCCGTTCGCCGCCGATGTATACTTCGTTGTAGATGAGGAAATTGCCTTTGTCGTCATAGCTCAGCAACAAGCCGGCGTTGTCCTCGACCTTGTAGGTATGTCCGTTCGGGTAGGTCACGCGGTAGCTGGTCGAGAAATTAGCGGTTTTGTCCGCAATGGAATAGGATTGCTTGCCGATGACGACCGTCCGGTGCAGCTCGTCGTCGATTCGGACTTGGATCGGTTCGGCCATGCTGCTATGGTAGGTAATGAGCTGGTCTTGCTCTTGTGCGCCGGCGAATTTGTATACGTCCTCGTGTAGGTAGAATACGCGGTCCGTGAAGTAGGGCTTCGATAGGACGCCGGTCAAGATGGACACGAGGAGCACGATGGAGAAGAAAATAAAGCTGGGCGTTTTCAATAGTCGGGATACAGCCGATCGGGTAGGAATATGCGTTCATCCTTTCTGTTCTATCCATTGTACGTTCAATTAGAGAGGCGGTTGCGGGAGTATGCAAGGATACAACGTACTCATGATTTACAATTCGGATATGGATCGGCTATTAATGTGCATGCGATTGAAGGAGCCCTACAAAGGGCTGCGGAACTTGGTCGGCGGCAAAATCGAGCCGGGCGAGTCGGGGATGGACGCCGCTTACCGGGAGCTATATGAGGAAACGAACATTTCGCGGGACCAAATAACGCTGCGCCACCTGATGGATTTCAAATACTATTATCAGGACTGTTACGTCGAGGTGTATGCGGGAAAATTGAATGGCGATGTTGAGGTTGCAGGAGACGAGAACGAGCTGTACTGGTCCGATTTGAATCAGGACTTCTTCGACATGGCCTTATTCGCGGGCGAAGGCAATATCGGACATATGATTGAACAAGTGAAGATGAGCGGCGTGTTGAACTGAGGATTACTTGGCAAAATAAGCGGCAAAAGAACACGCGGAAAAACACGAAAAAGCCTGCATGCGCTCCGGAGGACGGGATTGATCCCGTTCTTGCCGGGTGTTTGCAGGCTTTGTTGTCGTGGCTGCGGTTGTTGTTCTGTGAAAAGAAAGGATTAGACATCCAATAACATCAGGCGAGCGCGCTCCCGTTATTGGGAAAAGCGCTCGCCGCATTAACACGTTTATTTGTTTTCTCTCTTACCAAGGGAGCTCTGTGTCCATATGATAAAACTTGCCCGTCGGTCCGTCCGAAGGCAACGTGGCAAGCATCACACTTGTCTTACCGCCATCTTCAAGATCCATATCAGCGTATTTACCGCCCATTGGAGTCTTCACCCAGCCCGGATAAGCAGAATTCACTTTAATTGGTGTATCCTTAAGCTCATGTGCAAGATGAGTCGTAAAGGTGTTCATTGCCGCCTTCGAGGAATCGTAAGCAAGAAGCTTGACATCGTAAATTTGAGCATCGGGATTGGCATGAAGGGTATTCGAACCAAGCGCACTGGATACATTTACAATTCTTCCTGCAGACGATTTGCGAATCAACGGCAGCAGTAGTTGAGTTAATTCAACCATGCTGAAGAAATTGGCATCGAAGGTTTCGCGCATAACGGCCGGCGAAACGGTACTTGTTTCATTAATGGGCGCAAGATCTTCAATCTCTATCTGTATCCCAGCATTATTAATCAACATATCAAGCTTGCCGTACCGCTGTTCAAAGAAAGTGTAAGCAGCTTGAAGGTCCTCGGCCAGCTTCACGTCCAATTTGATACATTCCGCTTGGATTCCCTCTGAACGGAGCGTATCCGCGGCAACCTTACCTTTCTCCAGATCGCGTGACCCAATAACGACTGTGGCGCCAAGCTCACCTAATTGCCGTGCCGTTTCCAATCCAATCCCACGATTTCCTCCGGTTATAAAAGCAACCTTGCCATTCATATTGTACGCGGTTGTAATCATTTTTAAATTCTCCTTTAAAATTGATTTTTCCATTCCTTTGACCTAGCCTTGATGATGATTAGGATTGGCATCACATCCTTTAATGGATACTGCTTTGAATTGTTTCGAGAACGATCGTTCTAATTATGTCAAAAAAAAATTATCCCAGGAATGCTAAAGTAGTATTTATAATGCTGTTCAGTTTCTCTTTGTCTTCTGTCGTTTTAACCATTACACGCAGTCCGACCCAAGCATTATGCAGATAGAGGGAAAGGTCCATGGCATCATAATGTTCGGGAATTTCTCCCTTGTGCTGACCGCCCGCCAGCAAGTCATAAAACAATTGCTCTGAAGCATAGAATTGTTCCTGAATTTTAACTGCCACTTCCGGATCGAGCAGCGACAGCTCAACGGCCGTGTTTACTATTAAACAGCCCTTGGGTTGATTCTCTTCAAAACCGATTAGCATTTCAAACAACTGCCTGATGGCCTCTTTGGCAGAATTTGATCGATAAATGCGATTAGTAATATTTGAATTCGAAATCGAATTATATCGGTTCAAGACATCCATAAATAACTGATGCTTGTCTCCGAACGTATCATACAAGCTTCTTCTGTGAATACCCATGCCGTCGACAAGCTCCTGTATGGAGGTTTTTTCGTAGCCTTGCCGCCAGAATATGTCCATTGCCTTGTCTAATACCACGTTGAGTTCAAACTCTTTGCTTCTCGCCATGATCATGCTCACATCCTTGTGCTACCTTAGCTCTTGTCCGCAAATTCATATTATCATATTGGGAACGATCAGTAAAGAATGGTTTTGAGACGATAGTTCAACGATAACAGACTGCCGAGAGACTGATCGGCAGCCTGCTTACTTTGGCCAGAGTGAAGAATGGGACAATGTATTTTCCCGTCCATGGCTGCTGCTGGTTCTTTTTTTGGGTCCAGTCCAATGTTTTATTATCAACACAGTTGTACGGCCCAGGTCTAGTACTTAGTAACCGTCGGTCTTCTGTCCGGAGTGCTCGGCCATCTCCGCGCCTTCGCGCAGCGATACCGATGCGATGTGGGACGTATCCACGCTGGCTTTCGCCAGACCGTCGGCTACCCGCTTGCCATAGTCCGCGTCGGCTTGCGTGAAATAGCCGACCATCGTCTCCTGAATTTGCGGCGCGCACACTTTCAGGGCATCGACCAAATTGTGGATCAGCTCGTCGCGCTCCCAATCCTCGAACTGCCGGAACGTTTCGCCGGCCTGCTTGAAGTCGTTCGGCCGTTCCAGCTTCTGGCGAACGAGCTTCGCGTCGTAGGCCGGCTGATGCTCTTTGCCTTCCGGCGGCGCTTCTTTCAGCCCGCCAAGCGTGGAAGGCTCGTAGTTGACATGCGGACTTTGCCCGTGCGCGCTATCGACCATGAGGGTCATCTGCCCGTCGCGCTGGTTCGTGGCCACCGGCGCATTCGGCGCGTTGATCGGCAATTGCAAGTAGTTCGTGCCGACCCGGTATCGCTGCGTATCGGAGTAGGAGAACGTCCGGCCCTGCAGCAGCTTGTCGTCGGAGAAGTCGAGTCCGTCCACGAGCACGCCGGTTCCGAACGCCGCTTGCTCCACTTCGGCGAAATAGTTCTCCGGATTGCGGTCGAGCACCATTTTGCCGACGGGGAGGAAGGGGAACTGCGCTTGATCCCACAGCTTCGTCGGGTCGAGCGGATCGTAATCCAGCTCGGTATGCTCGTCGTCGGTCATCAGCTGAACGCTCAGCTCCCACTCCGGATAGTCGCCGCGTTCGATCGCCTCATACAAATCCTGCGTCGCATGGCTCGTGTTCATCCCTTGAATGGCATCGGCTTCGTTCTGCCGCAAGTTCTTGATGCCGTGCTTCAGCGGCTCCCAGTGGTACTTGACCAGCATTGCTTCGCCGTCTTTGTTCACCCATTTGTATGTATTGACGCCGGAGCCTTGCATTTGCCGGTAGTTGGCCGGAATCCCCCAAGGCGAGAACAGGAACGTGACCATATGCGTCGCTTCCGGGGTGCCGGAGAGGAAGTCGAACATCCGCTCCGGATCGGACAGATTCGTGACGGGATCAGGCTTGAACGAATGCACCATGTCGGGGAATTTAAGCGGATCGCGAATGAAGAAAATCTTCAGGTTGTTGCCGACGAGGTCCCAGTTGCCGTCCTCGGTGTAGAACTTCACGGCGAAGCCGCGCGGATCGCGGAGCGTCTCCGGCGAATGGCCGCCGTGCACGACGGTCGAGAAGCGGACGAATACGGGCGTCTGCTTGCCTTCTTCTTGAAAAAGCTTCGCCCGCGTATACTTCGATACTGCCTCATCGCCGACTTTGCCATAGGCCTCGAAATACCCGTGAGCGCCGGCGCCGCGTGCATGCACGACGCGTTCCGGGATGCGTTCCCGGTCAAAGTGGGAGATCTTCTCGATAAAATGGTAATTTTCCAGCGTCGAAGGGCCGCGGCTGCCGATCGTGCGGATATTTTGATTGTCCGAAATCGGATGACCCTGGCGGTTCGTTAGCGTCATATCGTCTTTTATGTCGTTTTCCATAAGGATTGCTGCCACCTTTCTCAAGATTGTCCAGCAATTACTGTGCGCTATTGAAATGGCAATTATACCGGAAAACGGTAATCGGTCGTTCGGCGGAGGACGCCGTTCCCGGTGGATTGCTGCGGCTTATCTGCCGCGGTCAGGTGTCGCCGTGTTTTGTACTAGAAATCGTAGAAAATGACGTGCGAGTAGCTGTCGACGGGTTTTTGTACGAAATGGGCCAGAATGAGCTGGAATTCCTGCAGTGGCAGCAGTTGCACGGACTTAATTTTGCTATTGGCAAAAGCCGCGATTTGAACGGGATTCAGGATAGGGATGCAGGTGATGAGCGGGGATTCAATGGGATGCTCGAAGAAGTGAATGAGGAGCAGAACATGGGTGGGATCCGTAGGATACGCCCCATGTTCTGCTCCTCATTTGAAAGCCCTGCACCTTGCAGCGCAGCGCCAAGCCGTGCACCGCCAGACCGCGCAAATGCGCTTACTTCACGATGCCAGCCGCATCGGCCAGCTGCCGAGCGGCATCCCGCACGGAAGGCGCGAGCGTAATGGCCGAGATGACGGATACGCCGTCCGCTCCGGCTGCAATCACCGCCGATGCGTTGTCCGGCGTAATGCCGCCGATGCCGACGAGCGGTACCGTGATGCCGGCATCGCGCAGCTCTTCCAGCAGCCGCGTGCCCTGCGGCACTTTGGCGTCGGGTTTGGAGCCGGTGGGGTAGATGGGGCCGATGCCCAAGTAATCGGCGCCGTCGGCCAGTGCCTTCCGCGCTTCCGCCACGGTATGCGCGGATACGCCGATGATCGCTTCGGCTCCGATCCGTGCGCGGATCTCGGCTGCAGGCTCGTCGTCCTGGCCGACGTGGACGCCGTCCGCTTTGAGCACGACCGCCAGGCTGATGTCGTCATTGACGATGAACGGGATGCCGTGTTCCCGGCAGACGGCCTGCAGCCGTTTCGCCAGTTCCAGCTTCGCTTCGCCGGCCAGCGAACCGGAACCTTTCTCGCGGAACTGGAAGCACGTAATGCCGCCTTCGATCGCTTCCCTCAGCAGATCCTCAGGATCGATGCCGGCGGGAACGTTCGTGCTCCCCATGATCAAGTACACGCCCATGGCGCGGCGGACCCCGTCTTCTTGTCTATCGGATACGCGGCGGACGCCGTCCCCATGTCTATCGGACATGCGATTCACCCCTCCGTCTGCGCTGATAGGCAAAATGGTTCGTCGGCCCGTGTCCGGCCCCGATCCCAAGCCCGTCTTCGATCGCGGCTTGAATGAAGTCTTTGGCCGTGCGCATCGCCTCGGCAACGGTTCGGCCCTGCGCAAGCTCCGCGGTGATCGCGGCAGAATACGTGCAGCCCGTTCCATGCGTATGCCGCGTGTCGATCCGCTTACTCTCGAGATACGAGAACGATTGGCCGTCGTAAAGCAAATCGACCATCGGCTCGTCCGGAGCGCCGTGGCCGCCTTTAATCAGCGCGTAGCGCGAGCCCATTTCTACGAGCGCCTTCGCGGCTGTTTCCCGTTCCTGCATGCTCGTAATCGACATGCCCGTCAGCATTTCGGCCTCGGGAATGTTCGGCGTCGTGACGAGCGCGAGCGGAAGCAGATGCTTAATGAGCGCCTCGACCGCCTCCCGCAGCAGCAGCTGCGAGCCGCCTTTGGCGACCATAACGGGATCGATGACGAGCTGCCGCCATCCGTAGTGCTCGACTTTCTCCGCTACGGTGCGGATAATCTCGGAGCTGAACAGCATGCCGGTCTTCACCGCGTCCGGCTGCAGATCCGTCCCGATCGCGTCCAGCTGCGCGGCGACAGCAGCGGGCTCAAGCGGGTATACGCCGTGGACGCCGAGCGTATTCTGCGCAGTAACGGCGGTCAGGGCTGACATGCCGTAAACGCCGAGCTCCTGGAACGTCTTCAAGTCGGCTTGAATGCCTGCGCCGCCGCCGCTGTCGGAGCCTGCGATCGTGAGTGCTCTATAGATGGTAGTCATGATGTGTTATTCCTCCTTTGCCGCCGCTGCGGCGCAGCACTAGGCCAGCTTGGCGATAGCGGCTTTCTCTTTCAGTATATCGGATGTCACCAGCGCGAGCTGGTTCAGGAATTCGATCTGGAAGCTGCCGGGCCCCCGGCCTTCCGTCGCCGCATAGGCGAGCTCCGCCGCGACGCCGTAGAAGGCGAGCGCTTCGGCAGCTGCTTCAAGCTGTGCCGAGGGCTCCCCGGCCGCGGCCAGGAAGGCGCCGATCACGGAGCCAAGCAGGCAACCCGTGCCCGTCACTTGCGTTAGAATGGGATGCCCGTTGCTGACGACGAACGTTGTCTCGCCGTCGGTAACGACATCGTCCTTGCCCGTGATGACGACCAGGCAGCCGAGCTTCCGCGCCGCTCGAACGGCCAGCGCGGTAACGTCGCCTTCGCCGGCGCCGGCGTCGACGCCTTTGATCGACCAGCTCTCGCCGACGACGTTGGCCACTTCGGCCACGTTGCCGCGCAGCGCGGTCAGCTTCACTTCGCGCACGATTTGCCGTGCGGCTTCCGTCCGGTAAGGCGTCGCGCCTGCGCCCACGGGATCGAAGACGACAGGAACGCCATGAGCGTTAGCCGACTTGCCGGCCAGCAGGATGGACTGCACGACGGACGCGTCCAGCGTCCCCATGTTCAGCAGCACGGCGCTGGAAATCTTAGCGACATCAGCGACTTCCTCATGCGCATAGGCCATGATCGGCGAGGCGCCCATGGCAAGCAAGCCGTTGGCGGTAAAACCTGTTACCACCCAGTTGGTAATATTGTGAACGAGCGGATTGCGGGAGCGGACCAGATCGAGATAAGACATTGATAATTCCCCCTTAGTGATTTAGATGGTTAGATTCACTTACTTTGTTAGATTCACATAGGCATCGCTAGCGGTTACGCCTGTCGTAAGCAGGCTATTATCCTTGAGCCACGTCTGCACGCTGTCCCAGGAAGCGGGATCCTGCGAGCCGAAAGGCTGGCCTTGATCCGTCATGAGAGGCAGCAGAATTTGCAAGCTCTGTTTCTCGATGTCGGCATCGAGCGGGGAGTTCTTGTCCTCGTGCTTCATCAGCGTCGCGAGCGCTTCGTCCGGATGATCCGCGACGTACTGCTGTCCTTCGGCGGCGGCAGTTACGAATTTGGTCAGCAGATCCTTCTTGTCCTTCAGGCCGTCATCGCTCGCGGCCAGCACAAGCTCGTAATAATCCGGCACGCCGTATGCGGCGGGATCAAGCGAAGTAACAGGATGGCCCTCCTTGGCCAGCAGCAGCTGTTCATGGTTAATGAAGCCGCCGATGATGGCGTCCACTTTGCCCGTCGCGATGGAAGGGATCAAGTCGTAGCCGACGTCGACCATTTTCGCCTTGTCGGGGTCGCCGCCGTCCTGCTTGATCATGGTGCGGGCCATCGCCTCGTACAACGGGATGGAGGAGAATCCGACCGTCTTGCCGGCCAAGTCCTTCGGCGATTGAATGCCGCTGTCAGCCGCTACCATCAGATGGTTGAGCGGATGGCGCACGATCGCGGCAATGGATTTCACGGGAATGTTCTCTCCGCGTGCCATCAGCACCTGCGGCTGGTAGGTGAGCGCCAGGTCGATTTTGCCGGCGGCGACGAGCTTGAGCGCATCGTTCGTGTCGGCAGGCATTTGGATGTCGACATCCAGGCCCGCTTTGGCGAAATAGCCCTCATCCTGCGCGGCGTAGAGAAAAGAATGCACGGCGTTGGGATACCAGTCCAGCATGAGCGAGATTTTCTGAAGCGGTTTGCCGGCATTGCCGTTTCCGGCGTCCGATGTATTCGTCGCATCCGAAGAATTCGATGATCCGCAGCCGCTCAGCAAGAACAGCGATGCGGCAAGAAGCGCCGTTACGATTGGTTTTGTCATGTATGATCCATCCTTCTCTTACGAAGCATAAGGTGTTCGACGAAAGCAATAAGCAGGAAGAAAACAATGCCGAGCGCCGATAGCAGAAACACCGACGCGAACATCGCGTCCGTCTTCAGGCTGCTGGACATGCGCCGGCTGAAATAGCCGAGTCCTTCGCTGCCGCCGAGCCATTCGCCGATCGTCGCGCCGACGACGCTGTAGACGACGGACAGCTTAAGGCCGGAGAAGAACGAAGGCAGCGCGAGCGGGACGTGGATCTTGCGGAAAATCGCCCATCTTCTTGCGCCCATCGTGAGCAGCAGCTCCTTGTAGCCGGCATCGCCTTTGCCAAGCCCGTCGTACGTGCTGACGACGATCGGGAAGAACGCGGTCAGGAAGACGACGGCGATCTTGCTCCAGATCGTGTATCCGAACCACATGATGAAGACCGGCGACAGCGCGATGAGCGGTATGGTCTGGCTGACGATAACGAACGGATATAAGGCCTTGTTCAGCGTGCGGTACATGTGCATGCCGACGGCGAGCAGAGAACCGACGCAGACGGAGAGCAGGAATCCGAGCGCGGATTCCAGTGCCGTGGCGGCGAGATGCCGTCCGAAGAGCAGATCCGCGTCTTCGCCGAGCGCATGGACGATGGACGTCGGGGCGGGCAGGATGAAGAACGGTATCCAGCCGAGCCGGACGCTGCATTCCCAGGCGCTGAGCAGGGCGATCAGCAGCAGCAGGAACAGACCGTACTGCCCGATCAGCAGGTTAATGAACGTCGTGCGTTTGTTGCGCATCCAGCAGCCGCTCCAATTCCTGCCTGAATCGAATGAATTCAGGCTCGTATTTCATGCTGTTCGCTCTCGGCCGCGGAAGCTCCACGCGCAGCTCCAGCAAAGCCTGGCCGCTGCCGGCTGCCGGCATCAGATAGATGCGGTCGCTCAGCAGGATGGCTTCTTCCAGATCATGCGTGATGAACAGGACGCTCTTGTTCAAGCCGCCCCACAGCCCGAGCAGCCACTGGTGCAGCTCCCGCTTGGTCATGGCGTCGAGCGCGCCGAACGGCTCGTCGAGCAGCAGCAGCGGCCGGCCTGTCATCAGCGTGCGCAGAAACGCGACGCGCTGCCGCATGCCGCCCGACAATTCGGCCGGGTAGGCGTGCTCACAGCCTTCGAGGCCCAGAAGTCCGAGCAGTTTCCGGACTTCGGCGGCACCGCCCTTGCCTTGGCCGTGCTTCGCCAGTTCGAGCGGCAGCAGGCAATTGTCCATGACGGTCCGCCATGGAAGCAGCAGATCCCGCTGCGGCATGTAGCCGACTTTGCCTAGCCGCTCGGGCGCAGGCTCGCCGTAGAGCGTCAATTCGCCGCCGATCGGTTCGAGCAGGCCGGCGACCAGCTTGAACAGCGTGCTTTTGCCTGAACCGCTGGCGCCGATGACGGAGACGAATTCGCCCTCGCCAACGTCCAGCGACAGGCCGGAGAACAGACCGCCGTCGCCGTCGCTGGCACGGCCGCGCCCGCCGCCGCGACCGAAAGCAAAAGTGATGTCGCGCAGCGATAATAGGGACGCCATTACGCGCACCTCCTCGTAGACAAAATAAAAACCCGCCCCAGCTTCCAGCAGGAATGGGCAGGTTCCGGTATTCGTACGCAAATCGCGTATCGGATCGGTTTCCATCCACTTCCCTACGCTGGCATCACCCAGATCAGGTTCCAAGGGTCCGCGAATCGGATTCGCGTCTCAGTCATCAGACTCCCCTAGTGAATAAACGGGTATTCGGTTACCTTCAACTATAGCACAATGGGCCTGGAAGGAAAAGAATAGCGTCCGCATCCAGGAGCAATTATAGGAAGCGCTATGGCGAAAAGCCCCGCCTCTGCTAGAGAGAGCGGGGCGCCGCACGTTGCGGATGCGCTCGCCGACAGGCGGCTGCGCGAAACGAACTATCGGATGTGTTCCAGCTCCTGCGTGATCGTCTCGATCATTTGCACGAAGGACGTCAGCTCCTGGGAGCTTGCCGCTTGATCGCGCGCCAGCGTGGAGGTGCGTTCGGCATCCTGCATGACCTCGCCGATGACGCCCGTAATTTCTTGCAGCTTCTCCCGGACGGTCACCAGCGACTCCTTGGAATGGGCGGCCAGCTTGCGGATTTCGTTCGCGACGACGCCGAAGCCGCGGCCATGGTCGGCCGCGTGGGCCGCTTCGATGGCGGCGTTAATGCCGAGCAGCTGGCTCTGGTCGGATATTTCCTGCAGCAGCGAGCCGATGCTGTCGATCTCCCCGATCTTGGCTTGCAGCTCGCGCACCTTGGCGTTCGCCTGGTCCTGGATGTCGGCCGTATGGTTGGCGGAGTCCGCGACGGACTGGCTGCTGCTGCCCAGCTCCACGATCATGGCCGAGAGTTCCTGGACGATGCGGCTGATCGTCGTCAGCGCCGTCTGCTTCTCGTCCGAGAGCGCTTGGATCTTGTCCTTCTCGTCTTTCTCGTACGCTTCCAGCACGAGCTGGGAGTCGAAGTTGAACATTTTGGACAGCGCCAGAATGATCGTCATCCATGAATCCGGGGCGATCTGCCGGAACTGCTCCACGGCCGTCTCCAGGTAAAGCATGTAGGTGCCCAAATACCATTCCGTCGTCAGCCCGATCCGGGAATGAATGTTGCCGATCACGATGCGGCGCTCGATGAACGACTCGTCGATGGTGCCGTCCGTCAGCGACATGAAGTACCAGCGCTGCGTTTCCTTGAGCCGGTCGAGCGAGCTGTGCTTGTCGATGATGGCCCGCAGCTCGGGAACGTCGATTATTCTCGCGTACAGCCGGTCGACGACCTGGTTCGTGATTTGCTCGAACAGGGGACGCTTGCTGTGCAGAAACGCCAAGTCCTGTTCGGTAATGCCGATATACTGCAATTGCTTCTTGCGTTGTTCGCTCACTTGGATCATGGCTGTGAAATCTCCCTCGTTGTGTAAGGTCGGTAGTCTTGCTTATTTTATTCGACAAATTCCTTCATTTCCCTTTTAGTGCATGGCCGCAGGCTGTCGATTTCTCATAATTTACATATTTTGCCTTGCGGCGATACTGGGGCATCCCGAATGTCACGCTTTGTTCGCAAACGCAGTGATTGCAATCACAGGCCGGCCCGCCGACGTGCCTTATACTGAAGTCAATTCCAAACAAGAAGAAAGCGGGGCGTTCCTATGTTAAGCCAACAAGCGATCGCGGTCATCAAATCCACCGTACCGGTCCTGGAGATTCACGGAACGGCGATTACGAAACGATTCTACGAGCGGTTATTCCAAAGTCATCCGGAGCTGCTGAACCTGTTCAACCATGCGAATCAGAAACAGGGCAGGCAGCAGGCCGCACTGGCGAATGCAGTATACGCGGCAGCGGTCAACATCGAGAAGCTGGAGGCGATCCTGCCGGTCGTCAAAGGCATCGCGCATAAGCACCGGAGTCTCGGCGTTAAGCCGGAGCACTATCCGATCGTCGGCGAGCATTTGCTGGGCGCGATCAAGGACGTGCTGGGCGATGCCGCCACGGACACGATTCTTGGCGCTTGGGCAGAGGCATACGGCATCATTGCGGATGTGTTCATTAGCGTAGAAGCGGAGATGTATCGGGAAGCGGAGCGCCAGCCCGGCGGATGGAAGGGATATCGTCCCTTCAAAGTGGCGAGGAAAGTGCGGGAGAGCGATGTCATTACTTCCTTCTATCTGGAGCCCGCGGACATAGAGGCGATCGCAGCCTTCGAGCCAGGTCAGTATATCGGCGTTAAGCTGGAGATTCCCGGCGACGAATACACCCATATCCGGCAATACAGCCTGTCGGGATCGCCGGGCGAAGCGTATTACCGCATTTCCGTGAAGCGGGAAGACGGGGCGGAGGATCATCCGGATGGCCGGGTATCCACGTATCTGCACGAGCACGTTCAAGAGGGGAGCCTGATTCCGGTTTCGGCGCCGGCGGGCGATTTCAAGCTGGATCTCGCCGATGCGCGTCCTGTCGTGCTGATCAGCGGAGGCGTCGGGCTCACGCCGATGGTCAGCATGCTTCGCACGCTGGCGGAAGAGCAGCCGGAACGCGGCGTCACGTTCATACATGCGGCGCAGCACGGCGATAGGCATGCGTTTAGAAACGAGGTCGAGGGCATCGTGAGCGAGCGGCCGAATTTCTCGGCGCACTGGATCTATACGGAGCCGACGGAACGCGACCGTGCGGCCGGGGCCTATCATAAAGAAGGCTATATCGACCTGCCTTGGCTGAAGCAAGTCGCAGCCTCGAAGGATGCGGGGTTCTACTTCTGCGGTCCGCAGCCCTTCATGCAAACGGTGAATAGGGCGTTGAAGGAGTGGGGCGTTGCCGCCGGGGATATTCATTTTGAATTCTTCGGTCCCGCAGGCGTGCTGGACTAAAGCAGGCGCCAAACCCGGTTTGCGCGGTTCGGCTTGCGCCTTCCGGTGCTAGGCGCCGGCCTTCCGCATGAGGCGGCTCAGCGCTCGGACCTCTGCGCGCGGAGCAGCCGGTTGACGGTCTCGCGGCGCAAGCCGATGAGCTGGCCGATCTCGTCCTGCGTCAGCACGTCCGTAAGCGGGGCCTCGCCGATGTAGAGACGAAACCATGTCTGCAGCTTGCGAAGTTTATCGGCAGGAGCCACTTGGGAGAGCTGGTCGATGCGCTGCTGCATCATGCGCAGCTTGTCCTGCAGCAGCAGCGCGATATCCCGGCACCGCGCGGGTTCCTCCTGCAGCCGCTGGTACCATTCCGGCGCGGGGATGGTCTCCGCCTCCGAGGCGGTCAACGCGACGGCGGTACCGAAATACGGATTCGGACTGATTAACGCGTGATGGGGAATGATTTCGCCGGGCGTGATGATATTGACGAGAAGCAGCGCGCCGTCCTCGTGGGTGCGCATGATCTTGAGCAGGCCGCTGCGCAGATGGAAGAGGGGGCCGGATTCGCCTTGACGAAACAGAATCTCGCCTTTGTTAATCTGCATGGACAGGCTCCTTTCGTAATCGGACTCGTTGCCACAGTATATCAGAACCGCAAGGATGACGCCCTACGCCCGCTCTCAAGAGCGCGGCCGGGGCGCTTTTGCGTTCTCCTGCGTTCCGCAGGCAGGAGATGAAGAGCGGCTAGCGAATTCGGTAGAAGTGGAACGGAGAAATTCGGACAGAGGGGAATGATAGGGATGGAAGAATTGACATTGCGGAGCAGCCGGCTGGCTGTCACGGTTAAGCATCCGGGCGAGGTGGGCGGCGCGCGATTCGACCGGACGGGCTTCGTCACGGAAGTCGTATTGGACGGGAAGCATACGTTCTGCGCGTATGAGCTGCCGGGAATCTGGGATCCGACCAAAGGGGCCGGGCTTTGCGGAGAATTCAGCAATCATCGGGCGCTCGGTTATGACGAGGCGAAGCCGGGAGAGTGGTTTCCGAAGTTCGGCGTTGGCCTTCTGCGGCGCGAATCGGACAAGGGCTACGAGTTTATGAAGCCTTACGAGGTCAGGCCTTACGAGGTCGACATCGACCAAGAAGATGAAAGCGTTCTACAATTCACCGTGCATCCGGAGGAATGTCTCGGGTACGCGGTGCGGTACCGCAAGCGGCTGAAGGCGGAGCAAGATTCGCTGCGCGTCGACTATGAATTGTTCAATGCCGGAAGCCGGCCGATCGAGACCAATGAGTATGCCCATAATTTCGTCTGCTTCGACGGCGAGACGGTCGGACCGGACTATACGCTGGCGTTTACCGGCGAGCGCTCTTCCTCGTTCAAGGTGCTCGTCGGCGATATCCGGGCGGAAGAGGAAAGCGTGGAGTGGGGAAGCGTGCCGGTAAAAGATTTCTACGGACGGCTGTATCCCGGCGGCGAAGGAGGCGCAATGCCGAGCGGCTGGACGCTGGTGCACCGTCCTTCCGGCGTTCGCATGAGCGAGGATTGCGGATTCCCCGTCGAACTGATCGCCGTATGGGGCATGGCGCATAACGTATCTCCGGAGGTGTTCGCTCCAGTCCGGATCGCGCCGGGCGAGACGCTGACATGGTCGCGGACGTATCGGTTTGAAGGCTCCTGACTGTGAAGAAGTACTATTATATGGGGATTATTTGTGCGATAGCGATTCTTTTGATCGGTGTCTATGCAGAGAGAGATCAAAGAATATTTTCAATTGAGGCAAACGAAGTCGTTAGTATGGACATTTATAATGCATCCGGTCCAACGTCGACAGACCTGGATGTGCAAGTGATGCATGTAAATGACCAACGGGAAATTGCGGATGCAGCCGACAAATTAAGGGAGATCAAACCAAACGATAGCGCCATTCCGTTAGACGGGAATTACACGATTATTTTTCATAAGTCGGATGGCTCGAAACTAACGTATGCCTATCTGAACGGGGTAGTAAAAACCTCTGCCGGATTCGCGGGAAGAGTAAAGAGCGACAATATTATCAATAGACTGTGGGCCAACCTCAACGCTCCCGTTCAAAATATAACCGGAGAAGAACGCTTGGCTCTGAGTTAAGCCGCGTGTTCAAGAAAATCCAATAAGCCGTGTAATGCTAACGGAAATTTGCCGCCTTCTCATGAGGGCGGTTTTCTTTTTGGTCCATGATCGGCTTTTTGATTATGCTTAGCCGCTGTGTAAGGCCAAAGGCAGCCAATTCATCTTTTTTCGACAAATTTCTTTGACAGAATTGACCAATAAATCGTTATCAGTTATGTTCTAGTAGAATTGAACGATACCGGAGGTGCCTTAACGCAACCATGTCAGCCGCGCAGCTTAAACAAACCCGATCTTCTACCAGTTATTTTCGATCTTTGGCCTTTCGCATTTCGTTTGTCGCCGGAACCTGCTATCTGATCATCTGCGTGCTGCTTACGACGCTTTCTTATCAGCAGCAGAAGGATCGGGTCTCTGACGAGCTGGTGGCGCTGGAGAGCATGTTTCACTCGCCGCTGATGCTCGAGCTGGCCGACATTGAAACGTCGAAGACGGAATTGAAGAAGAACGAGGAAGCATATAAGACGGTTCCGGCTGTCATGCACCTTCAAGAAGAGATGGATCGCGCGATTGCGTCGGACCTCGTGGAGAACGCTTACTTATTCTATCCGGATTGGATCGAACAGGACGGAGAGCCGGCGCTGCTGAATCTGTTGTCCAATGCTAATTTGTATGCGGACGAGAAGCCTGCGGAGCCTTACGTTCCCGTGAAAAAGCTTCGGGAAGCGCTTGTGCGGTCGGAGAAGGAAGGCGTCAGCAGCACCGGCGTTTATGAGGACAGCGTAGGCGAATGGATCAGCGTCGTCAGCGCGATCAAGGACGGGCACGGCAAGCTGGTCGCCTATGCAGGGATAGATTTCAGCAACGACTTTATTAGCAAAACGTTGAAAAAAGAATTGTATCGCAGTTCGCTCTACGGCTTATTGGCAGCGCTTGCGGGCATTGCCGTCATGTCGTTTACCGTGCGGCTGTTTCTGCGTCCGCTCCACCGCATTAACGAGCAGGCCGAAGCGGCTGCCGGGGGAGACCTCTCCGGTACGCTCGATCTTGGCGTGCGCAATGAAATCGGCATGCTGGGGCAGCATTTCAATCACATGATCGGGAATCTGCGCGTGCTCGTCGCGCAGATCGCGGAGACGACGCAAAGAGTGACGAGCGCTTCGGAGTCGCTCCAGGCGGGCGCGCATACGTCGGTCCAGTCCTCGCGCTCGATCACCGGCGCGATGGAGCAGCTGTCCAGCCGCTCGGCCCGGCAATATCACGGTACGCAAGAGAGCAGCCGCGCCATGGAAGAGATGGCCGCCGGCATCGGGCGGGTGGCGGAATCGGCAGGCACCGCATCGGATGCCTCGGGCGTTGCCCGGCAGCGCGCCGGCGAAGGCAACGAGCAGATGGCGAGCAGCATGACGCAAATCTCCGGCGTCGTGACGACGGTCGAGCAGGCCGTCGAGGCGATGGAGCGGCTGCGCGTCATGTCCGATGAGATCGGATCCGTGACGCATATGATTTCGACGGTTACGCAGCAGACGAATCTGCTGGCGCTGAACGCCTCCATCGAGGCGGTGCGGGCAGGCGAGCACGGCAGGGGCTTCGCCGTCGTGTCCGGCGAGATCCGCAAGCTGGCCGAGCAGTCCAAGCTGTCGGCCGAGCGTATCTCGGATTTGATCGAACGCGTGCAGCAGGAGACGCGGTCGGCCGTTGCCGCGATCGACCACGGCTTGGGCGAGGTGAAGGCGATGCAGCAAGCGGCGGTGCAGACGGGCGGCGCTTTTCGCGATTTGTCCGGCTCCGTTCAGCAGGTCGCCGATCAGATGCTGGACGTTTACTCGGTTTCCGAGCAGATGTCGGCAAGCGCCCAGCAGGTATCGGCGTCCATTGCCGAGCTCGCGGAGCTGTCGCGGCAGACGACGGAGCTGGCCGAGACGATTTCGGCAGCTGCCGGCGATCAGCAGGAGGCGATGACGCAAGTCTCGCGGACCGCCGACGAGCTGGGCGGGATTTCGAGCGAGCTGCAGCAGGCGGTCGCGCGGTTTAAGGTATAGCCTTCAACGCTGCGCCGGTACAGGCTGCGCATGGTTCTGCGCTTCAGCGGCGCGGACGGGATGGATGAGAAAGGCGCCGGATCTGATGATCCGGCGCCTTTTTGGCATGCGGTAGTTTCCTGCTTGCGCTCCTTAGCGAACGCCGAGAAGCTTGTCGGGATTCACGACGACGTAGATCTCCGCAATCCGATCCTGCTCGGTACGGAACGAGAAGACGCTGGCCGGTGCCCCGCCCGCGTACGTGACAAGGCCGGGCTGCCCGCCGACGAGCGCGAGCTTGAAGCCGAAGTCGGGCGGCAGTTTCTTCCGCAAGCCTTCGAAGAAGCTGGCAATGCGCGCCGGTCCGACGATGGGCCGGACGGCCGCGCTCACTTTGCCTCCGCCGTCGGATACCAGCGTGGCATCGAGCGAGAGCACATTCAACAGCTTGCCGATGTCGCCGCTGGCGAGCGCGGCGGTGAACTGCTCCACCAGCATGCGGTGGCCGGGCAAGCCGGGCGCCGGCGCCTTCTGTTCCGCTGCGGGGTGGATGCTGCGTTTGGCGCGATGGAAAATCTGGCGGCAGTTCTGGCTGCTCTTGCCGGCGATTTCGGCAATCTCCTCGTAGTCGAACTGCAGCACCTCCCGCAGCAGGAAGACGGTCCGTTCCACCCAGGATAGCTGCTGCAAGAGCAGCAAATACGCCGTGGAGACCGATTCCTGCCGGACGTATGCCTGGTAGGGGTCGCCGCTGCGGGAAGCATCGGCTTCGGATCCTTCCCGCAGGTCCGTGACAATCGGTTCCGGAAGCCAAGGTCCGACATAGACTTCGCGCTGCTTCTGCGCGGAACGAAGCCGGTCGATGCAGCGGTTCGTGACGACTTTGCACAGATAGGCTTTCAGGTTCAAGATCTGATCCGCTTGCTTGCCCTGCAAGGAGAGGATCGCTTCGTGGACGATATCCTCGGCATCCATAACGCTCCCGAGCATGCGGTAAGCAAGCGAGAAGAGCAGCGTCTTATGGGACGCGTACAGTTCTTCCGTGATGATGGACTTCTCCATGTTGATAGAACGCCTCCTTCAAGCGCGCGGTCATCGACGCGATCGCGTGCGGGACGATACGGTATCGCGCGGTACAGCCACGGGGTATGGGCACGGGATGCGGGCGCGGCAGGCACCGGCAGGCATCTCAGCTGCCGATCAGTTCCGGCTCGCGGCCAAGGCCCGCCTTCGCATCCTTGAGCAGCTGCGCCGCGGCGCGGCCCGCGCTTGCCGCCGCCGCATCCGCGAGCATCTCGCCGTGGCATGCCCAGTCGCCGGCAACATAGAGGCCGCGGATTTCAGGCACGGCCGGCCCCGGCTTACGGTCCCGGCGGCCGATATGCGGCTGGTCGTGCACGACGGTAATGCTGGGGAGGAACTGCTTGGCGGCGGTCTCCTGCTGCCAGCCGGGATGCAGCATATCCATCGTCCGCGCGAGCAGCGCTTCGTCGCCGCGCGGATCCTGTTCGCCGGGCGCGTTGTATTTGATCAGATGCGTAACGACCGTCCCGTTATCGCTCAGCTTCGCCGCCCGCGAATGATTGGAGAAGAAAAGCGGCTGATCCAGCCCCATGACGAACTGCCGGTTCTCCACGGGCAGCCGGTTCAGCGCCAGGTCGAGACAGGCCGCCGTAACGGGGCGGGCGTCTTCCTTCCAGCGGAGCAGGGCGGTATGCTCCGCGCCTTCGACGAGCCGGAAGTTATCGGCCGGCGGCAGCGTGCTGATAACGCTGTCCGCCGGCAGAAGCTCGCCGCTTCCCAGCAGCACGCCCTGCACGGCGCCGCCTTCATGGGCGATGCCCGTCACGCCGGCGCTTGTTCGGATCGCGACGCCGCTGCGGACGGCCAGCGCGTGCAGCTGATCGATGATGGACTGCCAGCCGCCGTCCAAGTACAGCACGCCTTCCTTCAGCGACAGCTGCACCTGCTGCAGCACGGCCCCGGCCAGCTGGAAGTCGATATCGCGGCTGTAGGTCGCCGTCCGGCACAGCGAATAGAACAGATGGCGCACCATGGGATCGCGTACTTCTCGTTCGGCCCACTCGCGAAGCGTGGTGTCTCCGAGCGCCGCGAAGTTGATTTTGCCAAGGCCCGTCAGCAGCCGCCCAAGCTCGATCTTGCCGGGGAAGCGCAGCAGCTTGGAGGTCAAGAGACGCAGCGGATCGGCCGGCAGCGGAGCGAGTCCGTTCTTCCAGATGACCTCCCCCGACGTCGATGGGGCGCGCCCCTCCAGTTTGATGCCGAGCTGTCGCAGCGCCGCGAAAGCCGCTCCCCCGCGATAGAGCGCATGCCCGCCGAGATTCAGGCGCGCCCCGTTCTTAAGGACGGAAATGCCCCGGCCTCCCGTATGCGATGACTTCTCCAGCAGCACGACCGGCCTGCCCGCCTTCGCCGTTTCGATGGCCGCCAGCAGCCCTGCCAATCCTCCGCCAATGACAACTGTTCCTGCGTGTTTCATTGTAAGTGCCTCCTCATTTCGTCAATTACTACTATGACGAGGAGGGTGGCTGCGCTGTGACAGATCGCGCGTAAAAAGTTTCCGTTATCCGCGCCTGTCCCTAATGTACCCCATGCTGTTCCGATTGTCGCCGTCCAGGGCGTATCGTGGGGCGGGCCGGGATGGGATCTCCCCCGCAGGGCGGCTGCGAATAAAACGGCGTACCCGTACTATTTTCCAAACGAGCCCATATGATGAAGGGAAGCTCTTGAGCCGGGCGCGAGGCATGCCGGTTCAGGGGCTTTTTTTGCGGCGGACTTACGAATGGGGAGGAACGTAAAAAGGGCCGGACAGGGAAGCCCTGCTCAGCCCTTCATGAACGTTAACGTTAAGACGCGGTAACCGTGCCTTTCGGAATATTGATATCCAGCGTCTGTCCCGGCAGCAGCCTGCCGTCCGGTCCTTGCGGCGCGTACGTAAACGTCGTTTGGGCAGCGCGCAGCTTTAATTCTTCGGACATGCCGCTGCCGGCCTCTGCGGATAATTGGTCGCCGGTCACGAATATTTGCTGGAGTTTGATCGTGAGATACGGCTTGCCGCTGTCGTCTTTGATGAAATAGAGCGTGCCTTGCTTAATGGCAGTGCCTTGCGCAATCCTTTGCATAAGCGCAAGCGTGGCCGTATCTACGCTTTTCGTAAAATTGAACTCGGTATACGACGGTTTGCCGACCGATGCCCCGGCGCCGGACGTGAAATTGCTCGCAGCTTCTACGCCGTAGGAAAAGCTTGTAATATCGATCGCGTTCTCATAGCCTTTCAACACGCTTTCCCCTTTGATGCCGTCCAGCACCAACAGAATGCGGGGCGACCCGGGCGCGGCGAAGGCGGACCCCGGAATGGCACAGATAACCGCGACGATGGCGAGTACGATGATGAAGGATTTAGACATGAACCGTTTGTACAAACGAATCAGCTCCTTGGATATAGGGATTGGATTATTTGATACATAACGTATCAAGTATAACCGATCGGAATGGATTTCCGCTACAGTGGGGACGTGAAAATTTAAGAGAAATCTGGCCTCAACGCGTTCGAATAATGGGCTTGAAGCGGTTCCGCGGATCAGGTCAAGGCGCGGCGCCCGCGGTTCGAATCGGCGTCAGCACGAACAACGATGAAGGCTCGTCGGTTGTCCGGATCACGATCGGTTTGTTCGGAGTGGAGAAAGTTAGCGTGACCGCGCTTCCTGACGCGGCGCGCATGAAATCGCGCAGATAGCTGCCGTTAAAGGCGATCGTCAGCGGCTGGCCGTCCACGGACTGCGCGGGCACGCTTTCTTCGACATCGCCGATGCCCTCCGTCCGCGCAGTCAGCGCGACGGCCAAGCCATCGCGATCGCTGGCCAGCTTCACCGCGCGATGCTCCCCGGCAAGGAGCGTCACTCTCTCCAGCGCGCGCAGCAGGTCAGGCGCCATTAAAGTGATCGTTGTCTCGCATTCCTGGGCGGCGACGCGGTCCAGGACGGGGTACGACCCTTCCAATAGCGCAAGCTGCAGCCACAGCTCATTCGTTTGAAATCTGACGCTGGCCGTTCCCAGCGTCATCGCGGTAGAGCCTTCATCATCCAGCAGGTTAACGAAATCGAGCCATGGTTTGGCGGGGATGACAGCCGTGCGCAGGGCAGACGGCGTCTCTGCGAGCGGGGTCCGCGAGATGCGCTGGGAGGAGAGGCGGACACCGTCGGTGGCCGTGAAAGCAATCGAACCGGCATCGATGCTGCAGGAGATTCCGGTGAGAATAGGGCGGGCTTCCGAACTGGAGGCTGCGAATGCGAGTCTTCGAATGATCTCTTTCAGCCGCGCGTTCGTAAAATGAAGCTCATGCGTATGCGGCGGCACTGCGATGTACGGGTATTGTCCGGCGTCCAAGCCGCTTAACCGATAACGCGCATGGCCTGCACGTATGAGCAGCGCCGGCCCGTGAACGCTTTCGAGCGCAACGCTGCCCGGAGGCAGACAGCGGATGACGGGGAGGAGGCTGCGTGAAGGAACGAGGAGTTGTCCCGTTCGATGAACGACGGCTTCGCCGGAAGCGGCGTCCAGGCGGGCCTCGACGGTTATGCCGCCGCCTCCGCCCCTGACCGATAATCCATCGTCATCTGCCCATAAGAGAATCGATCCCAGAATCGGAGTGACGGGCTTGGAAGACAGCGCGGGAGACAAGCGCTGCAGCGCTGCATGAAGAGAAGCTTGCGATACTTCGACGCGCATGGATTCAGTCCTCTCCGTTCTTCGTCGTCGCATGCAGATAGTCGTGAATGATCGCGCGAAGCAGCTCCGACTTGGAGCAGGCATGCTCTTCGCACAATGCTTCGATCGCTGCCCAAGCTGTCTCCGGCAGGGTAAGGGACAACTTTCTCGTTTCGCCGATTCCTTTGCGCCCTGCGCCGGTCCGCGGTCCGCCTTTCGTAAACAGCATCGACAGCTGGCCCTCTTGTTCGGGAACGCCCAGCTTTAGCTTCTTGGAGGGCATTGCGACTCCTCATTTCTTTTTTGATTAAGGTAACTTAATTCAATTAATCGATATACCTAACTTAGCACATCCTTCCCGAATTAGCAAAACATTCGCATACCCTTGTGTTCCCGGTAGAATTTTGGGACAATAATTTAGAAGAATGCAAGGAAGTATGGCATGCGAAAAGAGGACCGGAGACAATGAACAAACCTTCCATATACGGATTGACGCTCGAACAGCTGACCGCCTGGCTGCTGGAGCACGGACATAAGAAATCGCGGTCGCTGCAGGTGTGGGACTGGCTATACCGGAAGCGGGTTACATCGTTCGAGGCGATGGAGGACGTGAACGGCGACTGCCGCGCGCTGCTTGCCGAACGCTTCGCGATTGAAACGCTTGCCGAGCACACGAAGCAGGAATCTTCGGACGGAACGGTCAAGTTTCTGTTCAAGCTGCAGGACGGCAGCTTGATCGAGACGGTACTGATGCGGCATAAATTCGGCTTGTCCGTCTGCGTGACGACGCAGGTCGGCTGCAATATCGGCTGCAGCTTCTGCGCCAGCGGGCTGATCAGCAAGAGCCGGGATTTGTCCGCGGGCGAGATTGCGGAGCAGATCATGAAAGTGCAGCTGTACCTCGATGCGGCGGGGCAAGGCGAGCGGGTCAGCCATGTCGTCGTCATGGGCATCGGCGAGCCGTTCGACAACTTCGAGAATCTCGTCGATTTCCTCGACGTCATCAAGGACCATAAAGGCTTGGCCATCGGCGCCAAGCATATTACCGTCTCGACCAGCGGGCTGGCGGACAAAATCATCGCATTCACGGATCGCGGCCTCGGCGTCAATCTCGCGATTTCGCTGCATGCGCCGAACAATGAGCTCCGCACGCGGATCATGAAAATCAACCGGGCGATCCCGATCGAGAAGCTGATGGGCGCGATCGATTATTACATCAGCAAGAACAGGCGCCGCATTACGCTGGAATATATTTTGCTGCGGGACGTCAATGATCGGGAAGAACATGCGCTGGAACTTGCGGAGCTGATCGGCGACCGCCGCCCAAGCGTGAACGTGAACCTGATTCCTTACAATCCGGTCGACGAGCACAGCCAGTACCAACGGAGCGAGCAGTCGTCCATCCGCGGCTTCTACGACACGCTGAAGAAGCAGAACGTCAGCGTCAGCGTGCGGTTGGAGCACGGCACGGACATCGATGCGGCCTGCGGCCAGCTGCGAAGCAAGCAGATGAAGGCTTCCGGCTGACGGACTGCTGTCCAAACCGCTCGGATACGCTCGGAATAAGATAACGCAAGTTTCTTATTTCGAGAGGATGGATGCGGAAAATGGCGAGAACGAAAGGGACGAGACTGGAGAATCAAGTGTATTCCAATCGCGTGGCCCGCTCGGAGTTTGACCGGAATTGGCGGTCGTACATGATGCGTTCTCTAGAAGCGGACGGATAGATCCGCGGCCAAGACATCTTCTCAGAATGAAACGCGCCTCGCGTCCAATAGGATGGCGTCGGCCGTTTCGCTTTGAAAGGTGTCTTTTTTGCTGTGTAGACGCGCGGATTTTGGTTAATCCTATACTGGATGGAGCAAATGTTTGGCGACTTCACGGACAATTGACCTGAAATAAGGTAAAATAGACTTATCTTATGGAAACGGGAGCGGTTAGCATGGCGAATGAACAAATGATTTTGACGAGAGAAGGCTTCGATAAGCTGCAGGAAGAGCTGGACGATCTGAAGTACGTCAAGCGCAAAGAGCTGGCGGCGCGGATCAAGCTGGCGATCAGTTACGGGGATTTGAAAGAAAACAGCGAGTACCATTCGGCCAAGGAAGATCAAGCTTTCATGGAAACGCGCATCATGGTGCTCGAGAAAATGCTGGCCACCGCGCGCGTCGTGGAAGGCGGCAATTTGGACAGCGTGCAAGTCGGCTCTTCGGTCGTGCTGCATGACGTAGAATTCGATGAGCGGATTGTATATCAAATCGTAGCGCCTGCCGAAGCGAACGTAGCGGATAACAAAATTTCGTACGAAAGCCCGCTCGGCAAGGAATTGATGAACAAAGGCATCGGCGAACGGATTACTGTCAATGCCCCGATGGGCGTTATCGAATACAAGCTGCTGGAAATCAAATAGACTTACGCGAGTTGTGTGCGATACACGAGGCGTAAACCGTGTGCGGATGATTCAACGGGCGCGCGCTGCCGGTTCCTCTTTTTTAAGGGATCGGTGGTGCGCGGCCGTTTTTTATTTGGGGAGGCGATCCTTGTTTCTCCTCGGTCCATTCCGTACTCGGCGCTTCGATTTCGATTCGTCCGGTCAGTTCCCTGCTCGAACAATCATCGACTCCTCGATCGAATCATTCTCTTCCTGGCCGGTTCGTTCTTGCCGCCTCCTGTCTGTCCATTCCTATCCGCATCTTTTGAACCCATTTTCCGTTCACGGCAGCAAGTATGCGATCATTTCCACGTCCATTCGCTTAAACCTGACATCCCCTCCCTCTTTTTTCGCCGCGTTTTAACGATTTTCTACATTCCCCGACAATCCGAATTCAGTTCCTTTAAAATCAATCACCATTGTCCTTTCATATATGTTATATTGAATATAATGATTAATTCGGAGGGCGATACAGATGAACGCCGACAGAGAGCCGTTATATATCCGCATTCAGAACCATTTCAAAGATGCGATCCGCGCGGGACAACTGCGGGAGGGCGATAAAATACCGACGGAGAAAATGCTGCTGGAGCAGTTCGAAGTCAGCCGGATCACCGTTGCCAACGCGCTCGGGGAGCTGGCGCGGGAGGGCTGGATTCACCGGATTCCGGGGCGCGGCACCTATGTGCAGGGCATTCCCGACAACAGCGAAGAGGCGGCGGAAGCCGATATCCAAGAGCATCGGACGGAGCGGGCGCCGTTGACATCCAACCAGGGCGTGCGGCCTAGAATCGGGCTTGTCGTACCGTTTATCGGCGATTATTTCGCCATCCGTCTGCTCTCGGGCTTGAGGGACGCCGTGGAGGAAGCGGGCTATTCGCTGCTCGCGATGTTTACGTTCAACGACAAGGAGCGGGAGAAGGAGCTGATCCGCGAGCTGCGGGATACGGTGGAGGGGCTCGTTATTTTTCCCGTGGACGCGGATGTCTACAATGAGGAAATCATCGCGCTTAAGATGAACGGCTACCCGTTCGTGCTGATCGACCGATACCTGCCTGGCGTCGAGACGAATACCGTGCATACGGACGGGGGGCTTGCCGCGAAGCTGGCCGTCGACCACTTGTGGGAGCTGGGACACCGCGAAATCGCGATTTGCGCGGATACGCCGGTGTCGACGGTATCCGTCGACGATCGCATCAACGGGTATATGAACGCGCTCAAAATGAAGGGCGCGCTCATTAATCCGGTGCTGCTGATGACGGATTTCAGCATGCCGCAGGCGGCGGCCGGCGCCGAGCATCCGCTTGCCCGAACGATCGGAAGCGGTGCCGCGACGGCCTATATCGCGCTGAACAGCACCTTAGCCCTGCATATTGCCGCGCTTGCCAAGAAGGCGGGGCTTAAAGTGCCGCAGGACTTGTCCATCGTAGCCTTCGACAATCCGAGCCGCGGACAACTGGAGGAATCGGGCACCTTCACGTTTATCGATCAGAACGAAGGCGAGCTCGGCCGCAAGGCGGGCGAACTGATGCTGGAGGTTTTGCGCGGCGGGAGCAGGGAATCGGGCACCGCGGTGTACCGCCGGATCGTGCTCGTGCCGGAGCTGGTCGTTCGGGACACGACGGCGGCTCCGGCAGCCGGATAGAAGGGCATGCAGGGGGTTCGGAAAAATGCACCTGGAAGGTCGAGGTGCATTTTTTATTTTCACAAAGTAATTGATCTATTAGATATATATAATATATTATTATGTCATATACAACTGAGTAGAGGGATGGTGACGTAAACGTATGCCGCATACACCAATTAAGATGGACGTCCTTCGCAGAACGCTGCAGGGGATCGAGTCGCGCATTTATACGAAGGTCGCGCCGCTAGCGATAACGGCTTATGCCACGAAGGAGCCGGTCGTATTCGCGGAACGCGAATCCGGCGAGCGGCTGGAATTGAACGCCGGAGACAAATGGGGCGAGCGCTGGGATTGCGCATGGTTTCATTTCCGGGGTCAGGTGCCGGAGTCGGCTGCGGGACAGAAGGTTGTGCTGCTGCTCGATGTGAACGGCGAGCTGTGCATTTTCGATGACGAAGGAACGCCGCTGCAAGGTCTGACGAACGTCAACTCGGAATTCGACCTGACGCTCGGCCTGCCGGGCAAACGCGTCTTCCCGGTCGCGGACAATGCCGCTGGCGGCGAAGTCATCGATCTATGGGGCGATGCCGGCAATAACGACCTGTTCGGCTACTACCGCAGCGGAACCGTGAAGGAAGCGGACATCGCGATTTGCCGCGAGGAAGTCCGCCAGCTCTATTACGACTACGAAGTCCTGCTCGATTACGCCGAGCATATCGAGGACAAGTCCGCGCGCACGGCGCGAATCATGCAGGCGCTGTACGATGTCAGCTTGCTGCTTCGCAATCCGTCGGACGAGACGGTCGCCGAAGCGCGCCGCCTGTTGGGCACGGAGCTGGCGAAGCAAGGCGGCGACCCGACGATGACGGCGACAGCGGTGGGCCATGCGCATATCGACCTCGCTTGGCTGTGGCCGATTCGGGAAACGTACCGCAAAGGCGCCCGGACGTTCGCGACCGTGCTCCGCTTGATGGAACGCTACCCGGACTACGTGTTCGGCGCCAGCCAGCCGCAGCTGTACCAATGGGTGAAGGAACAGCATCCGAAGCTGTATGCGCAGATCAAACAACGCGTGGCGGAAGGACGCTGGGAAGTGCAAGGCGCGATGTGGGTCGAGCCGGATTCCAACATTGCCGGCGGCGAAGCTCTGATCCGCCAAATCCTGCTGGGCAAGCGGTTCTTCAAGGAGGAGTTCGGCCTCGACATGCGCATGCTGTGGGTGCCGGATATTTTCGGCTACACCGCGAGTCTGCCGCAGCTGCTGAAGCAGTCGGGCGTCGACTACGTCATGACGCAGAAGCTGTCGTGGAGCATCCATAACGACCATCCGCATCATACCTTCTTCTGGGAAGGGTTGGACGGCAGCCGCATTCTGACCCATTTGCCGCCCGAAGACACTTACAACGGCCCGGCGTTGCCGCGTTCGATCATGAAGGCGGAACGGGACTATTACGATAAGAACGTCTCCGACCATTGCCTGGTCGTATTCGGCATCGGCGACGGAGGCGGAGGCCCGGGCGAAGAGCATATGGAACGGCTGGCGCGGGTGAAGAACCTGCAGGGCCTCATTCCGGTGAAACAAGAGCCGGCCATCGATTTCTTCGACAAGCTGAATGCGAACCGCGACCGGTACAAAACGTGGAAAGGCGAGCTGTACTTGGAGAAGCACCAAGGCACGCTCACGAGCCAAGCACGCAATAAACGGTTCAACCGCAAGCTGGAGAAAGCGCTGCGCGAGCTGGAATTCGCGGCTTCGCTTGCTTTTGCGGCCGGGACTGGCAGCTACCCCGCGGAGGAGCTGGATCGCATCTGGAAAGAGATGCTGCTCTATCAGTTCCATGATATCTTGCCGGGCTCGTCGATCACGCGGGTGTTCGACGAATCGCTTGCGCGCTACGAAGAGCTGTTGAGCCGAGTGAACGAGCTGGCGGCCGGCGCTTATCGGGATGCGGCGTCGGCGGTTACGGCGTCCGGTGCGGCGCGTGCCGCGGTGCTGTTCAACTCGCTGCCTTGGGCACGCAAAGAATGGTTGAACACGGGCAAAGGCGAATGGCGACAAGTCGACGTTCCGGCGATGGGTTATGCCGTGGTCGATTCGGAACAGCCGACGCTGCCGGCCTTCGAACTGCAAGCGGCGAACGATAGTTTGGAGAATGACCTGATTCGCGTCGCCTTCCTTGCCGACGGCAGCATCGGCTCCGTCTACGACAAGGCGCTGGGACGCGAAACGCTGGCACCGGGCGAGCGCGCGAACGTGCTGGCGATTTACAAGGATGACGGCGACGCGTGGGATTTCCCGGAGGATTACGCGGCGGCGGGCTTCGAACAAATGAAGCTGACGGCATCGCAGGCTATCATTGACGGCCCGCAGGCGATCGTGGAGCAGCGGTATGCGTGCGGCAAATCCACGCTGACCCAGCGCATCTCGCTCACGGCGGGCAGCAAGCAGCTGACGTTCGCGACGGAAGCGGATTGGCAGGAAGACGGCCGCATGCTTCGCTCGATTTTCCCGCTGAACGTGTACACCGACGCGGCGAACTGCGAAATTCAGTTCGGTCACATGAAGCGTCCGACGCATCGCAATACGATGTGGGATTACGCGAAGGACGAAATTTGCGCGCATCAATGGATCGACCTGTCGCAGCCGGATTTCGGCGCGGCGATCTTGAACGACTGCAAATACGGCTACAGCGCGAACGGACATACGGTCAGCGTCCATCTGCTGCGCAGCCCCTCGTTCCCGGATCCGGTGTGCGACCGTGCGGTTCATCAATTCAGCTATGCGCTTCTGCCGCACGAGGGCGACTTTATCGCGGCTGAGGTTTACAAAGCGGGCTATGCGTTCAACACGCCGATTGCCGTTGTCGAAGCTGGCGGCTCGCGTACGGGCACACTGCCGACGGATCGGTTCTCGGCAATCGCGTTGGAAGGCCGCGGCGTTATGATCGAAGCCGTGAAGAAGGCGGAAGACGAGGACGCCCTGATCGTGCGTTTGTACGAGACGTCAGGTGCGAACGCGGCGGTGCAGCTGCGCGTAAGGCTGCCTCATGCGTCGGCATCGCTGACTGACCTGCTGGAGCAGGAAACGGAGACGTTGTCCCCTTCGGAGGGCGACGGCGGGTATGGGCTGCAGTTCACGCCGTTCGAGATCAAGACGGTGAAAGTGAAGTTATAGGTTTATTGGTACTGCGAGGCTTCGGCCCCCCATGAGGGCTGGAGCCTTTTTGCTGTGCGGCAGCGCCTGCCGAGCGCAGGGCGAAGGGATGGGGTATACTGGTTGCATAAGAAGAACGAGGATGAAGGAGATTTACGGAATATGGCTATTGAGGAACAAGGGCAAGGGAAGGATTTTCGGAACTACGGGCTGAGCGAGGATATTCTGCGTGCGATCGACAGTCTCGGCTATGAGGCGCCGACGCCGGTGCAGCGCGAGGTGATTCCTCGGGTGCTGGCACATCGGGATTGTACCGTCCGCGCCCAGACGGGGAGCGGGAAGACGGCCGCGTTCGGCATTCCGCTCTGCGAGCTGATCGATTGGGAGGAGAACCGCCCGCAAGCGCTCGTACTGACGCCGACGCGGGAACTGGCGGGGCAGGTGAAAGAAGATCTCGTCAACATCGGACGGTTCAAGCGGATCAAGGCGGTCGCGATCTACGGGCAGCAGCCGTTCGCCGCGCAGAAGATTGAGCTCCATCAGAAAGTTCATGCGGTGGCAGGAACGCCAGGCCGCATGCTGGACCATATCCGGCGCGGTACGTTGGACGTGGAGCGGATTCGTTTTCTCGTCATCGACGAAGCCGACGAGATGCTGAATCGCGGCTTCATCGAGCAGGTGGAGGCAATCATCGACGAGCTGCCGAAGGAGCGGGTGACGCTCTTGTTCTCCGCGACGCTGCCGGATGACGTGGACCGGCTGTGCCGGACGCATCTGCGGGAGCCGCTGCATATCGAGATCGAATCGCCGGGCGTGGCGGTCGACCGGATCGCGCATAAGCTCTATATCGTCGCGAACGGAGGCAAGCTTGCGCTGCTCAAAGCGGTGACGGTAGCGGAAAATCCGGACAGCTGCATCGTGTTCTGCTCGACGAAGGAAGCCGTTGACGAGGTGAACCGCGAGCTGCGGCGCAGCGGCTATTCCTGCGACAAAATCCATGGCGGCATGGAGCAGGACGACCGGTTCGAGGTGATGCATGCTTTTCGCCGGCGGGAATTCCGTTACCTCATCGCGACGGACTTGGCGGCAAGGGGCATCGACATCGAGCATGTCACGCATGTCGTTAATTTCGACCTGCCGATGGACAGCGAGAAATTCGTGCACCGCATCGGACGCACGGCCCGCGCGGGCCTGAGCGGCGAGGCAATTACGTTCGCGGTACCGCAGGAGGAGCGGCGGCTTGCCGAGATCGAGCATTACCTCGGATTCGAGCTGCCGCGGTTCGAGGCGCCGTCCAAGGCGGAGGTGGAAGCCGCCCGCGATGCATTCGAGCTGAAGCTGCAGGCGGAAGAAGCGCCGCGGCTGGACAAGCGCGAGCTGCTCAGCCAAGACATCATGAAGCTGTACTTCAACGGCGGCAAGAAGAAGAAGCTGCGCGCGGTCGATTTCGTCGGAACGATCGCCAAGCTGGAAGGCATAACGGCGGCGGACATCGGCATCATCGCCATACAGGACAATGTGACGTTCGTGGACATTTTGAACGGTAAAGGGCCTCTGGTTCTCCGTGCGATGAAGACGACGACGATCAAGGGGAAGCAGCTGAAGGTGCATGAGGCGAATAAGTGATTTTGGGCCGGGGTGCAAAGTAGCGCGTGAGGTAGCCGGTCACTGAGGTTTTGTACGAAATATCGTACAAAGTAACGTGTGAGGTAGCGGGTTGCCGGGGTTTGTACGAAATATCGTACAACCGCAAACCCTCGCTTAGTTGGAAAATCACTGTGGGTGGCTCAATCTCAGGCAGACTCAGGCTCAAGAAAGAGACTGAGCCTCCTTCCCGGCCCGCGCCTCCTGGAGCGTTTTGTGAATCCAGATCGCGGCCTGCGCGCCGTCGCCCATGGCGATGGCCGCCTGCTCGGAGTGGAAGGCGATGTCGCCGGCAGCCCAGAGTCCTGCAACGCTCGTCATTTTGGTGCGGGAATCGGTCCAGACATGCATGTTTTCATGCAAGCGCGCGCCCAACTGACGGGCCAGCTGCGACCGGACCTCGTTGCCGCCGAAGGCTACGAAGGCCCGATCGGCTGGGATTTCCGTGCCGTCCGCTAGGACGACGCCCGTCAGCGTGCAGCCGTCCGTCGCTGTAATGGATTGCACCGGCGCCGCCCGATGAGGGATGCCGGCCGCTTCCAGCTGATTCGCAAGTTCAGGGCTCAGCGGATGCTCGCGCTCTTCTTGGCGCAAATAGACCAGTCGGTCCGTCCATGTCCGCAGCGTCAGCGCCATGCGCGCGCCGACATCGCCGGCTCCGAGCACGAGCGTTCGGCGGCCTTTGATCTCATAGCCGTCGCAGTCCGGACAGACGTATACGCTGAGGCCCAGACAGCCGCGCAGTCCCGGCCAATCGGGAAGCCGGTCCATGACGCCCGTGGCGAGCAGCACCGTCCGGGCTTCGTAAGCATCGCCTTCGGTACCTTTCAGACGGAATCCTCCGTTCGGCGCGAGCGGTTCGGCGTGCGTGACCGTGTCGCGCCGTATAGCGATGCCATAGGTCTGCAGCTGCTTCCGGCCCGCTTGCCGGAGCGCTTCGCCGGACACGCCGTCGGGGTACCCGAGCAGGTTGCGGTAGCTGCGGCACAAGCCAGAGCGGCCGTCTTCGGAATCGATGACGAGCACGCGGTATGCATTGTAACGTCCGAGCTGAATGGCTGCCTGCAAGCCGGCCAAGCCGCCGCCGACGATGATGCAGTCGTAGATCATAGGGATGGCTCCTTTTGGAAGATACCCGTTAGTTTGGCGCGAATTTATGGTTCTATGTACGTTAACTGAGTAAGGGGGATGCGGGCGATGATAAAAATGCGAAAAGGCGCTCTGACGATTTTCGAGAGCGCGCTCTACAAAACGACCTCGACCGTCATCCAGACAGCGGATGCCGTGTTGATCGTCGACCCGTGCTGGCTGCCTGGCGAGGTGGAAGAAATCCGGCGGTACGCGGATGAAGCGGCCGAAGGCGGTAGACGCAAATACGTGCTGTTCACGCACTCGGATTTCGATCATATCATCGGCTATGGCGCTTTTCCGGATGCGGAGGTCATTGCGTCGGCTGCGCTGGCGGGCAAGAGCGATGAAGCCAAGGCGGCGATCATCGAGCAAATACTGGCCTTCGACGACGATTACTACCTCGAACGGAATTATAAAATCAGCTATCCGGACGTTACGCACGCCATTGCTCATGATGGGCAGCAGCTGACGCTCGGTGCATCCGGTTCCCTGAGACTGACGTTCTACTTGTCGCCCGGCCACAATGATGACGGCTTGTTCACCGTCGTGGAACCGCTGGGGCTATTGGTTGCCGGAGACTACTGGTCGGATATCGAGTTTCCGTATATTTACCACAGCAGCACGCTCTATGAATCGGCGGTCGCCAAGCTCGACACGATGCTGGATGCGCACGAAATTGTACGGCTAATCCCGGGGCACGGCGCCTCGACGACGGATAAGGCCGAGATGAAACGACGCCAGACCGCCGATGTCGCATATATCTCCGCTATGCGCGCCGGCGTTCGCGCGAACGACCAGCAGGCGATCGACGCACTCATCGAAGGCTGTCGCTTCCCGCGCAATATGCGCAAATTCCATCGCGCCAATCAGACGCTGTTCGAGCGGGAGCTGAACGAAGAGCTGGGGACGGGGCCGGCGGAGGAAGTCTGAATTGGCGAATAAGGCTGGGCTGGTTAGCAGGGGAGCAGAGCGGCAGTTGAACAGCGGCGAGATTCCGACCGGCTGAACAGACAGTATCGATAATGTGGAGATGGCGAGCAGCGCCCGGCAATTCGAGAGGCCTGGATGACGACCGCAGCATCAGTATTCAGACGGCAGCCGTAACAGCGTCGCACATATATAAATAAAGCAGCCAGAGCCGCATCATGCGGCTTTGGCTGCTTCAATAGGTACCTGGATAGCACGACGGGGCTGTGTCGGAGCCGAATTACGCGCGCAGTTTGGCCAGATCGAATGCCGGAACGAGCCCTTCCTTCATGGCGCGGCCGAGCAGCGATTCGATCGCCGCGTACCCGCTGGCGCCGAGGCTGGCGCTGAATTCATTGACGTAGAGCGCGATGTGCTGCTTCGCTACGTCAGGCGACATTTCCTGCGCGTGTTCCATCACGTACGTTTGGGACAGTTCCGGGTTCGCCCAGGCGTATTCCACGGATGCGCGAATCCACTTCGTCAGCGAGGCGGCGTCCAGGGAGCGGCGGGCAATAATGGCGCCGAGCGGAATCGGCAGGCCGGTATCGGATTCCCACCAGCTGCCGAGGTCGGTTTGCAGGCTTAGGCCGTAATTCTGGTACGTGAAGCGGGCCTCGTGGATGACGAGCCCGGCGTCGATCGCGCCGTCCCGCACGGCGGGCATGATTTCATGGAACGGCATGACGACGATGTCGAGGTTGCCGCCAGGGATATTTTGCGCCGCCCAGAGTCGGAAGAGCAGGTAGGCGGTCGAGCGTTCGCTCGGAACGGCTACTCGTTTGCCCGCCAGCTCGGCAGGATTGGCGATTTCGTTCTTCGTCAGCACGAGCGGCCCGCAGCCGCGGCCAAGCGCGCCGCCGGTAGGCAGCAAGGCGTAATCTTCGAGCACCCAAGGCAGGGCGGCGTAGGAGATTTTCAGCACCTCGGGTCCTTCTCCGGCGGCAGCCCAGTTGTTGGTGATGTCGATATCGGCATAGGTCACTTCGAATTCCGGCGCGCCGGGCACAAGCCCGTGGACTAACGCATGGAAGACGAACGTATCGTTCGGACAGGGTGAAAATGCGATTTTCATAGAATTAGAGCACCTCTCTCAAAATCTGACTTGCGCGTTCCAGCGCCTGTAATGCGTCGCCGATCCGCCAAGCGGAACGGTCGCGCGGGCCGACCGCATTGGAGATGGCCCGCAGCTCCAGCGCGGGCAGGCCGAATTGCTTCGCGGCCGAGGCCACGCCGAAGCCTTCCATGGCTTCGGCCGCTGCGCCCGGCACGCGCCGTCCATGCTCCGCGGCGGTGGCGGCCGTGCCCGTCGCGGTCGTTACGGTGAGCACGGGTCCCGTGCTCGCCGGAAGTCCGGCCGCGGAGATGGCTGCGGCCAAATCGCCCGCGAGGCGGGCGTTGACCCCGATGCGGGACGAGCCGAAGCCCAGCTCGTCCACGCTGAGGAAGCCGTCCGGGGTCTCGGCGCCGAGGTCGGCGGCAATGATTTCGCTGGCCACGACGAGCGAGCCTACGGCCGCAAGGCCGGGGAAGCCGCCCGCGATGCCCGCGCTGATAACGAGCGTGTAGCCGCCGGCTTGGGCCGACGCCGGCGAATCGGGTACAGTCGAAGCCATTCCGGCAGCTTCCAGTCCGGAGAAAGACGCGCTGCCCAAGAGTTCCTCCGCAGGGCCTACCTCGGCTGGCGCGGATTCGCCGCGCACCGGAATTGAAGCTTGGCCGGCGGCCGCGAGCGCGAACGCGGTCCCCGCCGCCGCCGCCGCCGGGCCTGCGCCCGCAGCGACGACATGGAACCGTTCGTCGCCTCCGAGCCCGCGCAGCACGGCATCGCGCTCCGCTTCGACCGCGGTGATGATCAGCACGCGGCCGCGGGCAATGTTATCCTCGTGTCCCATAGTGGACCTCCTTGTCAAACGAACGTTTAAGAGCCGCGATGGCCAATCGCTTCGGGATGGCCGCGGGCAGGTTGCTTTAAAATATCGAGTTACTATCTTTCTTATTCTAACGCTGTATTTGGAGACATTCAACTCGGACGGTTGGCCATTCCCCCATGGTTGGCACGGGTAGAATTTAATTGCTGCCAGATGGTTCGTAGTGTTGGAATAAAGCGGAACGAGTATGCAGCATCTCGCGCGTCAACGGCGGATCCGAGCGTTCCCGTGCTAATTCGGGTAAACTAGCGGAGGAGTCGAAAGAAAGGATGAACGTTATGAAAGCATTGGTTTTTCGCACATTCGGCGGGCCGGAGGTGCTTGCGCTGGAGGAAGTCGACGACCCCGTGCTTGCGCCGGGAACGGTCAAGGTGCGCACGCGGGCGATCGGGCTCAATTACGCGGACGTCTATCGCCGCCGCGGCAACTATCACCTTATCGGTGACCCGCCCTATATTCTCGGGTACGAGGGGGCCGGCATCGTGGAAGAGACGGCCCCGGACGTGCAAGGCATACAAGTCGGCGATCGCGTCGGCTTCGCGGATGCGCCGCACGCGAACGCGGAGCTCGTCATCGTGCCGGCGGACCGGATCGTTCCGCTGCCGGACGGAATCAGCTTCGAAACCGCCGCGGGGGTGCTGCTGCAAGGGCTGACCGCCCATTACTTGACGAATGACAGCTATGACGTCCGGCCGGGCGACCAGGTGATCGTTCACGCCGCGGCCGGCGGCGTCGGGCAGCTGCTTGTTCAGCTGTGCAAAGCCAAGGGCGCGCATGTGCTCGGCCTCGCGTCGAGCGAAGCTAAGCGCCGGTCGGTGCTGGCCGCCGGCGCGGACGCGGCGGTGATGTACGGCGACGGCTGGGCAGACGCTTGCCTGCAATGGTCGGCTGCTCTGGATCACCGCGAGCCAGGCGCGGATGTCGCCTTCGATTCGGTAGGCGTCACCCTGATGGAGAGCTTCAGGGCGGTCCGTACGCGGGGGACGGTCGTTTTCTTCGGCATGGCCGGCGGGGATCCCCCGTTAATCGATCCGCGGATGTTGATGGATACGAGCAAGACGCTGACCGGCGGCGACTTATGGAATCATGTCAAGACGGCGGACGATCGCATCCGGCGCTCGACTGCTCTGTTCGATGATATTATGGGGGGCAGGCTGAAGCTGGCGGCACCGCGGCTTTATCCGCTGGCCGGCGGCGCGGATGCGCACCGGTTCATCGAGAGCCGGCAGAGCACGGGCAAGATTTTGCTCATGCCGTAAGCTTTTTGAGTGCGGAGCCGCCTCTATGTTACAATGGCATCAAATCAACTATGAGCACAGGGGTGTATCCAAAGTGAGCGAGCAAATCAACATGATCGAGCTGGTGCAGCATATCGCCGGCATAACGAAAGCAGACGCCAAGCTGGTCGAGCAGGTACTGCAGCATGAACAGACGTTCATCAACGGCGCGCAAGAAGACAAGAACGGCGAAGTGAACATCGACAGCGACGAGCTGGTGGACTATATTCTTAGCCGCCCGGGTTTGAAATCGGACGAGTTGACCGTGGAACGGATTTTGGACGCGGAAATGGACTATCTGATGGACAAAGGCATCGCCGGCTACATCGATTAATAACGGCCGTATACGCCGGAGAACGAAGAGGACAGCAGAGCCATTGCTGTCCTTTTTGCGTACCGTCGCCCGCTGGGCAACCAAATCGCCCGCGGCTTGATCGCAGGTCCATTTAGCGGCGGCGGACAAGGGGAGAAAGGCTGTCGGTTGTAGCGGAACGACTGCCGTTTGCGGACCGTTTTTGTCGCAAGCTGACGGGTTTTGGCAAGCAGTCCCGGCATCCGAAAATAAAGTTGGATATTCGCAGGAAGCGACATTTTACACCCTTGTTTCCTTTAATGAAAGCGCTACAATTATAGTAATCACAGCCTAGGAGGTGAGTACTATGAGCCATGAAGAAGAGATCGTGGAAGTGAATGCCGAAGCAGCTTCGGACGAGCTTGAAGCAGTTGTAGAGATCGCTGCGGCCAGCGAAGAAGCAGCAGAAGAAGCGGAAGCGTCCGAGGACGCCGAAGAGTCTGCTGAAGAAGCGGAGGAAGCGGAGGAAGCTTCCGAAGAAGCAGCCGAAGAGGAAGAAGCGCAAGCCGACGAATCCGAAGAAGCTGCTGAAGAAGCCGATGCGGAGGAGGAAGTCGAAGACGCTGCCGATGAGGCGGCGGAAGACGAAGCGTAATTATGATACTAATCATTTTGAATAAACAATAAGGGCTTTCCTGTTGTCCGACGTGGACGCGGGGAGCCCTTATTTTTGCATGCAGAGCGGAGTTGCGGACCTGCCCGAAGTACTGCGCCGGAACGGAGGAATCTGCTCGGACGGAATGGGAAAAGGCCGGCCGGTTCGCTATAATAAGACATAGATCTTGGAAATTGCGAGGTCGACTCCATTCATTCAAAAGCGACATGAGGTGCAGGCTTGTGTATTTGGCAATGACGATGTGGGATGCGCCCACATTGCTGATTATGTTCGTGCTCGGGTTGTTCGCTTCGACATTTGGCGCCATTGTCGGACTCGGCGGCGGCGTCATTATCGTACCGGCGCTGCTCCTGCTCGGCTCGTCCATGCTTGGCATGGACATCGATACGACGCTGGCGGTCGGCGTCTCGCTAGGCGCGCTCGTCTTCACGTCTTTTACGTCGACGCTGACGTTCGTAAGGGAAGGCAAGGCGGATTTGCGCAGCGCCTTATTCTTCTCGCTGTCGAGCGGTCCCTTCTCGCTGGTGGGGGCGAGCTTGACCTCGCTCTTCGATCCGGACGCGTTCCGCAAAGCGTTCGGGTATTTCATGCTGTTCATGGTCGTCCTCTTGCTGTTTCGCAACCGGATTAAGCCGTATCAAGGCCAATGGCGTTATGTGCGGACCTATACCGACGCTGCCGGCATGCAGCAGGAGTACGGCTATAACGCGCTTCCGGCGCTGCTCATCGGCGGCGCGGTCGGGCTGATTGCCGGGCTGCTCGGCATCGGCGGCGGCGTGCTGCTTATTCCCGCCATGATGCTGCTGTTCCGGTTCCCGCCTCATATTGCTTCCGCCACGTCGATGGCGGTGATCTTCGTGTCGGCGTTGTTCGGCAGCGGCATGCATCTGGCCCGCGGGGAGTGGGATTGGATGCTCGTGTTGGCGCTGGCGCCCGGAGCGCTGATCGGCGGATGGCTGGGGGCGCGCATCTCGCGCCGCATCGGCAGCGTGCTGTTGATTCGGATTATGTGCGGCGCGCTGTTGTTGTTCGCGCTGCGGATGATCATCACTTAAGAAGGGGGCGGCGGCTGGCGTGACGGCGACCATTCCGATCGGGCTGCAGCAATTGGCCCCTTACGTGCGGTATGTCCATTATAACGAGGGCGATGAGCATTATCGGGTGCCCCGCCGCGTAATCTACGATTACGAATTTATCTATATCGTGCGCGGAAGCGCGCTGTTTACGCTCGGCGATGAGGAAGTGCCGCTGCAGGCGGGCGATCTGCATATCATTCCGCCGCTGACGGTGAATGCGTGCAGAGTGCCGGCGGGCGGCTCGTTCGCCTATTACGCCTGCCATTTCGATTTGGCCTACATGGGGCGGGAGCTGGATTTTCCCGACGATATCTACGTGCAGGTCGATTACGCGAATTTGCCGGAGGTGCCGGTGCAGGAGGAACTGTTGGAACGTCCCTTGCAGACGATTGCGGATTTCGAGCTGCCGCCGTTCTATTCGACGGTCGCTTCGCACCGGTTCGGGGAGCGGTTCGCCGATCTGCTGGCATTGTTCGAGCGAGAACCGTTCGGCTTCCAAGCCCGGATGCGCGCTTGCCTGCTTGACGTCATCGGCCTGCTGCTCGAAGAAACGCATACGGCGGAGGGCATTCGCCAGGACAGTCCGCACAAAGCGATGATTACGGAGATGATTGCGCTGATGCATGGACCCGGCTTGCAGGGGGAAGTCGATTTGGAGCCGATTGTCGGCCGGTACGGCATGACGCTGAAATATGCGCGAACCTTGTTCAAGCAGGCAACGGGGTTGTCCTGGACGCGATACCTGACCCGGCTTCGCATGGAGCGGGCGAAAATGCTGCTGCGCCAAGGCGGTCTCTCCGTCGGCGAAATCGCGGAGCGGTGCGGCTATGCGGATCTGCATTATTTCAGCCGGCTGTTCAAGAAGCTGGAGGGGCTTCCGCCGCGGGCGTATGCGGATTCGCTGCGGAGTGTCGCGCAGCCGATGGGTGAATAGCGGCTTTTCGCCGTTTGTGCAAAAGATCGCGCTTGCGCTCCAAATACAGCGCCCTCGCCGCTGAAGTAGGATGAAGGCAGCAGGTTGATTCTATCGTTGCTGGAGGTCAGGTCATAATGACGAAACCGTACGAGGTCGCGGTCTACTATTTCCCGAATTATCACGTGGATAAACGCAACGAGGCATGGCATGGCGAAGGCTGGACGGAATGGGAGCTGGTGAAGCGGGCGACGCCTCGTTTCGAGGGTCATGATTTGCCGAAGGAGCCGCTATGGGGTTATACGGATGAGGCGAATCCGGCTGAGATGGCGCAGAAAATCGATGCCGCGGCGGACCATGGCGTAGATACGTTCATATTCGACTGGTACTGGTATGAGGACGGGCCGTACTTGGAACGGGCGCTGGAAGAGGGCTTCCTCGGCGCGGCCAACAACGAGCGGCTCCGCTTCGCGCTGATGTGGGCCAACCACGATTGGATCGATATTCATCCGGCGCCGCGCAACAAGCCGTATAATACGCTGGCGCAAGGCACGGTGAGCCGCGAGGCGTTCGCGAGGGCGACGGATCATATGATCGCTGCCTATTTCCGCCGTCCGAACTACTGGCGGATCGACGGCAAGCTGTATTTCTCCGTTTATGAGCTGATGAGTCTGGTGAAAGGGCTCGGCGGCATCGAAGAGACACGCGAAGCGCTGGATGATTTTCGCCAACGCGTACGGGCAGCGGGACTCGGCGAACTGCATATCAATGCGGTCGTCTGGGGTGTTCAAATCTTGCCGGGCGAGCAGCGAATCACGAACGGCAACGAGCTGCTGGCTGTCCTGGGCGTCGACAGCGTGAGCTCGTATGTGTGGATTCATCATCGGGAGCTGCCGGTATTTCCGGAGACGCCGTATGCCGACATTGCCTTGCAATCGGCGGAGGACTGGGAGACATTCACCCATCAATACGAACTGCCGTATTTGCCGAACGTGACGATGGGCTGGGATTCCTCGCCGCGCACCGTGCAGTCGGATCGCTTCGACAATCTCGGGTACCCGTTCATGAGCATGCTGTCGGGCAATACGCCTGAGCAGTTTCGGTTGTCGCTGGAGCGAATGAAGCAGTTTCTGGAGCGGGATAGCAACGGTTTCCGAGCCTTTACGGTTAATGCGTGGAACGAATGGACGGAAGGCAGCTATCTGGAACCCGATACGAAGAACGGCTTGGCTTACCTGGAAGCGATCAAGCGCGTATTCGGCACTTAATGAAGAAGGCTCTGCGCGCCGAATCATCGGCAGCAGAGCCCTTCGTCGTTATTGTTGGTTGACTTCCGCGATCACTTGGAATTGAATGCCGAACTTATCCGTTACGCTGCCGTATGCCGGGCTGAAATGCGTTTCTTGGAGCGGCACGTTGACTGTACCGCCATCGGACAGGGCGTTGAAGTAACGAGTGGCTTGCGCCGCATCGTTCGTGGATAGACAAATCGTTACTTGACTGCCGTCCTGGTGCGGCTGGCCCGGGAAGGTGTCCGAGAACATGAGATCGGATTCGCCGACCTTGATCATCGCATGTCCAATCCGGTCCTTTGCGGAGTCCGGCAGCGGAAAGTCGGGGTTGGAAGGCATTTCGCCAAACGTCTGTTTGAACATCGGAACGGCATCCAGCGCGCTCACGTAGAAATCGATCGCTTCTTGCGAATTTCCGTTCAAAACGAGGTAAGGAATCAAACGAGCAGTCATTACGAATCTCTCCTTCGGTAATTGAAATGGGCTTCCATGGGCAGGCAACCTTAACCAGTATGGGCCGTAACCTCATTATATATAATCGAACATTTGTTCGCAATGATTTTTATGAAAAAAACCTCCCGGAGGAGGTAAAAGTTTGGTAAAGATGAAGGGGACGTTGAATTGGATTGGTGAATTGGAAGCTTAATCAATAGGGCCGCGGATTTGTGGCGGATGATTTGCGTGCGCGGCCGACCAGCGTCGCGAATAGTACGACGGAGCCCACATCGAGCGCTGCGATCAGAATGCCCATCGGCACGGCCGTATCGCTCCCGGCAATGCCGACGAACGGGGCTACGATGGAGCCGAAGATAAAGGACATGAGGCCCTGCAGAGCCGAAGCGCTGCCGGCCGCATGGCCCTGATTGCGCATGGCAAGCGAGAAGCCCATGGTAGTGACCATCCCGACGCTTGCGACGACGAAGAACAATGGCGGCAGCACGAAGCCGAGCGGGGCATGGGCCAGCAGCATGGCGAGCAGCGTAACGCCGCCGGCCGCCGCCAAGCAAAGCCCTGTCACGAGCAGCTTCGTCTCGTTGATCCGGCCGGCAAGGCGGCCGGAGATTTGGCTTGCGCATATGATGCCGAGGCCGTTGACGGCGAAGCAGAGACTGAACGTCTGCGGCGATACGCCATACACGTCCTGGAGCACGAACGGCGAGCCCGAGATGTAGGCGAACATCGCCGCCATGACGAAGCCCTGCGCCAGCGCGTAGCCCATGAAAACGCGATCCGCCAGCAGTCCGCGGAACGTCTTCAGCGTATTCGTAATGCCGCCTTTAGACCTGCGGGAAGCCGGCAGCGTTTCGGGCAGTCCGAGCAGCACGGCAATGAACATGGCGAGACCGACCGCGCTGAGCACGACGAATACGCCATGCCAATTCGTAAAGTGAAGCAGCTGCCCGCCGACGATCGGCGCGGCGATCGGGGCGATGCCGTTCACCAGCATAAGCAGGGAGAAGAACTTCGTCAGCTCTGTGCCGCTGTACAAATCCCGGACGATTGCCCTCGAGATGACAATGCCGGCCGAGCCGGCCAATCCCTGGATGAAACGGAGCGCGATGAACGTGCCGATGCTTGGCACCATGGCGCACAGCAATGAAGAGACCGTATAGAGCAGCAGGCCGATCAGCAGCGGACCGCGGCGGCCGCGCACGTCGCTGATCGGTCCGGCGAACAGCTGGCCGAGCGCAAGGCCGATCATGCAGGCCGTCAGGCTGAGCTGGGCGAGCGACGTGCTGGTATGCAGATCGTCGGCCAGCTTCGGAAGAGCCGGCAAGTACATATCCAGCGAGAGCGGGCCGAAAGCGCTCAGAGAGCCGAGCACGCCTGCCGTCCAGAGCCGCCTGGAACGAGGCATCGCGGCGGATAATTCCGAAGGGGAAGACATCGTAATAATTCCTTTCCGTGCCCGTGAAAGCAAGCGGTTTGCCGAATTTCACCGGGTTCTTTGCAAAGCTGTAATCATTATAGTTACATGTTCGGCGGGCTGTCAACGAACGGCGGGCGAACTCATCCGAGCCTCTGAATCCGACAAATAAGAAGCTTCTCCGAAGAGGAGATGCTCCTCGGACGATCGAGAAGGCCTGGACAGTTTGAGCTCTGTACCGGCGAAACTGGGCCATGTACTGTACCCCGTACACTACATGGATAGAAAACAGGCGAAACTGGGGCACGTACTGTACCCAGTACACTACATAGATAGAAAACTGGCGAAACTGGGCCATGTACTGTACCCCGTACACTACATGGATAGAAAACAGGCGAAACTGGGGCACGTACTGTACCCAGTACACTACATGGACAGAAAACCGACAAAAATGAGGTATGTACTGTACTCAGTACAGCCGAATAAAAAAGTGCCGAAAAGTCCGCTGGACTTTCTCGACACTCTCGGGTGCATCCCTGAAGGGGGATGCGTCTATTCATGCTTGACTGCGACCGACATTTGCAAGCAAGCAAAGCAAGCAAGTAGGCCGCTCCCAGCAGTGCTTGCAAGAAGCTTGCCCCTCGTGCCAGCGCCTTCGCGCCAGCGCCCTCGTGCCAGCGCCTTCGCGCCAGCGCCCTCGCGCCAGCCCCTCGCGCCAGCGCCCTCGCACCTGCGCTTTCGCGCCGGCTTACCCGGTCGCGAGATTCGCCGGCAGCTTCACGGCATACAACGAGCCGCCGGAGCGGATGAAGATCATATTGCCGGATTTCAGCGTCGGTTCGAAACTGCCGGAGCCGGTCTTCACGCTGAACGCCGGCTTGAACGCCGCGAAATCATAAGCGTCCAGCGTACCGTCGGCGCGGGCGACGAAGAGGCCATTGCCGTACAGGTCGGTTTGCACCGGCTGGATGCCGTTCGGGAATCCGCTTATTTGGCCGTTAGCCAATTTAAGTACCGCGAAGTTATGCGTGTTGGAGTTCTGATAGAGCAGCCGTCCGTTATGCGCCTTATAGAGCGGCTGGAAGTCGGCCGCATTCGGCGCAGACCAGCGCTGAACCGGTTTTCCTCCAGCGGCGTAGGCATTGAAGTCGTACTTGGCCACGGCTTGATCCTGGTAGATGTACAGGTCGCTGCCGTCCAGGAACGCGGAGCCGTTCGCGCCGCCGTACGAATACCGGCCGGGCGAATCCGGGGCTATCGTCCATTCATAGACGCGCGTACCTTTTAATGCCCCGGTCTTCAGATTGAGCACCGCGATGCTCAAGTTCCTATGAAAGGGGACGTCATCGCTCGGCATGCTCACATCCACGACGGAGTAGACCACGCCATCCTTCACGGCGAGCGGCGAGTTCTGATGGAACCGCGTCCACAGCTGTTTGCCGGTTTTCTTGTCATAGGCATTGATTTGAGTTGAAGACAGCGCCCCCTGCACCATGTAGGTTCGAAGCACGATGCCGTCGGTTTCCGTTACGTCGGTCAAACCGGCTTCGTACATGGCTTCCGTCTCGGCCGTCTTCCAGCGGAGCTTGCCGGTTGCGCGGTCCAGCGCGAAGAGGGTCAGGTCTTGCGTGACATAGATGGTATCGCCGACAGGGTTGATACTGACAGCCTTGTCCGCATGGATGGCTGCCGTCCATTTCTTGCTGCCGTCTGTGCCGACCGCATAGATGGAACCGTCCTTCGTCAAGCCGTAGACAACGCCTTGATTATAGGTCAGCAAAGGCTTCAGGCCGGCGCCGTATTTCCAGAGCTTTCGTCCGCTCGGACCGTCATAGGCGGCGAGCTGGCCATCCGCTATGAGCGCGAACACGCGCCCTTCCTCGGCAATCGCGGTCGTCACGCTCGTGCCGTACTGATCAAATTTAGTCAGCGGCACGCTCCACAGCGGCTTGGCGGCCGGCGCCGTCACCGTTCCGTAGAGCCCCGTGGAAGTGCTGACGACGGCTTGCTCCGCGTGAACGACGGCTTGGCCCTTCGGAACCGCGGTAATCGCGATGGCTGTGGTCATACCGAGCGCGGCCATCGTTTTCAAGCTTATCCAACGTGATCTCTTCATTTATTAGCACCGTCCATTTCGATGAGTTCGAATTCGTACCTGCGTTCATGCCGTAACGTTGCGTTTTGGCAGGTATGCTTCTCAAACGAAACTCGTCTGGATAAGGTTGCTAGGAGACGGATTATTTTTCCATCTGTTTCCTCTTTGCGGACGCCGCCGCCAGCGCTGTCCTAATCCTCTTCAGGATGCTGCTTTTCGGCTTGGCAGTCCCGAATTCCGGCTCGAACATCCATTGTTCGTCCGCCCGCTCGCTAATCTCTTTTTCTTTTATTTCGGCGAGCTTCTGATGCTCATAGTGATTTAACATGGTTCATCACGCCCCTGTGACTCGAATATTGAATTTCTGGCATCCATTCCCTTTCATGGTTAGAGAGAAGTTTATCATGTACTTGCGAATCGCAGTTATCTATAATATTCGATAACTACAATCGCTTTTTCCGATGATAGGGGGGTGGAAGGCATGGACATGCAGCAGTTCCTCACGTTCCGCGAGGTGGCAAAATGGCAGAACTTCACGAAGGCCGCTGAGCAGCTCGGTTATGCGCAATCAAGCGTGACGGCGCAGATTCAGAAGATGGAACAGGAGTACGGGGTTGCGTTATTCGAGCGGTTCGGCCGCAGAATGCGCCTGACCCAATCCGGCGAGCAGATGCTGCTCTACGCGAATCAGATCGCCGACTTGTTCCAGGAATCGAAGGCCGTGATCGGGCGGCAGGAATGCGGGAATCTGAGTATCTCCACGATCGAAACGATGGCTGCTTTCTATCTTCCGAAGTACTTGCAACGGTTCCGTCAGGTGTTCCCGCATATTCAGGTGATGCTGGAGCCGGCGCACGAGGAGCGGGTCATGCAGGCGGTTCGGGACGGCGACGCGGACATGGGCATCATTCTCGACGTGCCGCTGTCGGACCCGGAATTGAACAGCATCGTCATTCGCAAGGAAGAACTGGTCGTCGTGGCAAGCAAGGATCATCCGTTCGCCAAGCAGGATGTCGTGGAGTGGAGGCAGCTCTGAGGAGAGTCGTTCATCATGACGGAGCAGGGCTGTACCTACCGCGGCGGGTTGGAGAGGGAGCTGAAGGCGCGGCGGATTCCGTACAGGCTCGCCTTCGAGCTCGGCAGCATGGAGGCGATCAAGCAGTGCGTGTATTACGGGCTTGGCATCGCCCTCATCCCGAAGATTACGATTCTATCGGAGCTTGAGAAGGAAATGCTGTGCACGGTGCCGCTCTGCATGGAAGACCTCTCCTTCTTCACGCAGCTGGTATACCATAAGCGCAAATATATGACTCCGTCCATGCAATATCTGATTCAACTGCTGACAGAAGGCTCCCAGACGCTGCACACGGTTTAGATGAAGCGAAGGGCTTTCTGAAAATCGACTCCGGCAACGCGTCAGTGCGGAAGCGCCTTGTGTTCGCGCAAGATCCGTTCCATGGCGTCCGCCGGCTGCGGCCGATAGAACAAGTAGCCTTGAATCGCATAGCAGTGATTCTCGCGCAGAAAAGCGAGCTGCTCTTGCGTCTCCACGCCTTCGGCGACGATGGAGAGATTCATGCGGCTGGCCATAAGCAGCATGGCGAGAATAATTGCCTCGTCCTTCGGCTCCTTCCGGATACCGTTCACGAACGAGCGGTCGATCTTGATTTTGTCGACAGGCAGCTGTTTCAAATAATTAAGCGAGGAATATTGGGTGCCGAAATCGTCGATGGAAATCGTCATCCCGAGATTTTGCAGTTCCTGCAAGGTATCGGAATTGTCCGCCAGCATGGCGGTATTCTCCGTAATTTCAAGCTCCAGATAGGCGGGGTTCAGCCCGCTTTCGGCGAGAATCGCTTTGACTTGCCCGGATAGCAGGCTGCGCCGGCTGAACTGGCGCGCGGACAGATTGACCGCGACGCGGACATGGGGCAAACCTGCGTCCTGCCAGGCTTTGTTCTGATGGCACGCCTTGCGCAGCATCCATTCGCCGATCTGTTCCATAAGTCCGCTTTCTTCGGCAATCGGAATGAAGACGGACGGCGGAATGATGCCTCGCTTCGGATGGTTCCAGCGGATGAGCGCCTCGAGGCCGACGATCCGGTTGGTCTCGATTTCGACTTGAGGCTGGTAATGCGCTTCGAACTCGTTGTTCTCGAGCGCGCGCCGCAGGCTGTTCTTGATATAAATTTTGTCTTCCGTGTCCGCCATCAGCGTAACGTCGAAGATTCGGTAATTGTTCTTGCCTTCCTCTTTGGCCCGGTACATGGCGGCATCCGCGTATTTCATCAATTCGGCGGCATCCGTGCTGTGGTCGGGGAAGACCGTCACGCCGATGCTGGCCGTCACGTAGTAATCGACCTCCTGCAGCATATACGGCTGCTGGAACAGCTCGATGACCTGCCTTGCTGCTTCGTGCACATAATCGGCCTCCTCGACGGACGGGATAATAATGGTGAATTCGTCGCCTCCGATACGGGAGAACAGCTCGTCCTGATTCAGCAGCATGGACAGCCGGTGCGCGACTTCCTGCAGCAGGAGATCGCCGCTCGCATGACCGAGCGTGTCGTTGATCAGCTTGAACTGATCCAGATCGAGGAACAACAAAGCGAAAGAACGGCCGTTGTTTCCGGCCGCTGCAATCGTTTCCTCCAAGCGTTCCTGGAAATACGCCCGATTGTACAATCCCGTTACCCCGTCCCGATAAGCGACCTGCCGCAGCTGGCCCTCGCTGTACTCGAGCAGCGAATTTTGCACGCGAAGCTCGTCTTCGGCCGCCACCAGCTCCTCGTAGGTGGCTTCCAGCTGCTGATGCGCCTCGATGAGATGCATGGTCCGTTCCTGGACCATCGTCTGGAGTTTCCGACGTCTCGTCAGCTGCACGTATACTAAATAATTCAACAAAATAAGGATGAGCAGGCAGCTCCCCCGCGTAATTTCTATGCGAGAATTGGACGCGTCGAGCTTGGCCGATCCGGGCAGGGCGGCAATCTCCCAATATTGATTCGCCACCATGATCGACGTAAGGACCGAAGAGTCGTCAAAGATGGCTTTCCGGCCGAAAACAAGCTTCCCGTCCGCTTTGACCGCGATATCGATCCGGTTATCGTTTTGCGTCAGCCCGGCTTCCTCCAGAATCGGCGGAAGGTCCAGTACGACGGATACGAAGCCCCAGAAGAGCCCGTCCTTGAAGACGGATTGCCGGGAGATCAAGCCGATGCCGCCTTGCGTCAATTCACGAGGGCCGAGCAGCGTTTGACTGGTAATGGATTTCGTTTGCACCGCGTTGGCAAGGACCTCGGGATCCGAGCTTTTGAAAATATTCATGCCGAGGATCGTCTTGTTGGTATCGTATGGATAAACGAATGTAGCGGTACCGCCAGGATAGACGGATAAATTCCGGACACCGTTCATATTACCTATAAAGCGCGAAGCGAATGCGTTGAATCCGGCATCGTTCAATGATTGACCGTCCTGCAGCACGGTGCTGACATAGGCCTTAAGACCGTCGCCCAGCAGAAGGCGGCGTTCCAGCGTAAGTTTCAGCGCGGATGAGCGAGCGTGCAATGTGGAAGAAGTGTCTTGCCCGACTTCTTTATGCAGGATGCTGCTATAGGAGGAGGCAATCCACCAGAAAAAAACGCCGACGACGAGCGTGATGGCGGCTAAAGTCAACCAAATCCGGCGGAGAGGCATATTGCGGGCGTTTCTTTCTTCTGACCAGTCCTGCATTACGAGAGGCTCCTTTCAACCACCGGAAGGTTTTGGAAATATCGGTATACGTAATCATTTCGCCATAAATCGACAATATCCTCCAAAAGTATCATGAAGAAATGGTTCGCCAGAGTGAAAAATCCTGCCACGGTCACAATAATCGTTGTACCGCTGTGCCGGGCAGGGTTCTGAGGAGTGCAGGCGAAATGTCAAAGGAAACGATCATTCATCGATAAAGGAGCGTGTCTCGCTTATGCATATATCGCAGCTGCTGCCCAAGGTCGACCTTCACGTCCATCTGGACGGGAGTCTGCGGCCGGATACCGTCATGGCGATTGCCGAAGCCGAAGGCATTCCGCTTCCGGCCGGCAACGAAGCGGAACTCATTCCTTATATGCAGGTGGACGAGGATTGCCGGAGTCTGCCGGAATATTTGAGCAAGTTCGAATTCACGACTCGCTTCCTGCAATCGGGCGCCGCGCTTGAACGCGTCGCGTTCGAGACGCTGGAGCAGGCCGCCGCGCATCAATGCCGTTATATAGAGGTGCGATTCGCGCCTCAGCTGCACCGCCTCGGCGGTTTGCGCGCAGAGGAGGCCGTTCATTACGTTATTGAAGGAATGAAGCGGGCTGAGCGCCAGTTCGATATCCAAGGGCGCGCCATCGCCATTTGCATGCGGAATCATGACCGCGCGGACAATCTCGAAGTTATCGAAGCGGCGGCGAAATACGCCGGGCGCGGCGTAGGGGCCGTGGACCTTGCCGGCAACGAGGCGGCTTATCCGCCCGAGCTGTTCCGCGACGTATTCGCGCTCGCCCACAAACGCGGATTGCCTGTTACGATCCATGCCGGGGAAGCGGCCGGAGCGGAGAATATCTACGAAGCGGTCAAGAACCTCGGCGCTTCCCGCATCGGACACGGCGTTCGGCTGCGGGAGAGACCGGACATTCTGAAGATGATGCTTGAGCGGCATATCCCGCTCGAGATGTGCCCCGTCAGCAACATTCAGACGAAGGCCGTGGCGGATTGGAGCGTCTATCCGATCCGGGAGTACTTCGATGTGGGATTGCACGTTACGTTAAACACGGATAATCCGAGCGTGTCCGCGACGGATATTTCGCGGGAATACCGCATTGCCGCGGAGAAGTTCGGCTTCACGGACCGCGAACTGGCGGCAATTGTCCGCAACGGGGCACGGGCTGCTTTCCTGGAGGAGACGGACAAGAGGGCGCTTCTGAAGCGAATCGACGCGGAGCTGATGGCGTTGGGTCTGTAACGTGCACCTCGAAACGACCTCGCCAAGGGTCGACTTCGGGATGGGTTCCTCGTATACTTACGGGTAGATAACAACGGATCGCCCGGAAGGCCAGGCTATGGGCATGAGAGGAGCTGCGGACGAACATGGATACATCCGCCGAAGAACGGCAGCAAAGCACGGAACAAGAGGAACAATCTTTGGAGCGGGAGCGCCGGGAGCGCTACTCCAGGCAGATGCTGTTCGCCCCGATCGGCGAGAACGGGCAGCGCAAGATTGAAGCCGCGCATGTCGCGGTCGTCGGCATGGGAGCGCTCGGCACCGTCATCGCGAACCATCTCGCCCGGTCAGGCGTGGGCCGGCTGCGCTTAATTGACCGCGATTACGTGGAGCGAAGCAATTTGCAGCGCCAAATGCTGTACGACGAAGACGACGTGCGGGAGCTGCGGCCCAAGGTCGTCGCCGCGGAACGCAGGCTTAAGCTGATCAACAGTGAAATCCGCATTGAACCGGTCGTGTCGCATGTGACGGCGGCGAATGCCGAGCGGCTGCTCGACGGCGTGGACCTCGTGCTCGACGGCACGGACAACTTCGGCACGCGCCTGCTCTTGAACGACGTGTGCTTCAAGCACGGCATTCCGTTCATCTACGGCGGCTCCATCAGCTCGAACGGGATGACCGCGGTATTCGTGCCCGGCGAAACGTCCTGTCTGCGCTGCCTGCTGGGCGCGGGCGACAGCGCCGGCGACACCTGCGATACGACAGGCGTCATCTCGCCGATCGTAGACATCGTCGCCTCGCTTCAGGCGGCGGAGGCGCTGAAGCTGCTTGTCGGCGACAAGGCTGCCCGCCGTCAAGGCCTGCTGTCCATCGATATTTGGCGGAACAGCACCATGGACATGAAGCTGCCGCCTCCGAGCTCCAGCTGTCCGACTTGCGGGCTCAAGCAATATCCGTCGCTGCACGAGGAAGGCGCTGCGCTGCCCGTAACGCTATGCGGACGGGAAACGGTGCAGATCGGCGGCCGGCACGGGCTGGATCTGAAGCTGCTCAAGGAAAAGCTGAGCCGCTCGTGCGGGCTGACGTCGAATCCGTACCTGCTTCGCGCGGAGCTCCCGGAAGGGGAGCGGCTCGTCATTTTCCCCGATGGGCGCGTGCTCGTTCAAGGCACGGAAGATTTGGCGCGGGCGCAGTCGCTTTACGACCGGTACATCGGCTCCTAGCGCAATTTTGGCGAAAGCGCGTATATTAATCCCGGCGGCCGTTTATAATAACAGAAGCAAGCGGCCGCATTCCTTTTGATTATGGATACTGGGTATTCCATAAATGATTTGTAAAAGCCTGTAAGCTCATTGCTTTTCAAAAGTGGATATGATAAGATGGCATTAGTCATAAAAACACCTGAATTCACGTATTGAAAAGGGTTGTCATTTTGTGAATGGTACCTTTTTCAATGTGTGATTTTTTTATTTCGCAAACACGAATAAAAAGTACATGTTAATTTAATTTTGGAGGTAATTCCCCATGCAAACAGGAACAGTTAAATGGTTTAACGCTGAGAAAGGTTTCGGCTTCATCGAAGTTGAAGGCGGCAACGATGTATTCGTACACTTCTCCGCAATCGTCGGCGAAGGCTTCAAAACTCTTGACGAAGGCCAACGCGTTGAGTTCAACGTTGTTCAAGGCAACCGTGGACCACAAGCAGAAAACGTTGTAAAACTGTAGTTTTACCGTTTTCTTGAAAACAAGCCCTGCGCTTATGCGCAGGGCTTGTTTTGTTGTATGCAGACAACGGTATGAACCGTCCCGTCCCGGCATAGCATGAACCGATAACTTTAATCGCCCGCGAGAAGCAAGCTCCCGTTTCAGCTTGTACCCATTGTGGTTAATAGAAGGGTAATGCGTTGCAGTCTGCGTGGAGATGCCGGGAGGATGGGCTATGTCACTTCAGAAGGGCTTTTTTCGAGTTTGTCTAGGGATTATCGCTTTGCTGCTTATCGTGTACCTTACCGCCAAGATTAGTTTTATTTTTAAGCCATTGCTGACCATATTCAATATCTTGATCGTACCATTCATGCTGGCGGGCTTCTGCTTCTATCTGCTCCGCCCGATCGTGAGTTTCATGGTGAAGCACCGCGTGCCGAAGATGGCCGCGATCCTGTTGATTTATTTGATTGTCGCCGCTTTGCTGAGTTTGTTCGTCGGCGTGGTATGGCCGACGCTGCAGCTTCAGTTGGAGAACTTCGTGAAAGGGGCGCCGCAGTTGATCGAAGGTTTCAAAGATCAATTGAATCGTCTGCAGGACAACCGGCTGCTGTCTTCCTTTGCGGGCGACAAGACGGACCTGTCCACGAAGCTGTCGGCTTATTTGAACGACGCGATTACGGCAGCTTCCAATTACGTCTCGAGCGTCGTTTCCGTCGTGACTAATTTCGTGATCATTATCGCGACGGTACCGATCATCCTGTACTATCTGCTGAAGGAAAGCGACCATATTCCGTCATCCATTCTTCACGTCATCCCGCGGCGATACCGCAAGGACGGGCAGGATGTGCTCGCGGATATCGACGATGCGCTGAGCGGTTTCATCGTCGGCCGGGTCATTATTACATGCCTGCTCGCGATCATGCTGTATATCGGGTTTCTGATTATCGGGCTTCCGTACTCGCTGCTGCTGGCGATCGTTGCGTTCTTCCTTAATATCATCCCGTATATCGGGCAGTTCCTGGGCGCGATTCCGACGATTATCGTCGCTTTTACCGTGTCCCCGACGATGGTGTTCTGGGTGGTCGTCGTCACCGTCGCGGCGCAGCTGATCGAGAGCAACGTGCTGTCGCCGAGCATTTACGGCAGGCGGCTCGATATCCATCCGCTGACGACGATCGTGCTCTTGCTGGTGGCCGGCGATATTGCCGGGTTTCTCGGGGTTATTTTGGCGATCCCTGCCTATATGGTCGTCAAGATCATCATCGTCCGCATCTATCGGCTGTTTCTGGCGGAGAAGGTGGAAGACCTGGTCGATTGAGCAAAAAAACAAGCAGCGTGCCGCAGTTTGGGGGACGCTGCTCTTTGGCATGCCGGCCGGGACGCCGGCACATGCGTATTCAGGCGTTAATGAATGGCGCTTGAATATGATAGAATCGATAGAAGCTGATAGTTTCGTTGACGCTGGAGGGACGACAAAGATGTGGAAGAACGCTAGATTCACGGTTAGGTCCAAAATCATTCTCGGTTATTTGATCATGTTGATCAGCGTGGGCATTTCCATCGCCGTGCTTAACGGCAGGATGAACTCCATGGATAAGGAAATCAATTTCATTAACAATCACGACATGGCGGTTCATGATTTGACTAATCAGATCGAAGCCGACGTATTGGATTTGGAGACGGGACAGCGAGGGTATGCCATCACGGGGGAAGAGACTTATATCGCTCCGTACACGGCGGCTCAGTCGGAGTGGCTGGCCGATTACAGCGCGCTGTACCAGCTCGTTGCGGACAATCCAAGCCAGCAAAGCTATTTGCGCGAGATTAGAACGAACGTAGAGAAGTGGATCGAGGTTGCGGGAGATCCCGTCATCGCGTTGGTGAAGTCGGGCGATAAGGCGGAAGCGGCGCAATTCTTCCGGCTGGATCCGGGCAAAAAAATCATCGATACGCTGCGCTTCCAGCTGGCCGATTTCATGAGCGTCGAGAAGGGATTGACGCAGAAGCGGATCGACGACCTGGACGAGAAGAATTCGAGCTTCAAAATCGGCCTCTATATCATGCTGCTCATCGTAACCGTGCTGGCCATCGCGGTCTCTCTCGTTATCTCCGGGACGATCGTGCGGAGCATCAAACAGGTGATCAAGGCAATCAACGATATCGCCAATTTCGAAGGAAAACAGGAACTGAAGCGCATCGACGTAAGAACCCGCGACGAGGTGAGCGATCTATGCGTGGCGGCGAACGGCTTGCTGGAAGCGCAGGAGAGGGCCAATTGGCTCCAGTCCGGCATTGCCGAGATCGCGGTTTCCACGCAAGGCGTTTCGCATGTGAATGAGATGGCCCAGGCCTTCATGGCGAGAACCGCCCTGCTGCTGGGGGCGGCCTACGGCGTATTCTACGTCCGGCGGGAGGACAAGCTGGTGCGCATTGCTTCTTATGCGGCGTCGGGTTCGCCGGTCGGCATGAACGAGTTTGCTCTCGGCGAAGGAATCATCGGCCAGAGCGCGCTCGAGAAGCGGGCGTTTCTGCTGAACGACGTGCCTGAACACCATATTCGAATCGCGACGGGGTTAGGCGAATCCGCGCCTTCGAGCATTCTTGTATTCCCGGTCGAATTCGAGGGCAGGGTCGAAGGCGTGGTGGAGTTTGCGTCGCTGCATCCGTTTACGCCGCTGCACAAGCAGTTGATCGAACAGAGCCGCGGGAATACGGGCACGGCGCTGAACAACGTCAAAGCGCAGATGGAAGTGGCGAGGCTGCTGGAGGAAGCGCAGACGCTGACCGAGGAGCTTCAGGCGCAAACGGAGGAGCTGCAGCAGCAGTCGGAAGAACTCCAGGCGCAGTCCGAAGAAATGTTCGCGCAGCAGGAGGAACTCCGCACGTCCAACGATTCGTTGAAATTCTCGGAGGAACGATTGCAGCGTCAGCAGGAGGAGCTGGAAGACAGCAACGAGGAGCTGGCTAAGCGGTCGCAGCGGCTGGAATCGCAGATGCGGCAGGCTGAAGCGTTCAACCAGCAAATCGAGCAGCAAAACGCGGTCCTGGCCAAACAGGCGAAGGATCTGTCGGAGGCCTCCCGATACAAATCGGAGTTTCTGGCCAACATGTCGCATGAGCTCCGGACGCCATTGAACAGCCTGTTGATCCTATCCCAGATGCTGGCGGACAACAAGCTTGGCAACCTGCAGCCGAAGCAGGTGGAATTCGCGAATACGATTCATTCCTCCGGTACGGATCTGCTTCGCTTGATCGATGAAATTCTCGATTTGTCCAAGGTGGAGGCCGGGCAGATGAAGATCGAGATGGAGCCGGTCTGCCTGGCCGATGTCAGGGAAAGCCTGCTGCGCAGCTATGAACCGCTGGCCGCCAAGAAGGGCATCGCTTTCGGCGTGGAGCTGCAGCAAGGTCTGCCTGAATCGGTATACACGGACGGTCACCGATTGCAGCAAATTTTGAAGAATCTGCTGTCCAACGCATTCAAATTCACGCATCGGGGCTATGTCACGCTTCGCGTGCATCGGATGGATGAACCGGCCGCCGGTACTGCGGGTCGCGCGGAGCATGCGGGAGTCGCGACAGGAGCGAATGGCGCAAGCGGCGCAACAGGCGCAGGCGGCGCGAAAAAACCGGGGGGCTTCGTTGCCTTCTCTGTCATCGATACCGGCATCGGCATCCCTGCGGGGAAGAAAGAAGTCATCTTCGAAGCCTTCCAGCAAGCCGACGGCTCGACGAGCCGCAAGTACGGCGGGACGGGCCTCGGGCTGACGATCAGCCGGGAATTGTCCGCGCTTATAGGCGGCCATATCGCCATCGAAAGCGAGGAAGGAGCAGGCAGCGCGTTCACGCTTTACTTGCCTGAGGGGATGGAGGAAGCGGCTGCGCATTCCGCGCGGAAGGAAGCCGGGGCTGCCGCCCAAATTGCCGAAGCCTTCGAAGCAGCGACGGAGCCTGAATCGCATCGCAAGGAAGGCCTGCTTGCGCCGAGCATCGAGTGGACGAATCCGGAACTGCTGACGCCGTCCTCGCTCGCCGACGACCGCGACGCCATCCGACCGGGCGACCGGGTGCTGCTCATTATCGAGGATGATATCCATTTCGCCAAGATTCTGCTCGACATGGCCCGCGCCCATCATTTCAAGGCGCTGGTTGCGCTGGAAGGCGATAAAGGCTTGGGCCTTGCGCATGCGTACAAGCCGGACGGCATCCTGCTGGACATTCAGGTGCCGGTCATCGACGGCTGGATGATCCTGGAGCGGCTGAAGCAGCATTCGGAGCTTCGCCATATTCCGGTTCATGTCATCTCCGTCGTCGACGAGCCGCAGAAGGGGCTGACCATGGGCGCGATGGCGTTTCTGCGGAAGCCGGTAAACAAGACCCATATTGAACAGGCACTCTCCCGCGTGGAATCGTTCATGAGGCGCGACCTGAAGCGATTGCTGATCGTGGAGGATGATATCGTGCTTCGTGACAGAATGGTTGAACTGATCGGGCACGATGACGTGCTGATTACCGCCGTTTCGACCGGGCATGAGGCGCTCGAGGAGCTTCAACGGGAGCAGTTTGACTGCATGGTGCTGGACCTGGGCTTGTCCGACATCGGCGGCTTCGAGCTGCTGGACCGCATACGGCGGTCGGATCGTTTGAAGCAGCTGCCGATCATTATTTACACCGGCAGGGATCTGGATATGCGGGAAGAGCTGGAGCTCAAGAAATACGCGGAAAGCATCATCATCAAGAACGTCAAATCGCAGGAGCGGTTGTTTGACGAGACGGCGTTGTTCCTTCACCGGGTAAAAGCGGACCTGCCGGAGGATCGCCGTCAGATTTTGGACCGGCTGTATGACAACGAGGCTGCTTTCGATGGTAAACGGCTGCTGCTGGTGGAGGACGACATCCGGAATATCTTCGCCCTGTCCAACATGCTGGAATCGTATAATATGCGGATTTCCTTTGCTGAGAGCGGCCGTGAGGCAGTGGAACTGCTGGAGCGAGATCCGGATTTCGATCTTATTCTAATGGATATTATGATGCCCGAAATGGACGGCTATGAAGCGATGAAGGCCATACGCGCGATGCCGCGGTTCGAGAAACTGCCGATTATCGCGTTGACGGCGAAGGCGATGAAGGAAGACCGCCAGCGCTGCCTGGATGCCGGTGCCTCCGACTATATCAGCAAACCGATCGATACCGAGAAGCTGTTGTCCCTGCTGAAAGTGTGGCTGTACACGTAATTCGTGCCTGGCCGCGCCGCGTTGCGCGGATGCCGCAAACAAGCATGGCTATGTCCCCGGCGCGATTGCTGGTACAATGGAGGAACGAATGTTCTTACCGCATTAGAATTTATGCGTTTCCGAGCCATGCAGGAAAGAACGAATTCTTATCGGCGATAAAACCTACCCGAAGACGCGGTCGGACATCTTCGAGTCTCCGAGGGTAGAGGTTTTCTCATGGGAGGCGGGCGGTCGCGATGAACCATACGTTCCAGCTGTCGGTGCGCGCATTGGTCGAATACGCGCATCGGAGCGGAGATATCGAGTCCGGATTCCGGACGGCGACGGCGCTGACGGAAGGGACGAAGGTGCACCAGCGCGTGCAGAAGCAGTACGGCGAACGGGATGAAAGGGAAGTGTACGTTAGCGCGGAGGTCGTCATGGACGATCTCCGCTTTGTCGTGGACGGACGCTGCGACGGATTGCTGGCCGATGAAGCCGATGGGGGCGTCATCGTCGACGAGATCAAGTCGACTTCCGGCCGGCTGCCGGAAGTCGCAGAGGAGACGTACCCGGTCCACTGGGCGCAAGCGAAATGCTATGCGTATATGATTGCGTCGGAGCGGGAGCTGGACGCCGTCACGGTACAGCTGACCTACGTGCAGGTGCAGAGCGAGGAAGAACGGCGTTTTCGGCAGCGGTGGACGCGGGAGGAGCTGGCGCGGTTTCTGGAGGAAATGGTTCGCGCCTACTATCCGTCCGCGATGCAGCAGGTTCGGCACGCCGAAGCGCGGGATCGCAGCATTAAGGAGCTGCCGTTCCCGTTCGACGCTTATCGTGAAGGGCAGCGAAAGCTTGCCGGCGCGGTATACAAGTGCATTGCGGACGGGCAAAAGCTGTTCGCCAAGGCGCCGACGGGCATCGGCAAGACGATTTCGACCATCTTTCCCGCTGTCAAGGCGATCGGGGAGGGGCTGCTGCAGCGCGTCGTCTACTTGACGGCGAAGACGAGCGCCCGCGTATCGGCGGAGAACGCATATGCCATGCTGCAAGGGAAGGGGCTTCATCTGCAGGCGGTGACGCTGACGGCCAAGGAGAAGATTTGCTTCCAGGAGGAAGTCCGGTGCAGCAAAGAGCATTGCCCGTTCGCGGACGGGTATTACGATCGGATTAACGAAGCGCTGCTCGATCTGCGCGCCAACGAGACGTTGATCACGCGGGAGGTCATCGAGGTTTATGCCCGCAAGCATCGGGTATGCCCGTTCGAGTTCTCGCTGGATGCCGCATACGGGGCGGACGCGATCGTTTGCGATTACAATTACGTATTTGATCCCCGCGTCAATTTGAAGCGGATGTTCGAGGAGCAGAAGCGCAAGACCGCGGTGCTCGTGGACGAGGCGCACAATCTGGTCGACCGGGCAAGGGACATGTACTCCGCCGAGCTGCACAAGAGCGCCTTTCTGGACGTGCAGCGCGCCTATAAGGGCGTGCATGCGGGCGTGTCCGGCGCAGCCAAGGCAGTCAATAATTATTTGCTTGCGCAGCGCAAAAGAATCGGAGAGAAGCAGCAGGAGTCCGTCAGCGGGCTGCCGGAGGAACTGGCGGCGCTGGCGGAGGCGTTCGCCGCCGAAGCGGAGCGCGCGCTGCTTGATGCGTCCTCTGGCGATCGGGCTGGCGGCAATGCGCCTAGCGCGGCAGCTGCGGCAGCGGCGGATATCGGTTATGCGAACGACGAGGACCTATTCGGGCTTGTGGCCGGGGGCGGCTTCGCGGCAGACGCCTCCGCTCCGGAGAATGGCGGCCAAGGCAGCGCGATTTCCGGCACCCGGGAGCTGCTGGAGCTGTATTTTGCGTGCCAGAACTTCGTTCGGACGGCGAAGCTCTACGATGAGCGGTACGTCACGTATACGGAATGCGCGCGAAGCGAGGTGCGGATAAAGCTGTTCTGTCTGGATCCGTCGCATCTGCTGCGAACGATGGGCAAGGGCTATCGGTCGACGGTGTTTTTCTCGGCGACGCTGACGCCGCTCCCGTATTACATGGACATGCTCGGAAGCGATGGCGAAGCGAGTTATTCCGTGGTCATTCCGTCGCCCTTCTCCCGGGAACAGCTGGACGTGTACATCAGTCCGATGTCTACGAGATATCAGGACCGGGAACGGACGAAGGAGCCGATCGTGTCCTTGCTGAGCCGGGTCACGTCGCAGCGCAAAGGCAACTATCTGCTGTTCTTTCCCTCCTACGCTTATATGGAGGATGCCCATGAGCGGTTTGCGATACTGAGACCGGAGCAGGCGGGCGCGGACGGCGCGAAGATCATCGTGCAGAGTGCGCGCATGTCGGAGGAAGAGCGGGAACGGTTCCTTGCCGCGTTCCAAAGCGATGCCGAGGAGCAGGTGATCGGATTTGCGGTCATGGGCGGTATTTTCGCGGAAGGGATCGATTTGGTCGGGGATCGGCTGACGGGCGTCGCGGTGGTCGGCGTCGGGCTGCCGCAGGTCGGATTCGAACGGGATATCATGAAAGCTTATTTCGACGGAACGGGGCGTAACGGGTTCGAATATGCCTTTCAGTTTCCCGGCATGAACAAGGTGCTGCAGGCGGGCGGGCGCCTCATTCGTTCGGAGCAGGACCGGGGCGTTCTGCTGCTGATCGACGACCGCTATCTGCAGGCTTCATACAAAAGACTGCTTCCCCGGGAATGGCTGGACTATACCGTGTTGTAGGCGCGGGCAAGGAGGCCGCTTCCGCTTTGGCGGACGGGGCGGGCGTTGTTAGCGAACGGAGGAATTGATCAGCGTTTTCTCGTAGGCGTTGACCCAGAAGCCGTCGATAACGGACGCGCCCCGGTGGGCGTAGCCGTTGTTCGTGAACAGCTTCTTCGCGCCGAGCTGGTTGGTCAAGGCATCGAGATAGATGTGGTTGAAGCCAAGCTCGGCGGCTCGGTCCTCCAGCCTGGAGAGGATCCGCTGCCCGTAGCCGCGCTGCTGATAATCGGGATGGACGCGCAGCCGCTTGATTTCGGCAGTGTCGAAATCCAGTTTCTTGAGGCCGCCCATGGCAACGACCATGCCGCTCTGGGCCGTGCCGACGAGGAAGTCGCCTCCGCTCGATAGATACTGCTCCTCGATATGGAAGATATCGTGATAGTGCTGGTGCGTCGGCTCTACGCCCGCGGCGGCGATGACGAGAAGATGCAGTCTCCAGATGTCGTCGTGGTCGGCGGTGGAATAACGGCGGATTTTCATCATCGCGATCTCTCCTTCGCAACTGAGGAATGGGGTGAAGACTATTATGTAATATAATCTAACATATACTTCGTGGTGAAGGAATGGTTTTTTCGGTCGAATGGGGTCGCGGACGGAAATTAGCTTGTTTGCGGAAGGTTTATGTTATGTTTAAAGGAAAGAGACGGAGAAACCGAGCAAAGAGTTGCACCTCGTACACTACATTGGCTTGTATCCGGAGGGGCAGCGGTAATAGCTATTGAACCGAGGGCGATTTTGACCAATAATGAAGCTAATAAGCGCCTAGGCGGCCCGGAGGACTCAAGGCGGCTCGAGGACGCGCGAAGGAGTTGAGCAGTCATGAAGGTTGTCGTGGTTTCCGATACGCATATGACGCGCATGGCCAAGAAGCTGCCGGACCGGCTCATTCGGGAGTTGACGGACGCGGATGCCATTCTGCACGCCGGGGACTGGATGACGATGGCGGTCTGGGACATGCTCCGCGCCTATGCGGAGACGGACGGCGTGGCAGGCAATAACGATGGCGCGGAGATCGAGAAGAAATTCGGCCAACGCAAGATTCTGACTCTGGGCGGCGTGCGCATCGGCATCGTGCATGGCCACATCGGGACGGGGAAGCGCGAGGATACGGAGACGAACGCCTTCAAATCATTCGCCGGCGGCAGCGTCGACGTCATCGTCTTCGGCCATTCCCACGTGCCCGTGAAGCGCGAGCGGGACGGAGTGCTGATGTTCAATCCGGGGTCGGCGGCAGATAAGCGCAAGCAGCCGAAGTATTCCTTCGGCATCTTTACGATAACGGGAGGCCGGCTGCTTCAAGCGGAGCATATCTACTATGACGATAAAAGCTGAACAAACGATCAAGCTGCGCAACGTCGGGATTTTCGCCCACGTCGACGCAGGCAAGACGACGACGACCGAGCAGATGCTCTATCAAAGCGGGAATATTCGCGCGCTAGGCAGCGTGGATGCGGGCACGGCGCAGACGGACTGGCTGGACGTGGAACGGGAGCGGGGCATATCGGTCCGCGCGGCGGTGACGCGTTTCGCTTGGAAGGAGACGCCGATCAACCTGGTGGACACGCCGGGGCATGTCGATTTTCTGTCCGAGGTGGAGCGCTCGCTGCGCGTCATGGACGGGGCGGTGCTGATCGTGTCGGCGGTGGAAGGCGTGCAGGCGCAGACGGAGATTATTTGGCAGGCGCTGCGCGAGCTTGAAATCCCGACAATCATCTACGTGAACAAAATGGACCGGATCGGCGCGGATGCGCCGCGGGTGCTGGCGGATCTGCACCGGCTCTTGTCGCCCGGAGCAGTGCCGATTGCAGCCCCGATCGGGGCGGAAGCGGATTTCATGGGCTCCGTGGATTTAATGGATGCCTCGGCGATGGCAGGCCATCCGTGGGCGGAGCCGTATCGGCAGCGTCTGCTGGAAGCGGCGGCGGAGCAGGACGAGGCGCTGCTCGAAGCTTATTTGGAGGGCCATCCGCTGGATGAGCGTCAGGCGGCGCTCGCGCTTGTCGCCGGCGCGCATCGCTCGTCGCTGTTTCCGGTGCTGTTCGGCGCATCGAACCGCGGCATCGGCGTGAAGGAGCTGATGGATGCCGTCCTCGCCTATCTGCCCGACCCGGCCGGATCGGTGACGGCGCCGGTTGCCGGCGTGATTTTCAAGATGGAGCGGGATCCCGTCATGGGCAAAATCGCGTATGTCCGCCTCTACCAAGGGACGATTCGAAATCGCGACACCTTGCTCAACCATACGCGCGGCATGCAGGATAAAGTGACGCAGATTCGCCGCGTGCACGGGCAGAAGTCGGAAGACATCGGCGTGCTCGCCGCTGGCGACATCGCCGCGGTGTACGGTCTCAGCCGCGCGCGCATCGGGGATGTGCTCGGTACGCCGGAAGGCGTGCCTGGCGAGAAGCGGCTGGCCGTGCCGCTGCTGACCGTGCAGGTGCAGTGGGGCAGCGAGGCGGACTACCCCGCGGTCGTCGCGGCGTTCCAGGAGCTGGCGGATGAAGACCCGCTGCTGGACCTGCAATGGCTGCAGGACGAACGCGAATTGCATTTGAAGGTCATGGGGCCGATCCAGATGGAAGTGCTCACGTCCATATTGCAGAGCCGGTTCAAGCTGGCGGTGAGCTTCGGCGCGCCGTCGGTCATCTATAAGGAGACGCCGGCAGCGTCCGGCGAAGGATTCGTCGCGTACTTGGCGCCGAAGCCGTGCTGGGCGATTCTGCGGTTCGTCATCGAGCCGGGGGAGCGGGGCAGCGGCCTCGTGTACAAGTCCCTCGTGCGGGGCGAGCGTTTGCTGGAAAGCTACCAGAACGAAGTGGCGCGGCGCGTACCGGAAGCCTTGCAGCAGGGGCTTCGGAACTGGGAAGTGACGGATCTCTCGGTAACGCTCGTGGAAGGCGAGCATCACGTCTGGCATACCCATCCGCTCGACTTCGTTATCGCGACGCCGATGGGCATCATGAACGGGCTTGCCGGCGTCGGCACGAAGCTGCTGGAGCCGATGCTGCGTTTCCGCATGTCGGTGCCGGAGGAGTACGGCGGCAAGCTCATGAACGAGCTTGTCGTCATGCGCGGAGAATTCGAAGCGCCGGTGCTGCGCCAGGAGCGGATGGAGCTGGAGGGGCTGCTTCCCGTCGCGACGACGCTGGATTTTCCGGCGCGGCTCGGCGCCATGACGAAGGGGCGCGGCACGCTTACGACATTCTTCGCGGGCTATCGCGAATGCCCGCCGGACGTCGACGTATCCCGGCAGCGGCGAGGCGTGAATCCGCTCGATCAGGCGAAGTATATTTTGGCCGTTAGGAATGCGTTAAGCGGATAACCGGATCGCTGGCAATCATTATTATGACTTGGTTTAATCTTGTTCGTCGGCAGCGTTGTTGCAGCGCTGCGATTCAAACTTGCAAATGAACAAGAAACAGCGGCTGCTTGGGGACGATTCCCCGAAGCAGCCGCTGTTTGGTTGTTGCCGTAATCTATTAGGCCTTTGCGATTTTGCTTGGATTGTTGATTTTGTACGGCACGGGATGCTTGGTCAGCTTCTTGGCGACGACTTTGGCTTCGAACGTGATGGCATCGCCAACCTCCAACTCGAGCTTCTTGAGCGTGTTGCTGTGGCTGGACCATGCATCGCCGAGTTCGAGCTCCTGCTCCGTGATCATGACGTTCTCGTAGATGATGACTTCGTCGTCTTCCTCGGCGAAGTGGTTCGGGACGGTGGTGAATTCCTTGACGACGGCGCTAAGCTTGACCTTCTCTTCGGGAAGCTGCACTTTAGCCGATTTTTTCTTGGCCGGTTTCTCCTTGGCGGCTTCCGGCTTGGACTTCTCCACGCGGGGCTCGTCCGCCGCCGGCGACGGCGGGCTGGCAACCGGAGCGGCTGCCCCGGAGTTGGCAACGTTGACTGCGGCGTCTGCGCTCTGGGCCGGAGCGTCTGCTGACGCATCTTCATCGACGCTACGGGTTTCGGTATCCGTCGCTGCAATTGCAGCCGATTCTTCCTGCGGCGTCTCTGTATCCGTTGATTCGGCCGCATCGGCCGAGCGCTGCCGCTGGCCGTAGGTGGACGCCTGCATTTCCTTCAGAAGCGAAGGGTGGATCAAGTGCTGCTGTTTGTTCTCGAATTCAATGACGGCCGTCATAAAGTCGACGAAGCCCACGATGGCGCAGGGCAGGGTGCTGCCGCCGCGTTTGTAGACGAATGCTTTGGACTTGACGGCCTTGTCCGACAGCAGTCCCCATGTCTTGCATTGCTCGATCAGCGCGTCTTCGTCCGCGAACGGAGTGAACCCGCCCGGCTCGATCGTAAACGTATGTTCCATCCGATACCAGCCTTTCTTAAACTATAGTAAGTTTCGCTATCCTTCATGCTTCGTTTTTCTCTGTAATAGGAATCGTGATTGCGGGCCGCTTAAGGGGCGACGGCGGGGCGTTTCTGTTACGTAGTGATTAGCATCAGTTTACCATGTTTTGTTTCCAATGCGAATGCTGCGTAAACATAGCTCCGCCAGATGATTGGAAGCGTGGCTGCAGCGCCGTACATATGGCAAAAGGCAAACGACAAACAGGACGAAGCGGAGAAATCCGCAGCGTCCTGTTTGTCGTTTGTGATGCGCGTACGCTAGGTATTAGTAAGCGCGCTGGTATTGAAGCGGAATCCACTCTTCCGACTCCTTGGCGGAACCGGTGACGGATTGGATCGCGTGCAGCGCCCAGTACGGGTCGCGCAGCATGGCGCGAGCGACCGCGGCCAGGTCCGCGTCCCCGCTGGAAACCGTCGCGTCGGCGAGCGCAGGGTCATCCAGCATGCCGACGGCGATGACGGGCACGCCGAGCGCCTGCTTCAGCTCGCGCGCAAGCGGAACCTGGTAGCCGGGGGAGAAGTCCGGCCTCCGGCTGCCGAGCGGCGCTTCGCCGCCGCTGGAGACGTGAAACATGTCGGCGCCGGCATCCCGGTAGCGCCGGAATATATCCACGCCGTAGGCGAGATCGTAGCCGCCATCGGCATATTCAATCGCGGATACGCGGATGAGGAGCGGCATCTCCGGCGGAATGACGCTGCGAACCGCTTGGATGACCTGCTCGCCGAACAGCGCGCGATCCTGCCCGTATTCATCCGTCCGATTGTTGACGAGCGGCGAGTGGAATTGATGGATCAGATAGCCATGCGCGCCGTGCAGCTCGATCGTGTCGAAGCCGGCTTCGACCGCGCGGCGGGCGGCTTCCTTGTACTTGCCGACCATGTCGCGTACTTCTTCCGTGCTCAATGCGCGCGGTTTGCGGTAGGCGTCACTGAACGGGATGTCGGAAGGTCCGACCGGCTGCGCGGCATGCTCGGCTTTGCGGCCGGCATGGGCGATCTGGATGCCGATCTTCGAGCCGTGCTTATGCACCTCCGAGACGATTCGCCGGTACGCGGGAATATGATCATCCGACCATAAGCCTAGACAAAAATCGGTAATGCGGCCATCCGGCTCGATGTCCGTCATTTCCATTATGATGAGGCCGGTTCCGCCGATAGCGCGCGAAACATAGTGGACGTAATGCCATTCGTTCGGGATGCCGTCCTTCGCGTCAACCGCATATTGGCACATCGGGGCCATGACGATCCGATTGCGCAGCGACAAGCTTTTCAGCTCGTAAGGGGTATGAAGATGGTTGAGAGTCAAACGTCTCACTCCTTTAAGGTATGGTTTGCATCGTTCTTCGTTATTATAGCCTTCTCACTTACTTAATTAAAGTATATTTCGTGAAAATAGCTGCCTGCCAGGAAATGAAGCATGGAATCCGCTATAATAGAAACAACTTACACGTGGGCGGGCGGGGATCAAGAGGATGCGAAATCAATCGACGGCTTTCAGCCACCAAGCGCTGCTGCAGGAAGCGGCGCAGTTTATCGAACAATACGGCAGCGAGCTGAGCATTCCGCGAAATGCGACGGAAGCGAGACTGAAGCAGGTTGCGGACGAGCTCGAGACAAGCGGGACGTACGCGCATACGAGCGAAGAACTGGCTTATGGCGCGAAGCTGGCATGGCGCAACAGCAACCGCTGCATCGGGCGGCTGTTCTGGGATGCGCTCAGCGTCCAAGACGCGCGCGCGGCGAAGACGGAAGAGGAGATTGCGGAGGCAATCTTTCATCATATCGAATATGCCACGAACGGCGGCAAACTATTACCGACGATTACGGTTTTCGCTCCATCGGCTGAAGCTGAGCGCCCGAATATTCGGATTTGGAACGAGCAGTTGATTCGGTATGCCGGGTATCGGCAGGCGGATGGAACGGTAATCGGCGACCCGATTTCAGAGGAATTAACGCGAATTTGCGAGGGACTCGGCTGGCAAGGAGAAGGCACGGCGTTCGACGTGCTGCCGCTCGTTATTCAAATCGAGGGCCGCGGTCCGCGCTGGTTCGATGTGCCGCGGGACATCGTGCTGGAAGTGCCGCTCGTTCATCCGGATCTCCCGGCGTTCGGGCAGTTGGGGCTGAGATGGTATGCCGTGCCGTTCGTCTCCGGCATGCGGCTTGAAATCGGCGGCCTTCATTATACGGCGGCGCCTTTCAACGGATGGTACATGGGGACGGAGATCGGCGCGCGCAATTTGGCGGACGCCGCACGCTACGACATGCTGCCTAAGCTGGCTGCATTGATGGGGCTGGACACGGCAAGCGAATCGACGCTATGGAGGGACCGGGCGCTCGTGGAAATGAATGTGGCCGTGCTGCATTCGTTCAAGGCGCAGGGAGTCGCGATCGTTGACCATCACACGGCGAGCAAGCAGTTTGCCTTGTTTACGGAGAAGGAACGGCAGAACGGCCGCACGCCGACGGGACGGTGGTCGTGGCTGATCCCGCCGCTGTCTCCCGCAACGACGGGCGTGTTCCATACGAGCTACGATGATACGGTGAAGAAGCCGAATTATTTCTACCAGCAGGCGCCGCAAGCAGGGGCACAGAAGGAAAGGGCAGATCGCTTATGAAATCAGATCTTCATCGTTACGAGTTGGACTATTCCGACAGGAAAGAGAACAAAATCGCTTCCGGCCTGATCGCCGTCGCTTGGACAATCGCGATCTGCGGGGTGTTGGGGGCGTTATATATGTTAATGAGGAACGCGTATTCAGCGTTCTGGACCACGTTGATCGTATCGCTTGTAGTCTGCGCTTTCCTCCGGGGCATGGCGGAAATAATCCGCTTGCTGCAAGCCATTCTTGCGAAACTGAAAGTCTGACCGCCTTGGCCAGGCCATGACCAAGACCAAGCGATCATGCTACTTCTCCGCCGAACGGCGGCGAGGTGGCGGTATAACGGCGACCTGAGGCTCCGCTTTGGCCGGCGTGCTCATGGCGCCTCGTGCGGCCGTGAGTCCAAGCAGGAAGATGACGGAAGCGGCGTAGAGCAGTCGAATGCCGGGCAAATCGCTGTCGCTGCCGAGGAAAAAGCCGTGAAGCAGCGCCATCATATAGATAGGGTAGGAAAGCAGATGGAACAGCAGCCACAGGGGGCGTTTCAGCTTATTGCGCAAATCGGTCGTCAAGATGACGAGCAGCATGCCGTAGCCGCTCAGCGAACCGAGGCCGCTCCAAGCGGGTGCGTACGCGGAACTGAACGGAATGAGCAGGTCCTTCCATGTATACGGCACATACGTATCGATGATCGTCGTCATCCCGTGAAGCAGGCCGATGGCCGTACCTGCAATGGTGCAGAAGGAATGCCAGCGGTACAGGCGACGTTTCGAGCCGCGGGGCCAGATGGCGAAGTTGTATGAAATGCCGAGCGCCATGCCGACGGTCAGCAGACAGAACGAAGCGATGCCGGCGACGCGGATGATTTCCCAGGTGGGCAGTCGAAGCAGCAAGTCGATCAAGGCGATCCCTCCAATTCGGTAGTGTTATCAGGCATTGCGGAAAATAGTACGCGTAACGGGAACGCCGACCCATTTGGCGCCGAGCGAAGCCTGGTCGCCGTAATAAATGATGTCCCGGCCGCGGCTGAACAGCAGTGCTTCGACAGGCGGCTTCGCGCGGGCAAGCAGGCCGAGACCGGCTTCGCTGCCGAGAATGCACAGCGTCTTGGCCCAAATCTCGCAGGCGACAGGGTCGCTGCCGCTTGTCGTGCACTGAACGAGATCGCTCGCTGCCGGACGCAGCGTAACGGGGTCGATTAAGTGGTGCATCATCTCTCCGCCCTGTTCCCAGCGGCGGCCGAGCGTGCTGGAAGTGGCCGATGCGCCGTCGCCGAGCAGAAGCAGGCCGATAGTGCCTTCGTCCTGCCAAGGATGCTCGATTGCGATTCGCCAAAGCGGTGAGGAGTCATTCATGCTGTTGTCTGGCTTGGTGCGGGCAGCAGGAATGGGCGATGCGGCGTAGGCGGCAGGCGCGTTGCAGGCGGAGGTCTCCGCGGTCGCCCGCGTGCCGATATCGGTGATCTCCTCTGTGCCGGACGACACAGGAGACTCGTTAGAACCGAGCGGTCCCCCGCCCCATACGGCCAGATCGCCGCCGGCATTGAGAATTCCGCGGGCAACGCCATGCTTGCGCCGGAGCCAGTCGGCCAATCGCCGAACCGCCCAGCCTTTGACGATGCCGCCCAAGTCGATCGCTGCTCCGGAAGGGAGCTTCACGGACTGCATATAGGAATTGATTTGGATGGCAGGCGCATCGATGTCGATGGCAGAGTCGGCGGATGCAAAATGCGCAGCAGGCGAGAGAGCGGCTGCTGCGCCCGAGGCAGCAGTCAGCTGTTCGAACGAACGGTCGTAACCGCATCGCTGCAGAGCATCCAAAATAAACGGGCTAAAGGTTCCCTCCGTTTGCTTCCGATATAATTCCGTGAGCTGCAGCACCTCCAGCATGGCGGAGGAGACTAGACAATCTGTACCTGTCGTCTTATTGAGCTGTACCAGTTCGCTGCCGGGGCGGAAACGGCTGAAGCGGTTCTCGATATAGCGGAACCAGGACATCACGGTTTGCTTCCATTGCTCGGCCTGCTCCTTGTGCTCGCAGGACAGGGTGCAAGAGACGGCCGTATTCATTGCCCGGAATGCAAAAGTGGTCAGTGCGGTGCTCTCTGTGTGCTGTTCACGATCACGGTTCATGCGGCGATCTCCCCTTTCCGCGTGCTGACGGCTTCTGACGGCATTCCGGCATGCCGGGTGGATGAGCGTCCCGTCGGTCTAGGACCGGCTCGTTCGGGCATCGAAGCCGTTGCCGCCTTGCTGCACGCTCCCGCGGCCCTCGCCGGACCTGGAGAAGCGCCGGCCCTGCCGGCCATCCGATTCTTGAAACGAACCGCCGGAGGACGGCGTGTCCTGCTCCTGCCATTCCCGCATAACGCTGTCGTCATCGTCGGCGCGGAGGTCGATGCTGCCGGGCGAGGCCTTGGATGCGGCTTGATCGTCGATTTGAAGCTGAAACTGCGGGCTGGATTTGACGAGCTGGAAGATAAGGACAAGCAGGATGGCGCATACCGTCCCGATTTTCCATTTGAGCCATTTTGCAGCTTTCACGGTTCAGGCCTCCTTAAACCTCATGTAATCTGGGTAAGATAGAGTATAAGGGACTTGTATGAAGGGCGTTTGAAGCTTCGGAGGAGCGGTCAAATGAGCTGCGCAGGAAGCGATTTGGGAACATTCGGTACATGGGAGAGCCGCGAATGTGGTACGATAGGAAATACCGGTTGATGAGACGGGGTAACTGTAAAGGGATTAATGGGTTGCATAGAAAAAATGAGGTGGAATAATTGGCAGGTTTTGAACAATTAGGGATCGCGAAGGAAAGAGCGCTGTCGCTGCGGAACGAAGGAATCACGGAAGCGACGCCGATTCAGGAAAGCGCGATACCGGTTATTATGCAAGGCAGCGACGTGATCTGCCAGGCGCAGACGGGAACGGGGAAGACACTGGCCTTCTTGCTGCCGATGCTGGAGAAGACGCGCGCGGAGCGGGATGACGTGCAGGGCTTGATTTTGACGCCGACGCGGGAGCTTGCGCTGCAAATTACGACGGAGCTGAAGAACCGGCTGGCGAGCAAGGAAGAATTCAGCGTGCTTGCGGTGTACGGCGGGCAGGACGTGGAATCGCAGCTGCGCAAGCTGAAACGCGGCGTGCATCTCGTCGTGGCGACGCCGGGCCGTCTGCTGGATCATATCCGCAGAGGCACGATCAAGCTGGGCGCGGTCAAAATGCTCGTATTGGACGAAGCGGACCAAATGCTCCATATGGGATTCCTGACCGAGGTCGAGGAAATTATGACGCAAATGCCGTACCGCAAGCAGACGATGCTGTTCTCGGCGACAATGCCGGCAGGCGTCCGTTCGCTCGCGATGCGCTACATGATCGAACCGAAGGAAATTACGGTCCGCGCGCAGCAAGTGACGGTCAAAGGCATTCGCCAGCTGTCCGTCGAGGTCAGCGCTCAGAACAAGCTGGAACAAATGAAACGTTTGCTGGAAGAGCACAACCCGTATCTTGGCGTTATTTTCTGCCGGACGAAGAAACGCGCGAGCGCGCTGAACGATTACTTGCAGGAGAACGGCTTCAACAGCGACGAGCTGCATGGCGACTTGTCGCAGGCGAAGCGGGAGCAGGTCATGAAACGTTTCCGCGATGCGAAGCTGCATCTGCTCGTGGCGACGGACGTGGCGGCGCGCGGTCTCGACGTGGAAGGCGTCACGCATGTCTTCAACTATGACATTCCCGAGAATGCCGAGAGCTACATTCACCGCATCGGCCGGACGGGCCGCGCTGGCGAAGAAGGGCTGGCGATCACGCTTGTCTCGCCGCATGACCGTTTGGAGCTGGCTGCCATCGAGAAAGGCATCCAGATGTCGATTCCGCGCGAAGGCCGCGCAGGCGGCGCGCCTGCGCGTGAAGCGCGCAGCGAACGTCCGCGCGATGGCCGTTCCGGCGGCGAGCGCAGAGGCGCAGGCCGCAATGGCGCCGGCGGTGCAGGACGCGGCGCGCAAGGCGGACGCAGCGGCCAGGCTGGCCGTGGCGGTCGTTCCGCCGCAGGCGGCAGATCGGCCGGCGGCGCCTATGCTGGCGCGGCCAAACGCGGCTCCGGTACGGATGAGCCGCAGCAATGGGGCGCTAAGCGCGCGGACGCTCCGCGGGGCGGACGCTCGCGCTACAGCACGCCGGCGGGCGAAGCAGCCGGCGAACGCGGCACGGCCGCACGCGGCGGCGAAGCCCGCGGCCGCGGTGCATCGGCAGCGTGGAGCAGCCCGGGCGCGGAGCGCGGCGGCGCACGCAGCGGCGGCGAAGCCCGCGGCCGCAGCGCCGGAGCATCGCGCGGCGGTGAAAGCCGCGGCGCGGCATCGTGGGGCGGCGCAGGCCGCGACGCGGAGCGCGGCGGCGCACGCAGCGGCGGCGAAGCCCGCGGCCGCAGCGCCGGAGCATCGCGCGGCGGTGAAAGCCGCGGCGCGGCATCGTGGGGCGGCGCAGGCCGCGACGCGGAGCGCGACGACGCTCGCAGCGGCGGCGAAACCCGCGGCCGCAGCGCGGGAGCATCGCGCGGCGGCGCAGGCCGTTCCGGCGGCGCGCCGCAGTTCCCAGGCAGCGGCGATAAAGGCCAAGGCCGCCCGCCTGGACGTCCATCGTCCGGACGGTCGTCCGGCGGCCGGTCATCGTTCGGCGGCGCCAAGGGCGGCCGCCCGGGCGGCGGCAAGCAAGGCGCCGGCGGCAGACCGCAGCGCACCCGTTCGCGTTAAGCATTCCAAGGCAAGGCAGCAGGAGAACTTACTGATGCCTTGCCTTTTCTATAGAGAGGAAGAACGCGCATATGGATAACCATCAACAAGCGGCACTGGCCCGCGACGGCGTTTATTTGGTCAAGCCGTCCGCGGAGCATGAAGCGGCGTACAAAACGTTCTATAACGAATGGATCGCAAGCGGCGAGCATATCGTGCCATGGGTCGTCAGCATGGACCCGACTGATTTTCCCGCGCATCTCCGGTTTCTGCAGGAAGCCGAGACGACGGCGCCGGAAGGCGGGGTAACGCATTCGACGTATTGGCTCATGGATGAGGCAGGTACGGTTGTCGGCGCCACCAATATCCGGCACAAGCTGAATCGGAAGCTGGAAGAAGGCGGCGGTCATATCGGGTATGGGATTATTCCTTCGCAGAGGCGCAAAGGTTATGCGAAGGCCATTCTCTCGCAGGCGCTCGCCTTGACGGACCGTCTCGGCATCCGCGAAGTACTCGTCATCTGCGACCGCGATAATATCGGCTCGGAACGGACGATTCGCGCGAACGGCGGGCAATTCCATTCCGAAATTACCGAAGAGAACGGCAATGTCGTGAGGCGCTTCTGGATTCATCGGGAGCTTTAGAATCGACGACGGCAGCTTGCGTGAGTGCTCTGTCCTCCCAATGAGAGCGTATAACAAAGGAGTAGACCACCATGGCTAAATTGACCCCTTACATCTACAGCAGCAACGCCCGCGAGCAGGCAGACTTCTACGCGAAAGCGCTTGGCGGGGAGATCGCGAGCGTGCAAACCTTCGGCGACATGCCGGGCGGTGCGCCGGAGGATCGCGAACGCGTGATGCATTTGATTTTGCGGGCGGCGGGACTGACGTTCTATATGGCCGACTCCGATACGATTCAGCGCGGCAACGGGCTGGATCTGACCCTGGAGTACGAGCGCGCCGAGGAGGCGGAGCAAGCCTTCAACAACCTTGCCGCGCGCGGCAGCGTGCTCATGCCTTTCGCGAAAATGTTCTGGGGCAGCATGTTCGGCCGTCTCGTCGATCCGTACGGCATTCGCTGGCAGATTTCGACGACGACACCAGAAGGAACATAAAGGTTCGTAACAGACTCAAAGCGGCCGCCCAGGACTTCAAAGTCCGAGGCGGCCGCTTTATTCTTGTACAAAGTTTCTATTCTGGATTCCTGTTGCTGGTTCTTACTCCATACTTCTACTCCGCATCAATCCACATCCGCGATCTTCCAAACCCCATCCTCCAGCGCGAACACGATTCCCGGGGTACCCGATTTATTGCCGTTCGGATCGAACAAATACGTGAACGTCGCGTTCGCTAGCAGCGTGCCGCCGGGACGGTCTTCGAACGTGACGGAGCGGATGCCCGTGATGAGCCGTTGGCCGATCGTTTCGATCACCGTCGCCGGCGCGGCATTCTTGACGAACAGTTTCCCGAGCGCGGAGACGTCGCGGCCGTTAAGCGCATTTACATAGCCGTTCATGAGCTTCACGGCAGCAAGCTTCCTCGCGTCGCCCGCATATAGGCTCTCCTTCAGCAGCTGCGGCATGAAAGTGAGGAACGCGCCGCGAACGCTCTGCGTCCACTCGATATGGAAGCCGAACGCCTCCGCCGTCGCCCGCAGCGGCAGATATATGCTGCCCTTCACGACTACGGGTTTGGCGTTCGCGCCGGCAAGCTGCTCGCCGTTCACCCACAGCGACAAAGCGGTGCTGCTTCCGAGACTTGCGGCAGGAACCTCGGACAGCGAGGAAACGAACGCGGCTTTATGCGCGGCGTCCCATTTCACGTCCCACCCGAATGCTTCCGCAAGCGCGCGCATCGGCAGCAGCATGACGCCGTTCTTGACCACTGGCGCAAGCGCCGGGTCGCTTACGACGACGCCGTTGATGACAAACTGGGCGGCTGCCGGAGGGGCGATCGTCACGCTGCGCATGGTCATGCTGGCGCCGGTATCGACGTCGAGCTCGTATTTTCCGGGCGTAATCGGCTTGAAGCTGCCGTCGATCGCTTCACCGTACGCGGGCATCGTGAACTGAAAGTCGTAACGTGCCTCCGAGTAAGGCGCCGAATAGACGAGCAATGCCCGTTTGGACGGGTAATAGATGCCCTTCGGCGCCTGGTAGCCGCCGGATGAGCCCGGCGTCTCGACGAATACCCTGACCATGCCATGCTGCAAGGGAGCGTCGCTGCCCGTCATGCGGACGGTCTGCCCGATGGCCGGACTGCGGGTGCTGACGTCCGACTGCGGCGATTGCTGCAGCTTATACAACTCGCTCAAGGCGAGATCGTCGACGGTGCTATATTCATCCTCTCCGATATAGACCAGCACGTTCTTCGAATCCTTGAAACGCAGATAGATCTCGGTGCCGTCCGTAAGCATCACATCGAGATTGGTAGAGAAGAACGAATCTTCGCCGACCAGCTGCTCCTTCGACGGTTTGAGTTTCCCGATGAGCCGGTTCACGATGATCGCCGTTTTCGCAAGGGCGGCCTTGTCCGCTTCACGGGAGCCGAAGAGCGGCACGTAAATCATATCGGCGTGCTGCATCTGGACCCGCGCGATAACTGCTGCTTGAATCGTTTCCGGCCATTTCGCGGGCGCCGGAACGGCAGCCGCGGAACCATCATCCGCTGCCGCGGGTGCCTGCGCAGTGGAACTTGCCGCAGCAGCAGGGAGCTCAGCCGCCTGCGCTGCAGCCGTCGTCCCGCCCAAGACGCCGGCAGCCAGCAGTATCGACAAGCCAAGTGCGTACAAACGTTGTATGTTCATCGAATAATCCTCCTTTAAGGGTAAGCGAGCACATAGATAGACTGGTCGGACTGGAAAAAAGTTGCAGTCGTTCGGCATTCATGTTATACCTAGATAAACGATACATAGATAGTCGAGGTATTAAAAGGAGGACGCGATGAAAATCAACAAGGAGCTCCTGAAAGGCAGTACGGTCATTCTGATCATGAAGCTGCTGGAGCATAAGGATTTGTACGGCTACGAGATGGCGAAGCGGATCGAGCAGCAGTCCGACGGCCTGTTCACGTTCAAGGAAGGGACGTTGTATCCGATTTTGCATACCCTTGAGGTCGAACGGCTCGTGGAAGCTTACTGGGGCGAGGAAGGCGGACGGAAGCGCAAGTATTACCGGCTGACGCAGGAAGGACAGAAGACGCTGGTCGAGAAGGAGCGGGAATGGACGTTGTTCAGCTCGACGGTCTCGCGCATTATCGGGGAGGGGCGGGCGTAATGGGGGACATCGGACGGCATGCGGCCGTGAGTCGGTATCTGGACAGGCTATGCGCGCAAATCAAGGCCAAGGCGATGCATGAGGAAATCCGCTTGGAAATGCAAAGTCACTTGGAAGAGCTGATCGACGAGAAGGTCGATCGCCATGGGAAGAGCGAGGATGAAGCCGTCCATGAGGCGCTGCTGCAGATGGGCGATCCGGAGGAAGTGGGCAAACAGCTGCACCAGGCGCATAAGCCGCGGACGGAATGGAGCGTCATCGCGCTGACGGCGTGCATGCTCCTTCTGGGGGTGATCGCGTCGTTCTCGTTAAATGCCGCGCTGGACGGACAGCTGGCGATCGGCCGCAAGCTGGTTTTTGCCGGAATGGGCATTGCCGTGATGGGCAGCTTGTATTTCATCGACTACCGCAGGCTGCTGAACGTATCCGGCGCCGTCTATGCCGGCACGCTGCTGCTTATGGCTGCCGTTCAATGGCATGGCACTCAGCTGAACGGGGCAAAGCAGTGGATTATGATAGGGGCGTATACGATCAACATCTGTGCGGCAGCCCCGTATTTGCTGATCATCGCCGTGGCCGGATTGCTGCATAATGCGAAATCGGTTCCGAGTGGAGACTGGATGGCATCTGCCAAAAGATCGGTTTTCGGCGGGGTTGTCTATGTCGTGCTTCCGGTGTTTCTCTTCCTATCGGCGCCTGCGGTCGGCTATTTGATCATCTATCTGTTTGGTGTGGCCGTTCTCCTGCTCATGAACAGGCAATGGAAGCTGCTGCTGACCGGTCTAAGCATCTTCGCGCTACTCCTGTTCTATGTTCAAAAGACGTATAATTCGGATTTATGGCGTTCGGTTTGGGAGCGGCATATGGCTTTCCTTCATCGGGATGAGTCCACCGCCTATCATACGGTGCGCTCGATTGAAGCCATTCATAGCGGCGGCATGTGGGGACAAGGCTTCGGGGCCCCGACCCGCACGCTGCCGGATATCGCGGGTCAATTTACGTATTCTTATTTGGTGTACAGCCTTGGCTGGGTATTCGGCATCGCCGTCGCGGTGCTTGCGCTGTTTTTCGTGAGCCGGATGATCCTGATGGGAATGAAACTTTCGGACGGGTATGCGAGAAATTTGGTTATCGGCTTGTCGGTGGTACTCGGCATTCAGTATCTGTGGAATGTCTTGATGTGCCTAGGCATGTTTCCGGTTCTCGGGGGCATGCAGCTGCCGATTCTGAATTGGAACGCGAATACCTGCCTGGAGCTTGGCGCATTGGGCCTCATGCTGAGCGCATACAGACGCAAGGACATGCTGGGCGGGGCGCATCATGCTCCGATGAATCAAGCGTAGCACGATTGTAATAGTCGTAGTCACAGACGCAGTCGCAGTAGGATCAAACGACATTTTTCCTATGCGGAACGGACATCTCTCTATCCCCGGCTTCCTCGGTTTGTGATACGCTTACATTTGGAAGAAACCGAGGAGGCGATAGAGTTGACTGTGTATCGTGTTGCGTTCATCGGATGCGGGAATCGGGCGAAGCCCCATGCCGCTGCCGTGCAGACAGACAGCCGCTGCGAGGTGGTTGCGCTAGCCGATCTGAATACGGAGGCGGCCCGGGCGTTTAACGACCATTACGGATTTAACGCGGTCGTGTATGCCGACTACATAGAGATGCTGGCGGCGGTTAAACCGGATATCGTCATCTCCTGCCTATGGACGCCGCTGCATCTGCAGATGTTCCAGGCTTGCGCGGCGGCCGGCGTGAAAGCCGTCCACTCCGAGAAGCCGATGGCTCCGTCTTGGGGCGACTGTCTGGAGATGGCGCGTATCGCCGAGGAGACGGGCAGTCAGCTGACGTTCTGCCATCAGCGCCGTTTCGCGGAAGGCAATCAGCTTGTCCGCCAGTGGATGAAGGAAGGGCGGATCGGCAAGCTGCTCCGCATGGATCTCTACTCGCCGCCGAATCTGCTGGACTGCGGCACGCACACCTTCGATCAGGCGCTCAGTTTCAATGAAGAGATCGGCGTGAAATGGGTGCTTGGCGCCGTCGACGGCACGAACCCGCTGAACTGGTTCAACGTCCGCGCGGAGAGCATGGCGGTCGGCACGCTTGTCTTCGAGAATGGCGTTCGCGCCAATATTCAGACTGGGGGACCGGACCAGGATATGCATACCGGCATCCGTCTGATCGGCAGCGGCGGCTTCATCGAAGTGAATTGGGACGGAGGGATCGGCGAGGTCAGATCCTATGACGACCCGGCCTGGAAGCCGGAGGTTCCTTCAAGTCCGGAAGGCAACCAAATGACAGGCGTCATCGACGATATCGTCAGCAGTCTTGCCGCGGGCACGGAACCGGAGCTGTCGTATCGCAAAGCGCTCCGCGCCAGCGAAATCATTTATGCGTTCTACGAGTCGGTCCGCCGCCATGCGCGCGTGGAGCTTCCGCTTGAAGGCGTGACCGATAATCCATTCATTCAACTACTGGAAGCCGGCCATTTCGCACCGGCGGCCGGACAAGGAGCGTAATGACGATGACGAATCCTAAACTCGGTTTGATCGGCATCATCCATGAAGAGATGAAGGCGGATTTCTGGGGCGCGGCGGGCAAGGCGGCGGCGATCGGCTATCAAGGCATCGAAGGCGTGGAGCACTATCTGTTGGAAGGCGACGTCGAGAGTAACCTGAAACGCTACCGCGCGCTCGGAATGGAGACCATCACGCTCAGCGCGAGCCGCGAATCGCTGCGGGAAGGGCTGGACAAGCTGGCCGCCAATGCCGTGGCCCTGCAGGCTCCGCATGTAACGGTGTGGTGGGGGCCTTGCGATTCCAAGGACGAGCTGCTTCGCGACACGGAACTCTACAATCAAGCCGGCGCCCGTCTTGCGGCAGAAGGCGTCAAGCTTTGCTACCACAATCACGCGCATGAGTTCCGGACCGCGTGGAACGGGGTTTGCGCCATGGATATCTTGGCAGAGTATACCGATCCGAAAGCGGTGTTCTTCGAAATGGACATCGCCTGGATTACGATGGGCGGCGTCGATCCCGTGCCCGTGCTGGAGAAAATGGCCGGCCGCGTGCCTGCCATTCACGTGAAGGACGTGCGGACGGCGGAGGAGCCGGACCAATGGACCGCCGTCGGCACCGGAGTCGTCCGGATCGCGCCGTCGATTCTGAAAGCCCGCGAAATCGGGGTGGAGTGGATGGTCGTCGAGCAGGACCGACTGCGCAATCTGTCGCCGTTCGAGACGATCACGGCCAGTTATTTGAACTTGAAAGAAGCGGGGCTTCTCGGCGGCTAATCGCGAGCGAGCATGGAGCCGAGTCTGCCCGGGAGGGCAGGCTCTTTTTTCGTTTGTCATTCTTCCACCTGGCTGGGCTGGCATGCCGATACCTAGCGAATCGTATGAAGCTTATTCGGTCACAATGCGCCGTTTCGATTTTCTAGCGAATCGCCTCGTTGCAGATGAAACACCCCGGGCATCTTGATAGAATAGAGAGGCATAGCGCTTACGGCATCAGAGTCAACCCGTTCTTAATTAGATAGGAGCAAGCAACCGTTCGGGAAGGAGAATAAGATGAATTTCCAATTGGAAGAGGCCATTGAGGTGCTCGAGCGTACCCCGATTACTGTAGCGGCTATGCTATCCGGCCTGTCCGATAACTGGCTTAAGTCCAACGAGGGCGAAGGCACGTGGAACCCCGTCGAGGTTATTGACCATCTCATCGAAGGCGAACGAACGAATTGGCTCCCGCGATTGGCCTTCCTGCTTCAGGAGGGAGAGCGCAAGCCGTTTCCGCCTTTCGACCGTTTCGCCCATCTGGGCCGGTCCGAGCTGCCTCTGCAGCAGAAGCTTGAGGAGTTTCAAACGATTCGAACCGCGAATATAAATCAATTGCGCATGTTGGTGGATCCGGCGAAGGACTTGGAGCGTACGGGCAGGCATCCGTCGTTCGGAGTCGTAAAGGCGAGGGAATTGCTATCGACATGGGTCGTTCACGATATGACGCATCTTGCCCAAATCGTGCGCGTCATGGCCGAACGCTATCGGACGGACGTCGGTCCGTGGACAGCTTTCCTCGGCATATTGAAGAGGCCATGAACCATAGATCCATAGTCCAATGCCTGGTGATCCTCCACCAGGCATTTCAGAGCTAGTTGAAGGCGATGCGGCGGTGGAACCAAGTGAAACAGCTTGCTATTAGCGGTAAAAAGCGCTATCTTTCGCCGCGCGGCGACTCTATGATAAGAATGACAAGCATCCAAACAAGCGAGAGGGGATAAATGACATGCAGCTCGATCAGCAAGTCGTATTGCGGAACGGCGTACCGATGCCTATGCTCGGTTTCGGCGTATGGCAGCTTCAAGACGGCCGCGAGGTCGCCGATGCCGTTCGGACGGCAGTAGAGGTTGGCTACCGCTCCTTCGATACGGCGTCCTTCTACGATAACGAAGCCGGCGTCGGTACGGCGATCAAGGACAGCGGCATCGCGCGGGACGATATCTTCGTCACGACTAAAGTGTGGAATCAGGAGCAGGGCTATGAATCGACACTCCGGGCGTTCGAGTCCAGCCGCAAGAAGCTGGGCTTGGACGTTATCGATCTTTACTTGGTTCACTGGCCGGTCAAAGGCAAGTTTGCGGATACGTGGCGGGCGCTGGAGCACCTCTACCGCGAAGGGCATGCCAGAGCGATCGGCGTGAGCAATTTCCAGCCCAATCACCTTCGCGAGCTGCTCGAGACTTGCAGCGTCGTTCCGATGGTGAACCAGGTGGAGTTTCATCCGCTGCTGGCGCAAACGGAACTGCGCGCCTTCTGCGCGGAGCTCGGCATCCAGCCTGAGGCTTGGGGGCCGCTCATGTCGGGCCATCTGGACCAAGCGGAAGTGTCGGCGCTCGCGGCCAAATACGGGAAGACGCCGGCTCAGATCGTGCTGCGCTGGGATATTCAGCACGGCGTGGTGACGATTCCGAAGAGCGCGAACCGGAACCGGATGATGGAGAATCTAGCGATATTCGATTTTGCGCTGTCGGACGACGACATGGCGCAGCTCGATGCGATGAACCGGAACAAACGGTTTGGAGCGGATCCGGACAATTTCAATTTCTAAATGAGGGCGTTTCGCTCGATCAATCGAGCATAGAAAGGGGATAGGAGCATGAACATCACGATCGACCAGAAAGGCGCGTCCAAGGTGGCCGTCGTCGACAGCGACGAGATCGTCATCGGCGAGGTGCAGGATGCGCTGGATTTGATGGCTTCCGTGAGCTATAACAACGAGGCCTATAAACTGCTTATTCGCAAAGAAAACCTGACGGACGACTTCTTCGAGCTGCGGACGAAGCTG